>CP128857.1:3688517-3995893 GCA_030388725.1 Prodigiosinella aquatilis
TATCAGAACTGAAATCACCCAAGGTTGCCGCATTAGGTAGTGAGGCAGGAGGTACGCTTTACCAGTTACAAGTACTGGAACATAACCTGGCGAACCAGTCACAAAATATTACCCGCTTTATTATATTGGCTCGCAAACCTATCGAAGTTACCGAACAGGTACCAGCCAAAACAACACTTATCATGGCAACAGGTCAGCAATCCGGCGCTCTGGTGGAGGCATTACTTGTACTGCGTGAACACGGTATCGTAATGACAAAACTGGAGTCTCGACCCATTCACGGTAATCCATGGGAAGAGATGTTTTATATTGATGTTCAGGCCAATCTGCGCAGTAAAGAAATGCAAAACGCGCTCAAAGATCTGGCGATGATAACCCGGTCATTAAAAGTGCTCGGCTGCTATCCCAGTGAAAACATTGTACCAGTAGAGACTGATTGATAACCAAAAACGCCATACCCGGCTAAAGGGGAATGGCGGTAATATCATTAAAGACTAATCTTCTATTGCCGAATATCGTTAGCCTGGCGCAATAACACTTGGCTCTCTGATTGGAAACGGCGTGCATAATCACCAAACCAGTGTTCAACTTTTCTAAAACTACTGATAAAAGCAGCTTTATCTCCTTGCTCTAGCAATGCGATAGCCTCACCAAAGCGCAGATAATAGCGTTTGATCAATGCCAGATTATTTTCTGAAGACATTATGATATCTGCATACAACTGCGGATCCTGAGCAAACAGACGGCCTACCATTGCCAGTTCCAGGCGATAAATCGGTGAAGATAGAGCCAGTAATTGTTCCAATTGCACATTTTCTTCTGCCAAATGCACCCCATAAGCAAAAGTGGCGAAATGGCGTAGAGCCTGAATAAAGGCCATATTCTGATCGTGTTCAACGGCACTGATACGATGTAATCTCGCTCCCCATACCTGAATTTGCTCCAGCAACCACTGATAGGCTTCAGGTTGACGACCGTCACAATACACCACCACCTGTTTGGCCAGGCTACCACTGTCGGGTCCGAACATCGGATGCAATCCCAATACAGGACCCGAATGAGCCGCTAACATCGCCTGCAATGGACCATTTTTTACCGATGCCAGATCTACCAAGATGCAGTCATCAGGTAGTTTGGGAAGCAGGGCAATGACCTGTTCCGTTACATGAATAGGAACACTGACAATAACCATACCGGCATCGGATAATAACGCGTCAGCCTGCGGCCAGTCATCCTGTTCCAAAATCTTGACCTGGTAACCAGACAACGTCAGCATTTTGTCAAACAATCGCCCCATCTGCCCATGGCCACCAATAATCACCACAGAGCGGAGTTGAGGACATAGCGTTTTAAACCCTTTATCGTTTTCACTAGAATATGATTCCCGTATGACACGACGCAAAACATCCTCAATCAGATCAGGGGGAACACCTAACATCTCCGCTTCCTTTCGGCGTGAACTCAGCATCGCAGTTTCTCGTTCCGGAGCGTAAATCGGTAACCCATAGCGACTTTTCACTTCGCCAACATCCGCTACCAGTTGTAATCGGCGTGATAACAGCGTCAGCAGCGCTTTATCTACCTCATCAATCTGATCACGTAAAGCGGTCAGTTCAGCGACCATTTATTATTCTCCTAACCGATTTATGCCTACCGCATCAAGTTCCTGATGTAACGAACGTAACAATGTTTCCGTACTTTCCCAACTGATACAGGCATCAGTCACGGATACACCATAATGCATCTGCGAACGTGGCTGCTCGGATGACTGATTGCCTTCGTTAATATTGCTCTCTAGCATCAATCCTATGATAGAACGGCTGCCTGCCTTAATCTGCTCAATAATCGATTCCACCACCAACGGCTGCCGACGATAGTCCTTATTGGAATTACCGTGGCTACAATCTATCATCAGCGCCGGTTTCAGCCCTGCGTCCCGCATCTGTTTTTCACACTCAGCGACATCCTGTGCACTGTAATTAGGTCTTTTTCCGCCGCGTAAAATAACATGTCCATCAGCGTTGCCTTGTGTTTGCAGTAGGCATACCTGACCGCCCTGGTTAATACCGACAAAACGATGTGGCATTGAGGCTGCTTTCATTGCATTAATAGCAGTACCAAGACTACCATCCGTACCATTTTTAAAGCCGACCGGCATTGAGAGACCAGAAGCCATTTCCCGATGCGTCTGGGACTCAGTGGTCCTCGCGCCGATTGCAGACCAACTAAAGAGATCCCCCAAATATTGTGGGCTGTTCGGGTCCAGAGCTTCAGTCGCCAACGGCAATCCCATGTGAACCAATTCAAGTAACAGACCACGGGCAATATGCAATCCAGCTTCTACATCAAACGACCCATCCATGTAAGGATCATTGATTAATCCTTTCCAACCAACAGTGGTACGCGGTTTTTCAAAATAGACACGCATAACGATATACAGCCGATCACTCAATTCAGTTGAAAGCGTTTTTAAACGACGCGCATAATCCAGAGCAGCATCCGTATCATGGATTGAACAAGGACCACAAACGATCAACTGTCGATCATCACGGCCATGAATAATATTCGCAATGGTGCTACGTGACTGCGCAATAGCTTGCTGTTCTCGATCATTCAGTGGGAACTTGGCTTTTAATTCATCAGGCGTGATTAACACCTGTTCATCACTGATATTGATATTATTGAGCGAATCTTTTTGCATATTCATGATCCTGTTGATTCCTGTCTATGAGGGACACTAGCGCCCATATCGCGTTATGGATGACACCATAACATACAGCGTAAATTTTTCAATCCATATCCGTAAAGAAAAAATTACCATCTATAAAACCAGATAGAGATCACTAAATTTACATCAACCCTCACTTCCAGCCAACACAGCTCTATCCCTTTGTTGGGAAATGATAGAATCAATACATAAGGGGGAAATAATGTTAAAAGTAATAATTATTGATGATGAAAAACCAGCCCGCGAAGAGCTGGGGCTACTCCTGGCGAATGAATCGGATATCACTATTATCGCCGAATGCAACAATGCGCTGGAAGCCATACCGACGATAAATCGTCTTCAACCGGATGTGATATTTCTCGATATCCAAATGCCAAAAATCAACGGATTGGAAATGGTGGCCATGCTTGATCCAGACACTATGCCATATGTGGTGTTTGTCACAGCGTATGATGAATATGCCATACGTGCTTTCGAAGAGCATGCCTTCGACTATCTACTCAAGCCTCTTGATGCTCAACGGTTATCAAAGACGCTAAATAGATTACGGAGAGGTACAAGTGTAAACAAAAATGTACAATTAATTACCGAACCCTACTTACGCCATATTCCTTGTTATGGGCACAACCGTATTTTTTTATTGAAAATTGAAGAGGTGGAATATTTAAGCTCAGCACTCAGCGGTGTACATGTCGTAGGTGTGACACAATCAGGTTATACCCAGCTGTCATTGAAAACGCTGGAAGAAAAGACACCGTTTATTCGCTGCCATCGGCAATATATGGTCAATACTGAGTTATTGAAGGAAATACAGTTACTGGATAACGGCTCTGCGGAGGTCATTACCAACACCGGTAAGCAGATACCAGTGAGTCGACGATATTTAAAATTATTGAAAGAAAAACTGGGTATCACCTGAATGTTGTTTTTAGTGAAGAACTCGCCTCTAGCATACGCATCTGACAAAAAGGTTAATTGTTTTCACCAAGATCAGTAATAACCTTTGACCATCAAATTTATCACCAACGCTGGCAAAAACTTACTGGAATATTGTGACGTTTATCACGAAAATAGCGGGACATAAATTTCGGGTCAACCTCGTCGGTCAACAAAAAACGAATAGTTCTACCCGCTCAGAGATATTTAGATGGATGTCATTGGAATCATCATGTCGTCGGGGAAATCCTCCGTTGATGTCGCGCTCTATACGCTGCTGCCGATCATGGTCGTAATGCTGGTCATCATGCAGTTTCTGGAATCAAAAGGGATAGTGGATGCACTCGTCAGGTGGATGGCCCCCATCCTCAAACCCTTTGGACTAGCCGGCATGAGCACCTTTGCACTGATTCAGCTCAACTTTGTCAGCTTTGCCGCACCACTGGCAACCTTATCAATTATGGAAAAACGAGGCATCTCCGATCGCCATATGGCGGCAACACTGGCCATGGTATTCGCCATGGGACAGGGCAACGTATTTTATCCTCTTATCCCGTTTGGCCTGAACTGGGCTGCGGCCATCGTGATTTCAATCATTGGTGGCCTGGCTGCTGCAGCTATCACCTATCATGTTCTTGGACGTAGACTGTCTGCGGCGGAAAGCAGCCGCTCCGATGAGGTTTCTGCCGAGGAACCTGGCCGTAAAGGGATTATCGGTATCATCAATAGCGCGGGGGCAGACGCCATCAGGTTGGCGCTCGGATCGGTGCCGATGCTAATTTTATCAATGACGATTGTCGGCATTCTGGAATCGGCTGGCGCGGTGACTGCACTTGAACACTTTTTCTCGCCGCTACTTGCTTCGGTCAATATTTCCCCTGTTTTCGTGATGCCAACACTGGTGAAATGTCTGGCGGGTGGCACCGCCTATTTTGGCGTAGTGTCAGACCTAATTCATCAAGGGAAAATAACCGCCAGCCAGATCAACGCCTCCACAGGTCTGCTGGTACAAACCTTTGATTTACCGGGAATTGGCATTTTTCTAGGCGTGGGCTCACGTTTCACCCGCTTATTCCGCTACTCTGCGCTGGGTGCCCTGTTTGGTATTCTGATTAGAACGTTGCTGCATTTGTTGATGTTTTAATTGAAGAAATTAATACTAAATTAATGTCGTTTCAGCATCTGTCATGGGTATTATCTGGAATTAATAGTAAAAAAAAAAGGGCATGCCAGTGAGGCACGTCCCTTTTCTATAACCGCTTTTCGGATGTTGCGAAAGCGCGCTCTTAGTTAAGACGCTTTTATAAAATACTATTGATTAGTATCAAATTTTAAATATAAACAAGTAGTTAAATGCGTATATAGTGCAACAAAATGCAACTAAGTGCATACTGTGTGGGCATTATGTGGACATATAAAACGCCAATGGATTAAGAACCACGGCATCCTCTAAATGGTCGGGTGCAAAGTGGGCGTATCGCATAGTTTCACGTATATTCGCGTGTCCTAGAATCCGCTGTAACACCAAAATATTCCCCCCATTCATCATGAAATGAGATGCAAACGTATGCCTCAAAACGTGGGTCATCTGCCCGTCTGGTAACTCAATATCTGTTAACGCCAGCATTTTTTTGAATTCCTGATAGCATGGGTGAAACATTCGCCCTTGCAACGGCGAGAGCTCATCATAGAGCCATTGAGGTATAGGAACCGTTCTATTTTTGCCGCCTTTTGTTTTTGTAAACGTCAATTTGCAAGGGGACAATTGGGAACGGTTAAGGCGCTCGGCTTCGCTCCACCGCGCTCCGGTTGTCAGGCAGATTTTTACGATATAGGTTAGATAAACTTTCCCATATGAATCACAGGCAGTTAGCAGTTTGTGGATCTGTGGCTGGGTCAGCCAAGACATTTCCTTTTCTTTTTCTTTAAATACGCGAACTGCTTCCAGTGGGTTGGGTAAATTCCATTCACCTAACCGTTTTAGCTCATTGAATACCGCATCCAGATACTGTTGTTCTCGATTAACAGTTATAGGCTGAGCAATCCATTTTTTAGGGTTTGAATGATATCCGTTGTCGATTTCGCCCTTTAAACGGCGATCACGATAATGAGCCCAATCTTTGGCTGTTATGTGTGCAGCTACGGGATCGCCCAATCCTCGACATACAATAAATAATTTTGCGAGACGAGATCTGTTAGCAACCAGCGCTTGACCGTGAAGATTATGCCAGAGCTGAATTAACTCGCTGAGGCGTCGCCGATCTTCTTTCTCTCCCATCCAGGGCTTATTTTCTGCTTCGTTCAGGCAGTAATTTTCATAGGCGACAGCTTCGCCTTTGGTGGAAAACCGCTTACGGATGCGCCGCCCTTCCCGGCCCCCTATGCGAAAATCGGCTAACCATTCTCCAGATGTGGTTTTTTTACATGACATGGATTTAGTGTTCTTTTATTATTTTCTTTAAATACGTGTTATCACCACTAAAAGCCTTTTCATCGAATATCCTTATTTGTTCAGCGTTATAAAAACCTTTCCAACAGGTTTTACATCATCAATTGAGCAATCAAATTCAGTAGGACCACTAATTTTCAGTAAATTGCCCGGTATACGTGCGACGCGGTAAACATCAATATCACCATCAATATCCAACAGCCATTTCCCGTTGCTTATTGTGTCGGGAGACATATCTATTACCCATTGACCGTGAGCTGCATATATATATGCAGGAGAAACGGCTCCATCAGTCAGAGACTTATCACATATCCACATACCTCTTTCCTCCATTTTTCCATTTATGAGAGTGTATTGAGGTATTCTGTTGATGGAATCTACAGAATAGCTACTCGCAGACTTATTAACGTCGGTGATTGTCGTATCTGTTTTTTTTTCTGTGTATGTGTCAATAGTTGGCCCCTCTCCGGTGGCTAACCATCGCAAAGATACACCCGTGTCCAGCGCACATGTGATAACAATATCTCCTGGGAAATGCTCTCTACGTATCCATGTGCTAATAGTTCCTGACGACAAATCGAACAATTCCCCTAGCTCTTTTTGCATTTTAAAGCCGTAGGCATCCATCAATCTGGTAAGAACAGAGCGCCCTCCGGTATCCAGAATCCTCTCATAAAGAGATTTTCCACTCAGTAATGATCTTTTGCGTATTGCATTTGAAACCTCCCCATAAACCAACCATTCAAGACTTGATCCGGTTTCGAGGGAACACTGGATGATGTAGTTACCCGGCACGCTGCCGCGCACGGTCCAGTTGTGTAGGGTCGAGGCAGGTATGTCAAGGGTTCTAGCTAATTCCACGCTATTTTTTACCCCATATGCTGACCGCATTCTGGGTATAACAAGGTCAGGGGTGTTGAAATGCATAACCATAAAAAATCCCATTAAGAGACTTTACAAAATCCCATAAAGAGATTTATTATTGTCTCAATAGTTAAAAATGCACGCCAATGCACTAAACCGACAAACAACTGGAGATAATGATCTATGGCTCCTCAAATTGCAATCCCCTCAGGGCCGGACTTGATGACATATGAAGAGTTCGCCGTTAACTATGGATACAGCCTACGCACCGTTAAACAGATGGTTGAAGATGGCGACCTTCTTTTAATGCCGCGTAAAAAAGACGGTGCAGCGGCACGTATCAATATGGTGGCATTTCGTGGGCGTCTGCTAGCTCAAGGTATAAATTGCCGTTATATCCAACCCGCGTAACTTGATTATTTAAGTTAAAGGGATTTCTCTCTATGTTTGATTATCAAGTTTCCATACATCAGCACTTTGCAAATGCGTGCCACGCCTTCTCACTTCACCACAATCTGGCTGATCTGGCGGGCAGTGTCGGAATGAATGCGCAAATGCTGCGCAACAAATTAAACCCGGAACAGCCGCACAAGCTGACCTGTGAAGAATTGCTAACCATCACTGATGTGACCGAAGACGCCACACTGATTGATGGCCTACTGGCACAGCTCAAATGTATGCCCGCCGTTCCCATGAACGAAGCGAACGCCGAACGCATCACCACTTACGTGTTGCAGGCGACTGCGGCTATGGGTGCCGTAGCGGCAGAAAGCATATCTACCGAACGCATGAGCCAAACACGACGCCACGCATTTATCAGCAGTATTAACTCCGGTATCAAATATCTGTCGTTAGTTGGCTTATCGCTGCAAACACGCATCCAGGCAAACCCGGCGCTGGCGTCCACCGTAGACGCTATCAGCGGGATAGGCGCAAGTTTGAGCTGAATAACAACACCAGGGAAACCACGCGCCGGGCGTGGTGAAATATCCCGGCACTTACTGATGATGAGAATGATAAAGGGGGGAAAGATGGAAAACAGCGAAAAAAGCAATAACGCGGTTATTGATAGTTCTCGCCAAGCCCAGTCAAAAAACGGGGCACGGGTAACCCATGCACTGCAACATGATGGAAACGCCCAGTTTTTTGAAGGCGATTGCAGTATTTTTGTTGAAGTGCTGGGGACACTATCTGATACCGTTTTTATTCGGGTTGATCACATTGTGTCTGTTATTAACACCGGTAATGGGAGCGTAGTACACCTATCATCAGGTGAAAAAATTGAAGTGAAACATGATGCGGTTGCATTGATGTCACATATAAAAAACGTATACGAAAATATACGGAATCAGATACCTGAATACAGAAATTATTTACCTAAATTTCTTCTTTGCAGAATTAAAGATAAATACACCGATTCACATGAAGATGGTACTGAGAGATTAAATAACCGGGATGAGTCCCGGTTAAAAAATCAGAATATCTCCACAAAAGAGTCATAACGTGCGTCAGGGAATTTCTCTCTGATTTTCTCCAGCGCTTCCTGATGAAGGTCGCGGATATTCTTCGCGTTAGGATTTTTTTCTTGTGGATGCGGAATGGTATTAAGTTCGCGGATAAGACTATTAAGCAGAGATATTACTTTTTCATCATGTGACATACAGATTTCCTTTTGTGGTTGTTTTGGCAAAACGATCCTACCACAGACCACGCGCCGGGCGTGGTGAAACATCCCGGCACCTATTCGCAACTGCCTATTTGTGGGCTGTTACCAACAGGAGGGAACAATGCAAAAACCGATATCTGTTGCACCTTTTCTCTGGCGTCACCAGGTAGAGAAACCACTCCCCGCCGAGATCCGTCACGGGAAAGGTAAACAGGGGATCATTATCCGGCCTGATGGCCGTCGCTGGGCACCACCCAAAGGCACGTTCAAAGACTTATTCAGGAGGAATTCATGAATCAACATTACGCATTTACTGCCGGACACCTGAACACCATGCCAGGCAACTTACGCGCCCTGATTGGTAAACACTTTGCCGGTAGCCGCTGGCAGCAATCTTGTGATTTTTACAATCACCTGCCTGAACGTTACCGGGCAACAGTTGTTTTCCATGCCGGGCTTAATCAAAGCGTTGCGGTTTATCACCTTGAAGAAATGGAAACCAACGTTTGCGAACGGGTGATCGGCGCACTGGATGAATTACGCCGCGCCTTTGCTAAATACCGTAAACACGAAACTAGTAATACTACGTTTATTCAGCGTTTATCTATTAGCGAAAGAAAATCGTTATTTTTCCATGCTGGATTATCTGCCGAGGAATTTAATCAACCAATCTGGCGTATTGAAAGCGATAGCTGTGAATGGAAACCCGCGTTAATTCGCTCATTGCAGGAGCTGTTAAGCGCGTTCGAAGATTCACCCGCTATTTTGACCAGTATTAAACCCGAAATTTATACCTGTTAATTAACGCCCGGAAAAATCAGACGCTTCACCGCGTCGGGCATTCTTTTACCTGAAATAAGAGAAGTACCGCGATGAGAAATATCGAAACAAGAAAAACAGACGTTAGTGCAGACGGTTTTTTATCTCTGCTGAATAAAGCCCGGATGGATGAACGCGCTAATCAGTACCTGTATGTTTCGGCTCGACTGGACAGACTGGCTATTCATATCCAGAAAAATGAATTGTCAGGCAAAGAGGTCGCCGAACTGCTGCGTATCGAGGCGGAGTGTTTTGAACGCTCTGCACAGGAACTGCGCTAATGGATTTGATGGATATGGCGCAAGAGCGCGAAGAACTGATCCGCGAAAACCAGATTCAGAAAGCCCGGCAACCGCTGGGCCGTTTGGTATCTGCGTTTGTCTGCGAAAGTTGTGACGCACCCATACCGGAAGCCCGCCGCATTGCCATTCCGGGCGTCGCCTTGTGTGTGAATTGTCAGGAAGTCACTGAGCTGAAAAATAAACATTATCGGGGGAATTTATGAATAACGTCATGATTGATTTAGAAACGCTGGGAAAAAATAAAAATGCGCCGCTGGCATCAATTGGGGCGGTGTTTTTTGAACCAGAAACGGGCGCACTGAATTATAGGTTTTATTGCCGTGTCGATTTTGAAAATGACATGAAGAACGGTGCTGTCCCCGATGGCGACACGATTAAATGGTGGTTGAGGCAGTCGTCAGAGGCGCGGGCGGAGCTGGTCAGCGATGACGTTATTCCTGTATGGGATGCCGTAAACCGTCTTGGCGACTGGTTGACAGATAACGCCGATGACCTGAAGACGCTGCGAGTCTGGGCTAATAGTCCATCTTTCGATTGCGAAATTCTGAAATCTGCGTTTGAGCGTACCGATACCGATATTCCTTGGAATTACTGGAATGAACGTGATGTACGGACGATGAAGGAAATCGGTTTTGTCGTAATGGACATGGGGTGTTTTATTGGTACGGCGGAAACTGTTGGCGTCAAACATAACGCTCTGGATGACGCCATTCAACAGGTTGCGCTAGTTTCTGCCGTCTGGCAGAAAATTCATTCTGCGGCCGGGGGTGCCAAATGATCCGTCCGTTCATCAAATGGGCGGGGGGTAAAACCCGCGTCCTACCCGATTTGCTGCCACACCTGCCCGCCGCTGATTGCCTGATTGAACCGTTTGTCGGCGGTGCGTCGGTGTTCCTGAATACGGATTACCGCCGCTATGTACTGGCCGATATTAACCCGGATCTTATTAACCTCTATCGTTGCGTAACCAGCCACACGGATTTGGTTATCGAAGCCGCGCAGGAAATCTTTGAAAAATTCAACAATGCCGAGGGCTACGGCAAAATTCGCACAGCTTTCAACACTCAGAGGCGATCCGCACGTATGTGTGCGCATACGCTGGAGAATATTGGACGCGCTGCGCAATTCCTCTATCTGAACCGCCATTGTTATAACGGCGTGTGCCGTTACAGCAAGAAGACCGGCTTTAACGTGCCGTTTGGCAAGTATAAAAGCGTCTACTTTCCTGAAAATGAAATTCGCCTGTTTTCCGAAAAGGCCCGCGACACACACGCTATTTTTATCTCCGCATCGTTCAAACACACGCTATCTCTGTTCGCTGTACGCGGAACGGCTATCTACTGTGACCCGCCGTATCTGCCCGCATCTGACACGGCGAATTTCACGCAATACCACACCGGCGGCTTTACCGTTGCCGACCATCAGTCGCTGGCCGATGCATTGCTGGACGCAAACCGTCAGCACGGCATCCAGTGCGTGATTTCAAACAGCGACACCCCAGCCACACGCGAGATTTACCGGCATTTCGGGCTACATGAAATCAGCGTGCAGCGGTCGGCCGGTGCAAGTGCCATAACCCGTGCCGCCGCCAAGGAAGTGATCGGCGTGCTGGGGTGTGACGGCCACGGCTGTGGGGTGTGCCCGTACTGCGTTCCGCTGTGGTGGGGTTTGGATATGGCTGCGCCTGCGCAGGGTGAAACGGAGGTGCGGAGGTGTTTTTGATGGATGTTATTGATCTTTTCGCCGGATTTGGTGGCTCATCAACAGGCGCGCGGATGGCCGGTGCGCGTGTTGTCTGGGCTGCAAATCACTGGCCCGTTGCAGTTGATTATCACCGAGCTAATCATCCAGATACGCATCATGTCTGTCAGGATTTACATCAAGCGGACTGGGCCGTTGTTCCTGCGCACGATCTGATGATGGCGTCACCGTGCTGCCAAGGGCATAGCCGGGCGCGCGGAAAAGCCGCCGGAAATCCGCAGCATGATGCAAGTCGCTCGACTGCATGGGCTGTTGTGTCAGCAGCAGAATATCACAGGCCGTCAGTGGTGATTGTTGAGAATGTGCCTGAATTTCTGAGCTGGACGCTATATCCGGCGTGGTCGACGGCAATGGAGGCTTTGGGTTATGCACTATCGCCGCATATTGTTGATTGTGCTGATCTGGGGGTTCCTCAGAATCGCGTCCGATTGTTTCTGATCTGCACTCGCAGTCGCTCCCCGCTATTGCTCGATCTGCCACACGTCAGCCATGTTTCTGCCGCGACGTTCATTGATTTTGATGACGGAAAATGGTCACTGATAAATCGTCCGGGTCGTGCGATATCAACGCTTGAGCGTATCGAAAACGGTCGCCGGCAGTTCGGCGAGCGATTCATTTTTAGTTACTACGGAAACACACGCTCGGGGCGCTCAATTGACAGGCCAATAGGCACAATTACAACCCGTGATCGCTGGGCTGTTGTTGATGGTGGTCGCATGCGGATGGTGACAAAGCGTGAGGTAATGGCCGCGATGTCTTTCCCGTCATCGTATGTCACGCCGCATAGCCACCGCATGACTGTTCACCTGGCTGGAAATGCTGTGCCGCCTGTTGCCATGCAGCGGATTATTGAAGCTGTGAGAGCGTCCGTGTGAATCAAGAATGGGCTTATCCGTGGAACGCTCCTCGCCCCGCCATTGGCCCCGATGAAAGAGCGCTTACCCGTGAAGAAATCCTTCAGGGGCAAGCGGTTTTATCCCGCCTGCATACCTTACCGCGCTTTCTGGCGGCCCGCTTCCGCAGCCGTTACGAGTATCTGAAAAAATCCCAGGGATTAGCTGCCGCCTTTCGTTATCTGGTGCTGACCGTTGAGCGCCGATTGTGGCCACGGATTGAGGCTATCAATCTGCGCCACGGGGTTGATCTGCGCCGGGTGCTGGATGAATCCGACGGCTTTCGCCATCTGCCAGACATGACCGACCCAGATTTAAAACAGTTTGCCCGTCGCATTGCCCGGCAAGTCAGCAAAAACTACGAATGGCTGAGTGATGACTATCTAACGGAACATGGCCCGGATAATGCGGTGCTGTTTACCCACAAAGCGCAAAGCCACCTGTACGGCAAAATCGCCGGGATGTGCCGCGCATTTAACGTCAGGCCGTTGCACTGGCGCAAGTATTGCCGGGGAAAATTGGATATGCGCAGCGCCTTTGCCGCACTGGTTCGTTTGTGTAACGAGGAGTGGTGGGAGCGCCAGTTGAAAGCCCAGCGTACACGCTGGCGTGAAGCCTTCCTGATAGCTATCGGCCAGGTCAACAAGGACGCATCACCCTACGCCAGCAAACAAGCGATCCGCGAAGTCTATTCCCTCCGCCTTGCCAACCTTGAATTCCTGAAAAGCTTCGAAGTGGAGAACGTCGCTACCGGGGAGCGTTTCGACCTGATAGACAAGGTGATGGCGAGTATCTCTAACCCGGAGATCCGGCGCATGGAGTTGATGAGCACTATCGCCGGTATTGAACGTTATGCCAGCGAACAGAATGACGTCGGCATGTTTATCACCCTTACGACACCCTCCAAATATCACCCGACGCGAGTGATCGGCAAAGCCCGGAAAGTGCAGTTTAACCAAAATTGGGACCGGGAAGCTTTCACGCCGAAAGACGGGCAGCGCTACCTGGTGCGGGTGTGGGGGCTAATGCGCACTGCGTTTAAAGATAATGATCTACAGGTGTATGGGATGCGTGTTGTTGAACCACATCACGACGGAACGCCGCACTGGCACATGATGCTGTTTTGTGAAAAAGGGCAGCGTCAGCAGATTATCGACATCATGCGCCGCTATGCCTTGAAAGACGATGGCGACGAACCCGGCGCACAGGAAAACCGCTTTGACTGCAAGCACCTGAACAAAGGTGGGGCCGCAGGTTATATCGCCAAATACATTGCCAAGAATATTGACGGCTACGCGCTGGATGGCGAATTGGACGGTGAAACCGGTAAACCGTTGAAGGACGCGGCGTCCGCCGTTACCGCCTGGGCGGCAACGTGGCGTATCCCTCAATTTCACCCGATTGGTATCCCGACAATGGGTGCGTATCGCGAGTGCCGTCGTATCCGTGACTGTTCGCTGGCCGACCAATTTGACGAACAAGTAGAGGCAGTCCGTTTTGCCGCCGATGACGGAGATTTTGCCGCCTACATGAAAGCCCAGGGCGGCGCGAATGTGCCGCGTGACCAGCAAACTGTCCGCGTGGCGCGTACCCTGGCCGCCAACCTCAACAGCTACGATGAAGAAGTGCAAAAAGTGGTCGGGATCTTCTCGCCGCGTTATGGCGCCGGCCAGGTATTTACCACCCGAGCCGATGAATGGCGCATCGTCCCAAAGGCCGTTGACGTTGAGGTTTTGCCGTTAAAAAGCGGCTCTGCCGCGTCTCGGAGTCCTGTCAATAACTGTGGATCGGGCATCGGCAGCACCGAGAAAAATCGCCGCGTTAACCCACAAAATCAGGGCAATACGGCGTTTTCCGGGCCGCCCCCGATACCGATTGACTGGAATGATGAAGGCGCTGTGCTGTCGTTGGTAGTCGCAGCCCGAGGGCAAATAACACGGCGACGCATGCTACAACAGAATACCGATCCAACAACGGCCCCGCCGCGATCACCGTCGGCACGTTTAACCATGGTACAACGTCTGGAGTTAACCCGGATTCAGGCTGATTTGCAGCGGCGAGGAATAGAAACAAGTCGTCAGGAACGTGAAGCGCTGGTTCGCGGTGCCACCCTGCGCGTGGATGGCGAAGATATTCGGTTGCCGTCAGAGTCCGTGGACGGGTGGGGGTGGTGAGGAATGGAATAACCCCAATAACTCTATCTTGGTTGTTTATCGGGGTTATTAGGGTTATAATAACTTTATCGTAAGGTGATCGGGTGAAAGGATGGATAGCAAGACGCTAATAGCAGAAATAAAAACGGATGGTTGGGTTCTGGTTAGGGTTAACGGTAGTCATCACCATTTTACTCACCCGACTAAACCGGGATTGGTGACAATCCCACACCCTAAAAAGGACTTGCCAATAGGCACAGTCAAAAGCATCAGGAAGCAAGCGGGGATTTAACCCCGCTTCACAGAGAGGGGCTAAATATGTTGTATCCAATTGCTATCGAGCCAGGCGACGAAAAACACGCGTATGGTGTGACTGTTCCCGATCTGCCGGGTTGCTTTTCTGCTGGTGATGCTCTTGATGAAGCAATGAGCAACGCGAAAGAAGCTATTACCGGTCACATTGAGTTGTTGATTGAGACGGGGGGCGATATTCCTGCTGTTTCCACTGTTCAGGATCTGGCGAAAAATCCGGAGTATGCGGGTTATACATGGGCGTTAGTTGATGTTGATGTCTCCCGCCTGATGGGAGGCGCAGAAAAAATCAACGTCACGTTGCCAAAGGTATTGATTGACCGTATTGATCGTGTTGTTGCTTCCCATCCCGAATTTAAAAGCCGATCTGGTTTTCTTGCACAGGCTGCGCTGGAGCGGATCACAGTGATTCGCTAGGTTGTCCACTCACCGTAAAAAACCGCTTCGGCGGTTTTTTTTATTTTTGGTCAGGCCGTTGATAATTAATATTTACACTATTCACAATTTGAAATGTTATGTATATACTGTGTTTATATACAGTATTCGCAAGGGAGATAATGTGGATAAAGAGTTAGATGAGCGTGTAATGTTAGAACGTGTGGAGCTGATTGCGCGCCTGACAACCGCAGGTGTATGTCAGGAACGAGATCGAGAGATTGCGCTTAACCTTATTGCTGAAATAGCTAGTGATGCAGTGATCCGTAACCGGCAATTCTCCATAATCTTTTCCGCCAATCCTCTTGAGAGTTAGCTAGTTCTGTTTTTTATATAACAGTACCTTACTAAGGTTTTGTGAAAAAGCTCAAGTTTGCGTACAAAGAATTGTATAATATTGGCAGTGGGTACTTGGGGTGTGTGATGATTATAAAGGTAGTAGATCTCTTCTGTGGTGCAGGTGGTTTAACCCATGGCCTTCAAAAGGCTGGATTAGACGTTGTTGCAGGAATTGATCTAGAAGGCGAATGCCGCTTTCCATATGAGAAAAATAACACTGCAAAATTTATTGAGAGAGATATTACCTTAGTAACTAAGGAGGATTTATCTTCACTTTACGCAGGGGCAGATATTAAGGTCTTGGCTGGTTGTGCACCTTGTCAACCCTTTTCAAAATATACTCAAGGAAGAGACAAGAAGAATGATAAAAAGTGGCCCTTACTTTATGAATTTGAAAGACTAATTAGTGAAACTGAACCAGAAATAGTAACGATGGAAAACGTCCCAGATGTTACGAAACATAAAGTGTATGATGATTTTTACAATGCATTGGTGTCTTTAGGATATCAGGTATGGGCTGGGCGAGTGGATTGTGTTGAATATGGCATTCCTCAGAATCGCTCTAGACATGTGCTTTTGGCCTCTAAATTAGGTGAAATTAAACTAATTAAGCGCAAAAATATATCCTTAAAAACCGTTAGAGATGTTATTGGTAAGCTCCCTCCTCTTGAAGATGGGCAGATAGATCCTTGCGATTCTTTGCATAGAGCAAGCAAGTTAAGTTCAATTAATAAAAAAAGGATAATGCACTCAGTCCCCGGCGGAACTTGGAAGGACTGGCCTGAAGAATTAATAGCTGCCTGTCATATAAAATCAACTGGTAAAGGATACGCTAGTGTTTACGGGCGTATGTCTTGGGATAAACCAAGTCCAACAATAACAACGTTATGTAATGGATTTGGCAATGGGCGTTTTGGTCACCCTGAACAAAATAGAGCTATTTCTCTAAGAGAGGCGGCTTTGCTTCAGACATTCCCTCTGAGCTATATATTTTATGATGATAGTTCAAAGTTGACTATGAGAAGTATTGGAAAAATGATTGGTAATGCTGTGCCAGTCGAGTTGGGTAAGGTCATTGGCGAGTCAATTCTAGCCCATGTAGGTTAATAAAAAGCCTGTAAAAATAGGCTTTTTATTATTACGGTGCAAGATATCCATTCGTATTGACATATTGCTCAATATTTTTCGTGACCCCGTCAAGATAAGCAATAATTTCTAAGGAAACATTTTCTAAATCTTGGTATGAGACATTTTTGCCAATTTCAGAAAATGATACATTACCATGTGCTAAATCATTGCGATGTTGTTTAACTAAGGTTAGATTTTCTCCGTGCTTAGTATGCTTATAATCAGTTGATATGGAAAAACCATAGACAGCCGACTTGTCTTTTATTTCATCTTTGTCAATGTTCCCAGAAAATAATTTTTGTTTGTTAAATGTACCTATAGATATACCGCAGGAGATTCCTTTAGTTAAACTAACTATGAGTTTTTCAACATTAACTGAGTCATGTTTTAATCTTTTTAGTATCTCTTTTTTTAACGTATCCTTTAAATCATCAAATGCAATATTTCTATAATAAATAGTGTCATGAATAAAACATATAGCTTCTCTCATTGATGATTCAATTAAGTTGTAAAGGAGTATATAAACTGTGCCTTTTAGGGTTTTTCTGGCTTCAGCGGTTATCGAAAATTTATCATTTTTATCAGATGATACAATTTCTGCCCCAGCACTTTCTATAAATCTCAAAAGGTCTAGATAGGCTAGGATTTCTCCTGACCTGTTATCAAAGTCCTCTCGAAAACTCTCCATGTTAATCTCCTAACAGTTTATTGCGTACGTATTCAATTCGCTCAGTTACTTTTATCCGGCTGTTAGCACCATCGGATGTAGTTAACTTTTTGAATTCTTCAGAATTTATCCAGTCGAGATTTTTTGGTGTTAAATCGGGCTTTTTTCGTAGCGCTAAGGCTGTTCCTACAGCCAGTGATTCGAATCTAACTCGTGGAGTTGATTTTGCACTAACAGTTTTTCTGAAACCGGCAGGGTAATACATTTCTACAAATTTAAGAACCTTATGAAACTCATCATTCATTGAATTTTGTTTTAACTCATCAAGGTAACCATTTGCTGCCATATAATCATTTAGAAAATCACGCACTGAATGATCAAAGTTTTGATAGTTTTCGAGGTATGCAAAGAAGCGTAATGTGAATTCTAATCGTTCATCGCGTTTTTCTTTGGCCTCAGATAATGGAGCAAGTATTTTAAAAACTTCTATTGCAGAACAAGGTTTTATTACTTTCGTATATAGGTTAGTTGAACCTAACTCAGAACCTTTACGTACTTCCATATCTTTAAGGATATCGCTACCAGAGTTAATTCGTTCAAATAAATCTCGTCGAGTTTCTTCACTGCATTTTGAACTAAGCTCAATAACTCGGACAGGAATACGCATAAATCGGCGTTGCCTAGATAAAGGTAGCTCTTTGAATGTAAAACCATTTAGGGCACTCAGTGATTTCAAGTCTTGTAGAACGAGCTGGCTTTGAACGAAAGCGTGCAGTGTACGGACACGCTGGGAGCCATCAACAATCTCAATACGACCATCAAGTTCAGGATCTTCAGACAAAACATCTGCTGTAAAAATATATGGAATAGGAAAGCCAAGAATTAAAGACTCAATAAGACGAGATTGTCGTTTGTCATTCCAAACAAAATCTCTTTGATAATCAGGGACAAATAGCTCATTAGCATCGTCTTCAAGGCCACTGTGATATTTGTTTACTAAAAGTTCAACTGTGAATTCTTTAGTTTCAAAGTCGACATCTCTTTGCTCATCACGTATTTGTTCCTCTGCCCTTTGCTTAGATAGTTCTAATTCTGAAAGTAGCGAAGCACGCTGTTTGGGATCGTCTACCTTTTCAAGTTGAGTCTTGATCTCAATAATGTCCATTTTTTCTCCTTTTGAATTGGCAACAGTGTAGTTATCCGCAGAATAGCACACTAGGATGAGGGCATTAAAATGCCATTTTGCGCATGAAAATGAATGATCGTAAAAAGATTATTTTGCATTCGTCCCGCCAGGACTGGCGGGCTTTTGCTTATATCATGCACCTGCATGAAAACTATTACACTAAGCGGGCAGGCGTGGCGGGGTCATGATCGCGCGCGGATGGGGTTGAATAGCGTTTTTCGCCGCAAATTTCCCGCACGTCAGCGTGCTATAGCGACGTGGTTAAGGCAACAACATCAATAAACAGTTGCCACGTGTGATGAGGCTTTGAGGCGCTTACAATGGATATAAAAAACCGCCGTTAGGCGGTTGAGGGTTAGCAGTTGGTAAAGTAATCGGGCGGGTTATCATGTTGATGGAATGCGCTGCTGTTCTCGCATCCTTTGCAGGGGTGTCCTGCATTTTTGGTAACTCTTATCGCTTTGTCGTCCCACAGCTCTGCCATTTTACTGTCTTTGATATTGGTGACGGCCAGCGCAGGCAGACCATTATCCTTCAGCCAGCGTTCTACCTCTCGCTTGCCCTTCAAGGTTTCCGCGCGTGCGGTAAAAATTCTCACTTCTTTTTTGTCCTTGCACCATGCCTTTACGCGTTTAGCCATCGGCGCAATAGGCTTGCCAATGGCTGCACCTTGTCCTGTTTTGTATTGGGCCAGCGTGCCATCCAAATCAACACCAATCCATCCCATCAGGTCGACCCCCGTTAATTACTTGGAAATAGACACAGACAAGTTGCTGTCGTCAATATCTAGTTTGTACGGCTCAAACCGGATCACCTCTTCACCCAGCCAATCATTCAGTGCCAGCATTTGGCACTGTAGTGGTATCAATTCATTGCGTACAAACACCTTGCTGGCTTTGCCAACATCACCAAACCCGCCGGTATTCTGCGGGATAATGCCCATCATCTGCGGCGGTATCCGATGCGCGGCCAGCATGTCATCACGACTGACATTCTTGATATTCAGAAACTCATCCTTTGCCGCCACTTCCGAAAGCGGGATGATTTGAATACCGTCTTTCTTCCCGGCTGGGGAATACATAAACAGATTACGGAAATTACCCGGTCCTTTCGATTGCTTCAACTGCGTGCGGATATTGTTGATGTCTTCCTGATTGTGTGCCGGGTCGCTCATGTACATGATAAATCCGGCATGGCTGCCGTTTCGGTAATACTTGAGGCGAAAAAGTGTGGCGGCTTCGTTCAGCAATGTAGAGGGAATGGCCGCCAGATAGCCAGGCAGACCGTACACCTCTTGATTAAGGTCGGGTTCATACAGGTGAAATACGGCACCAGTTTCAAAGGAGTATGGCTCAGAATTCAACCCGTATTGCGCAAACCAATAGGTTTCAAAATCGATACCACGTCGGGTAAATTTAGCCAGACTGGGGACCAGTGCCAGCGGCTTACCCAGGCGATTTTTTCTCAGTTCAAGATACGCGTTGCCGAACACTAAAAAATCCTGCACAAATTGGCTGAATGCCTGGTGGCTCAATAATGGATGAGTGATAAACGTGCTGGTCATGATGTTGCGCTTAACGTAAATCGCGGAGCTGTGGTGCGTGGCAGCGCGGAACGTGCGCGCCAACCCGTCAAAACTGATCGGCGGTTCAAACCAGCGCCCGTTGTGGATGCATTCCAGATAATCCAGCAACTCGCGGCGGTCGAGTACCGGGATAGGGTCGCCAAAGGAAAATATCTCGGTAGCACTCTGCACGCCCTGTTGGGTCATGGTGTGTGCCGGGGGATTGCGGTTCAGACGTTGTTTTTTGCGAGACATCAGAAAAACTCCACGATATTGGTATTGGTGGCGGTAACGCCTTCCAGTGGTTCATTGTGTAGGGCGTGCATAGTGGCCCACGCCAGATCGGCATGACTGGCTTCTTCACTGCGGCTGGCTTCATAGGTTGGGCGATTACCGCTGGCGGTAACAGATTTTCGGATAGCCATAAACGACTGAGCAATATCAGTATGTCCCGCGTCAAACTCCAGCCGCCGGTGACTGATAACATCATAGGCTTTTAGTACCAGTTCATTTTTTAACAGTGGGTTATAGACAAACTCTTTCGCGCCTGGGAAAAACGCTTTGACGTGTTCATAGACGCCATAGCCGATCCCGGTGGTATCAATGCCGATATGTGTAACGTTATAAATCTCTGTGAGTTTGCGGATAGATTCAGCTTGGGCGCGAAAATCCATCCCGCGCCATTGGTGGCGCTCCAGAATGCGAAATTTACCACCTGGTACTATCGGTGGCGCGATCACTACGCACCCGGCACTGTCACCGTTGGCATTCCCTTTTGCCGGGTCGTAGCCAACCCATACGGGGTGATAACCATACGGGCGCATCGCCAACGGTTGCACGTCGTCCCACACTTCCCAGCTATCCACCATGCACGCCTGCAAATCGGACAGTTGGAAGACCGACGCCAGATCATCGATAAATTCACACATCAACAGGTTTTGATAATCCGGTGGGCTGTATTCCAGCCGCAACTGGTCGAGGTCGAACAGATTGCAGCCACCGCGCACCGCGTCTTCCACGGTGACAATCTGGCGATATTGACCGTCCGGACAGAGCACACCTTTTGCAAGGTGTGAATGGGTCAGGTCGATATCAATTCGGTCCGACTTGGCGCGGCCACGATTGAACAACGCGCCAGACCAGAACGGATACGCGCTATGTGTCAGGCTGGATGGCGTAGAAAAATAGGTCTGTCGCCATTTTTTGTGTAGCGCCATCCCTGATGCGACTTTGCGCAGTTCCTGAAATTTGGGGATCCAGAAATATTCATCCAGATAAAGATTGCCGTGATAACTCTGCGCCGTCCTGGCGTTGGTGCCGAGGAAATACAGTGTTGCCCCGTTACTGAGCGTCATCGGGTCGCCGCGCAGTTCAACATCCACTTCACGGGCAAAATCCAGAATGTACCCTTTGAACACATGCGCTTGTGCTTTACTGGCCGACAGAAAGATTTGATTACGGCCAGTGATCAGCGCATCAATCAGGGCTTCACGGGCGAAATAGTAGGTCGCCCCAATCTGACGGGATTTCAGTACATTACGGATACGGTGCTGATTACCGGCATGCCACCATGCTTTTTGATAGTCGAACAATTGATCGTGAAACAGGGATTGCAGCTTCTCGATCTGCTCGTCACTGAACAGGTTCTTTTCCGGTGTTTTGCGTGGGCCGTTGTTCCGGCTGGCGATGTTAGGGTTTAAATCCGCCTCATTGCCGCCGTTTTGGTATTTACCGATGCGGGCGTGTCGTTCGGCCTGCCGAGCCAGCAGGTCGATTTCCTTAAAATCTTTCCCTTCCTTCTGCGGTTTCATAATCAACTGGCAGTAACGCGCCGCCGTGGTCAGTTGCATCTGATCCAGTGGGCCGTAATCGCCCCACTTGTCGCGCTTCTTCCAACTGTGTACGGTGGCGGGTTTCTCACCCAGCATTTCAGCAATGCGGGCAATGCGTAATCCCTGAAACCACAGGAACATGGCCTGACGGCGGGGATCGAGGTCGGTATTTTGTGCTGTCGTTTCCATGCAGCCAGACTACGGTCCACCGCAACGCCTTTCTGCTCCCGCCGATTGTGTCCCACGCTGCACAATGCCCGTGCGTTGTTTCCTCTGCCCCATCCCCGCAACCATAAAGGCTCAGAACACCTATTCACTGATTGGAGCCTGACGAATGGCAACGAAATCAAAGCGTTTTCGTATTGGCGTTGAAGGCGCGACCACCGATGGCCGCAAAATTCAGCGCGAATGGTTAACGCAAATGGCGGAGAACTATGATCAGGACGTTTATGGCGCGCGGGTCAACGTTGAACACATCAAATCCTATTCACCTGACGGGGCATTTGGTCGTTATGGCGATGTCATTGCGCTACATGCAGAAGAAATCAAGGACGGGGCACTGGCTGGCCGAATGGCGCTTTATGCCGAGATTGAGCCGACCGCTGAACTGGTCGCACTGAGCAAGCGGAGCCAGAAGGTTTATACCTCAATGGAAGTTGACCCTGAATTCTCCGATTTTGGTTTTGCTTATCTGGTCGGTCTGGCCGTTACTGATGATCCGGCCAGTCTTGGAACCCAGCGACTGAGTTTTAGTACCAGTGGTGAAAGTACGCTGGCCCAGCGTAAAAACAACCCCCACAACCTGTTTACCGTTGCTGAAGAAACGGTCATTGAGTTTGAAGAGATTCAAGAACAAAAACCGGGTCTGTTTTCCCGCGTAAAAGAGCTGTTCGCCAAAAAGCAAACCTCTGACGATGCGCGATTTAACGACGTTCATCAGGCGGTGGAGCTGGTCGCACAGGAACAACAGGCACTGGCGGAACAAATCAGCGCCTTTTCTGACCAGAAAACCCGCATTGACACGCTGGAAACCCAACTGAACGCCCAGACCAATGACCTCAATGTACTGACGGAGAACCTGAACAAACAGGACCGCAGCGCTCAGACTCGGCCATTTTCAACCGGCGGCAGTTATGCCGCAGAGCATCAAACCAACTGCTAACGGAGCATTATCTGAATGAGAAAGAAGACGAAAATTGCCTTTAATGCCTTCCTGACGCGCCTGGCTGACCTGAACGGCGTGGCCGTAGACGAATTAAGCTCAAAATTTACCGTTGAGCCGTCCGTCAACCAGACGGTGGAAGATGAAATTCAACAATCTGCCGCATTCCTGACATCGGTTAACGTCGTGCCGGTGGCGGAACAATCCGGGGAACTGCTGGGGCTGGGCGTTGGCACCACGATTGCCGGAACAACCAACACCGCAGAGAAAGATCGTGATCCGACTGACCCGTCAGCGTTCAGTGATGTGGAATACAAGTGTGAACAGACGAATTTTGACACCGCACTGACCTACGCCAAGCTGGATATGTGGGCCAAATTTCAGAATTTTCAGTTGCGTATCCGTAATGCCATCATCCAGCGTCAGGCACTGGACCGCATCATGATTGGGTTTAACGGCGAGAAGCGTGAAAAAACCTCTGACCGGGCCAAGTACCCGATGTTGCAGGACGTCAACGTGGGCTGGCTGCAAAAAATTCGTACTGAGGCTAAAGACCATGTAATGGCCGATTATACGGATGAAGAAGGCGTGGTTCATACCACTATCCAGGTAGGCAAAGACGGGCATTATGACAATCTGGACGCGATTGTCATGGATGCCGTTGATGAACTGATTGACCCGGTTTATCAGGATGATGACGGACTCGTCGTCATTTGTGGCCGCAAGTTGTTGTCAGACAAATATTTTCCGCTGGTCAACAAGGCACAGGACAATAGCGAAAAAATCGCGGCTGACCTGATCATCAGTCAAAAACGCATGGGCGGCCTGCAAGCCATCCGCGCACCGTATTTTCCCGATAACGCGCTACTGATCACCCGTCTGGATAACCTGTCCATTTATTGGCAGGAAGACACCCGTCGCCGTTCCATTATTGATAATCCAAAGCGCGACCGTATCGAAAACTTTGAGTCAGTGAATGAAGCCTATGTGGTTGAAGACTACCGGGGCGTAGCACTGATTGAAAATATCGAAATCGGTAAATTTGATGCGCCTGCGGCAACGTCAAAAACTGATACCGGTACGACGGGGGCGTAATCATGACCAGCCCGGCCCGTCGTCACTTGATGCGTATTCAGGCTGAGGAGTCCACCCGGCTGGGTGGCTCAGTCACCCGAAATTTATCGGCTTATAACCAGATGCTGCTGAAACTGGAAGAAGACAAACGCCAGTTAAAACGGACTCAATCGACCCTTAAAAAAGCCGCCCTGAAACGCCAGATGTTGCCGTATTACCAACCGTGGGTTGCCGGGGCATTGTCAGCAGGGAAAGGTGGGCAGGATGACGTACTGTTGCACATTATGGTCTGGCGTATTGATGCGGGAGAGTTTGATGGCGCATTGGACATTGCCGACTACGCGATGAAAAACGGGCTGGTGATGCCGAAACCCTACAAACGCCAAACCGCATGCACCGTGGCGGAAGAAATCGCCGACACCATCACCAAAAACCATGCCGCGAAACAGCCGGTGCCGGTAGCCATTTTACAGCGCACGCTGGACGTGACCGCCGACCACGATATGCCTGATGAAGTGCGCGCCAAAGTACACAAAATTCTGGCATACGGACTCCGCGACAACAATGACCCTGTGCTGGCCTATCACCATATCTGCCAGGCATACCAGTACGACGACAAATGCGGCGTAAAAAAAGATATGGAACAACTGGAGCGTATTGTCCGAAAGGCCAGCGCCGGATAACCGAACGTGCCCACGCGCAGGGCGGCACGGGGTAGCGACAGGCTATCAGCCACATCAAAACCCCGTCCACCGCCCACCTATTCAGAGGATGCCATGAATTTTATTGCACCTGAGTCCATGCCGGGCCAGCCGGACGTCATCAAAAATACCAGCTTTTGGCCCGATCTTAATCTGGCCGATTTTCGCAATGTGATGCGGACTGACGGCACGGTCACACCGGAACGGCTACGCCCGACAGTGCTGACCGCCATTTCCGAAGTTAACGCCGAACTGTACGAATGGCGACAGCAACAACAAACCGCCGGTTACACCACGTTGGCTGACGTACCCGCCGAGCAGTTGGATGGTGAAAGCGAGCGTGTCCAGCTCTACCGCCGCGCGGTGTGGTGCTGGGCGCGGGCCAATCTCACCGAACGTTACCGCGACTATGACTCCACCGCGTCGGGCAACAAACGCGCCGACGCGGTGGATCCGGCCATTGATGATTTATGGCGGGATGTTCGCTGGGCCTTAAGCCGTCTGCAAGCGCTGTCGCACATGATTGTCGAGCTGATTTAATGAAAATCCGGGCGCAGCAATACGACACCGTTGATGCGCTGTGCTGGCGTTACTACGGACGCACCGACGGCATGACCGAACAGGTTTTACTGGCGAATCCAGGGCTGGCTGATGTCGGCCCCATTCTGCCGCACGGTCTGGAAGTCGATATGCCGGAGGTCGTCGCTGCGCCCACACAGCAAACTGTTCAACTCTGGGATTAATTTATGAACGAAACCGATAAAAGTCTTATTTCCCTGTTCATCATTGGCGTGCTGATTGCGGTCGGCAAGGTACTGGCCGGTGGTGAGTCCATCACCTTCCGGCTGTTTGTGGGCCGCATCTTGTTGGGCGGCTTTGTCTCCATGATTGCTGGAGTGGCACTGGTGCAATTCCCCGACCTGTCGCCACTGGCAATCAATGGTATCGGGGCCGCGCTGGGGATTGCTGGTTATCAGACTATCGAGCTGTTGATCCAGCGTCGTGCCCGCCAAATGAGTGACAAAACGGATAGCCAGGAGAAACCCGATAATGAGTAATCACCCGAACGTGATCGCCTTTCTGACCATGCTGGCTTTTTCTGAGGGAACGGCTAACCACCCGTTAACCCGCAATCGGGGCTATGACGTGGTAGTGACGGGCATTGATGGCAAACCGGAGATTTTTACCGACTATAGCGATCACCCGTTTGCCAACGGTCGTCCGGCCAAAGTGTTTAACAAACAGGGGCAACGCTCCAGTGCCGCCGGGCGTTATCAGCAGTTATACCGCTACTGGCCACACTACAAAGCACAGTTGACCTTGCCCGATTTTGGCCCGGCCTCACAAGATGCGCTGGCGGTTCAGCTTATCCGCGAACAGCGGGCACTGGATGATGTGATCGCCGGACGTATCGCTTGTGCCATCACTCAGTGCCGTAATATCTGGGCATCCTTGCCGGGGGCTGGATATGGTCAGCATGAGCATGGTTTTGAACGGCTAGTTGCCTTTTATCAACAGGCAGGAGGAAAGCTGGCATGAGTATATTGCGGGCAGGGCTGGTTATTGGGGCAGTGGCGGCGGTGCTGATTGCTGGATTGGGGTTGCAGTCATGGCGCTTGCACAATGCCCAACAACTGACGATCCAACAGGCAAAAACACTGTCGGTACAAGAGACGGCGCTGACTGAGAAAAACAGTCAATTGAAAAGCGTCGCTGAACAGGCCGAACACAATAATCAGGAGCAGGCCCGATTACGGGCGCTGGCTAATGAGAACCAGGCAGCGTTGTCTGCCCGGCAGAAAACCATAGAGAGGTTAAAACGTGAGAATGCAGAACTTAAACGCTGGGCTGATACCCCTTTGCCTGCTGATATTGTCCGGTTGCGCCAGCGTCCCGTCCTCACCGGCGGTCACGCTTACCGTGAATGGCTGTCCCAGTCTAACGCCGTGCCGGTTTCCGGCAGCCAGCCCACAGACCAACGGCGAACTCAATAATCAACTGGATGAAACCGAAGCGGCGCTGGCAGATTGCGCCGATCAGGTAGACATCACGATAGCTTGTCAGGAACGCGCACATGCAGAAACCGCACTCCCTACGAAACGCACTGACTAATGCCGTTCAACACTTGCGGGAAAACCCGGAGTGCCTGCATATTTTTGTCGATAACGGCACGGTAGTCAGCACGCTGGCCCCCTCGTTGTCATGGGAATACCGTTACACTCTGAACATTGTCGTGACTGATTTTGCCGGTGACCAGAATTTGCTTATCGCGCCTATCATGCACTGGCTGAGAGAGAATCAGCCGGACATGATGGCGAACCCGGATAACCGGGAGAAAGGGTTCACCTTTGAAGTGGACATACTTAATCATCAGGCGTGTGATATCAGCATTGACCTGAAACTCACCGAACGTATTCAGGTTCAGGAGCAGGACGGCAATCAGGTGGTCGCGGCGTTGCCCGAGCCCGGCGACCCCGAGGAATACTGGACGCTAAAACATGGATGACTTGCACCAGGTTGAAGGCTGGCTGTCGGCTCTGCTGACAAAGCTGGCCCCGGCCGAGCGTAAGAAACTGATGCGGGAGATTGCCCGCGACCTGCGCAAACAACAGCAAGACCACATCCGGTTACAGCAGAACCCGGACGGCACCACGTTTGAAGCCCGACGGGTTTCCGCTCGAACTAAACCTGGTCGTATCCGGCGGCAGATGTTCAGCAAGCTGCGTACTGCCAAATACCTGAAGGCCACCGCCACGGCAGACGTGGCCGAAGTTGGTTTTTCCGGTGCGGTGCAACGCATTGCCCGCGTACATCACTATGGGTTACGGGATAAGGTGCGGGAACGCGGGCCAGTCACGAAGTATCCGGCCCGGCAGTTGCTGGGGATGAATGACCACGAAAGAGAAAAAAATTAACGTACTGCTTCAACGATGGTTAGCGCGATAACTTATGCCACCTGTTTTTTTTTCTGCCTCTTTCTTGGCCAGTAACACATTCAGTGTGGTAACGCGACCAATCTCTTCTTGAGCACGCCTATCGTTTTGAACTTCCCACAAATCGACATTCATTTGCAGATTAAGCCAGAAATCAACGGACGTATCGAAGACCTTGGCCAGACGAAATGCCATATCAACGGTCAGCTTACGGTTATTGTTCACCAATGCACTTACGGTGTTGCGATGCACATTCAGCATGTCAGCCAAATCATTGATTTTTAGGCCGCAGGGTTCCAGATATTCATACAGTAAAATATCCCCTACGGTTGTTGGTTTACGTGTCGCTTGCATATGTCATCCTCAGCGGTTACTACATTTGTTCATTACTGTGATATCAGGCTATCCGCCAATCATCATTTGTGTTTTTTATACGTATGAGCATCCAGGTACAGATCATAAGCTTTCCCCTCATACCATTTAAAAATTAACCGGTACTGCTCATTCACCCGGATAGATGAATACTCACCCAATGGCGGATTTAATACTTCATATCGGTTTCCCGGCGGAGAACGAAGATCACGATGGCTTATCGCTGCATTGATAATATCCAGTTTTCTCGCCATCGAAGATTCGATACCCGCAGGGATTTTCTTATGTGGCGTTCCATATAGAAAAAAATCCTCAAGCCACTGATCCCGGAAACTGTCGATGCTTCTCTTCTGCATCTGTCACCTTATCGTCCTTACTGATGAATGGCTTAAATTATAACGCACAGTGGCACTGTGCACAAGTGCATTTCTATGCATGTATCACCCTCCGCACAATAGCCCGCCCGTGATGTGTCGTTTCATCGCTGGCAGGCTATCTCCATGAATGCAGAAACTACCGAAATCATGCGCCTGTTGCTGAACCTGATCCGGGTTGGCGTCGTTATCGACGTCGATTCTGATAACTGGTTATGCCGGGTACAAACCGGCGAATTGCAAACCGGCTGGCTGAACTGGCTAACAACCCGCGCCGGAACGTCCCGCACCTGGTGGAAACCTTCACCGGGGGAACAAGTGTTGTTACTGAGCATCGGCGGCGAACTGACTACGGCCTTTGTGCTACCCGCGATTTTCTCCAGTGAGAATCCGCCGCCGTCCGTATCTGATGATGCGCTGGTGACTATCTTCCCCGATGGTGCTCGCTTTGAGTATGAGCCAGCATCCGGCCAGTTGCTGATTGATGGCGTAAAACACGTGGTGCTGAACGCGGACACGCTCACACTTAATGCAGCGGTGACCATCAACGGCCCGGTCATCCAGCAGGGTGGCACTATGTCGTCAAATGGCGTCGTGGTGCATACCCATCAGCACCGTGGTGTACAGACCGGCGGCAGCAATACCGGAGGGCCAGTGTAATGCGCTACCTCGGCATGAATCAGCAAAGCGGTGAACGCATCAGCGATGCCGCGCATATCCGTCAGTCGGTCCGCGACATTCTGATCACGCCAGTAGGCACCCGGCTAGCCCGGAGGGAGTACGGTTCACTGGTCTTTGACCTGCTGGACCAGCCACAAAATGCCGCCACGCGCTTACAAGTCATGTCCGCTATTTACACCGCGCTGAACCGCTGGGAACCACGCCTGCGGTTAACGTCGGTTCAGTTGCAAAGCGCCTTTGACGGCAGCATGGCCGCTGATGTCACCGCCGAACTGGTCAGCGGCCAGCCGGTGAATTTATCCGTATCGTTGGGGAATACCTGATGAGTGTGATTGATTTATCGCAATTGTCCGCACCGGAGATTGTCACGGTGCCGGATTTTGAAACGGTATTCGCTGAACGAAAAGCGGCATTTATTGCCCTCTACCCGACGGATGAGCAGGACGCGGTGGCCGCGACGCTGGCATTAGAATCTGAGCCGGTGGTCAAACTGTTACAGGAAAATGCCTATCGGGAGATCCTGTTACTACAACGCATCAACGAAGCCGCACAGGCGGTGATGGTGGCCTATGCCCTCGGCAGTGATTTAGATCAGTTGGCCGCCAACCATAACGTGCAGCGCCTGACCATTACCCCGGCGGATACCGCCGCTATCCCGCCAGTAGAGGCGGTCATGGAAAGCGATGATGACCTGCGCCAGCGCATCCCGGCGGCGTTTGAGGGGCTAAGTGTCGCCGGGCCGACCGGTGCCTATGAATTCCACGCCGTCAGCGCCGACGGGCGGGTATCAGATGCCAGCGCGATCAGCCCCTCACCGGCGGAAGTGATCGTCACCGTCTTGTCACGCGAGGGTGACGGCACTGCGGATACCGACCTGCTGGCCGTAGTAGAAACGGCGCTGAATGATGAGTCGGTGCGTCCGGTCGCTGACCGGGTAACGGTGCAATCAGCTACGGTGGTGAACTATGAGATTGACGCTCAGTTATATCTGTATCCAGGGCCGGAAGCCGAACCGGTCCGCATTGCGGCGGAAGAACGTTTGCAGACCTACATTTCCGCCCAGCGTCGCCTTGGGCGTGATATCCGCTTGTCAGCCATTTATGCCGCCCTGCATGTCGAAGGCGTGCAGCGTGTGAACCTGCTGGCCCCACTGGTTGATGTGGTGCTGGACCAGACACAGGCGTCATATTGCACCGGCTGGCAGATAACCATCGGAGGCAGTGATGAATAACACTCTGTTGCCACCGGGCTCGTCCGCATTAGAACGCCGTCTGGCACAGGTGGACGCCACCATCAGCGGGTTACCGGTTCCGATACGCCCGTTATGGAACCCGGATACCTGCCCGACCTCATTTCTTCCCTACCTTGCCTGGGCGTTTTCCGTTGACCGCTGGGATGAGCACTGGCCGGAGAGCGTAAAGCGCCAGGCGATAAAAAATGCGTTTTTTATTCATAAACACAAAGGCACACTCGGCGCATTACGGCGTGTCGTGGAGCCATTCGGCTACCTGATCCGCATCACCGAATGGTGGCAGACCGGCGACGCCCCTGGCACCTTTCGGCTGGATATTGGCGTGCAGGACAATGGCATTACCGAGGAAACCTTTCTTGAGCTGGAGCGATTGATTGCCGACGCCAAACCGCTCAGCCGTCACCTGTTGGGATTGTCCATCAATCTGGATACCAGCGGAGAACTGCCAATATCGGCAAGCAGTTACGGCGGCGATGAACTGACGGTGTACCCCTATTTCCCTGAAACCCTGACCGTCTCTGGCGCGGATATGCGCGGGGTGGCCCTTCATCTGACTGATAATGTGAGCGTAACCGCATGAGTACCAAATATTTTGCACTGTTGACCCACATTGGTGCGGCACGACTGGCAAATGCCACCATGCTGGGTGGTTATCTGAATATTACCCAGATGGCCGTTGGCGATGGCGGCGGAACATTACCCACCCCCGACCCGGCACAAACCGAACTGATTGGCGAAAAGCGCCGGGCACCGCTCAATTCGCTGACCGTTGATGACAATAACAGTAACCAGATTATTGCCGAACAGGTGATACCGGAAAACGAAGGCGGCTTCTGGATCCGGGAAATCGGGTTGTATGACGCTGACGACAATCTGATTGCCATCGCCAACTGCCCGGAAACCTATAAACCACAGCTACAGGAAGGTTCCGGGCGTATCCAGACCGTGCGCATGATTTTGATTGTCAGCAACACGGAGGCGGTGACGCTGAAAATTGACCCGGCGGTGGTGTTGGCCACACGTCAATATGTTGATAACGCGGTTATTGAAGTCAAGGCCTATGCCGACAGCCAACTTGCCGCGCATGTTGCCGCTGATAATCCGCACTCTCAATACGCCCCGACTAACAGCCCGGCATTGACCGGCACACCGACCGCGCCGACCCCGGCACAAGCGACAAACAACACACAGATTGCCACCACAGCTTTTGTTCGGTCTGTCGTCGGGAATTTTTCCGAATCATTTAAAAGTTTGTTGGCCGACAATGGATATCAAGTGCTGCCGAGCGGCTTGATTCTGCAATGGGGAACACTATCCATGACTTCAACGTCTGCCAATACGTACACAATATTACCGTTTTTATTTCCGATCACGTTCCCTGCTGCACTGTGTTCGATATCGGGATCGATCCGGACAGGGTTGGCGGGTGATGCGTATACCAGCTTCTCGTTTGAGAAAGCAACCAATGCGGGGGCTACGTTGTATTACACTACTGCTGGAACCGACATGTTTCCGACCATAAACTGGATGGCTGTGGGGTACTGATAATGCCATATTATTCAAAATCTACAGGTGGCTTTTATGCCATCGCCATTCACGGTAATGCGATGCCATCTGATGTGGTTGAAATTAACGTTGATTACTATCAACAATTATTGAACGAGCAATCTAATGGAAATGTCATCCAATTTAATGACGCGGCTGAACAGCCCATCGCTGTACAACCTCCTGGGCTGTCAACAGCAGAACTTGCCGCAGCGGCAGTGAAAACAGCAGAGAACGAATTACTGAGTCGTCGCGCAACCGCTAACGCTCGTATCACGGAACTCACCTACGCAGTGGATCTAGAGCTGGCAACCGACGAGGAAAAAACCGCATTACTGGCGTGGAAAAAATACGTGGTATTACTGAGTCGCATCAATACCACTACCGCGCCGGATATTGACTGGCCGACGGTGCCGGAGAACTAACCCCAGCGCCGTGGTTTGTGCCGAGCGCGACACAAACCTTGTACTGTCCTTCACACAAGGAGCGATTAATGCACAGTCGCCCCGGTCACATCACCATAACGGTTACTCACTCACCGGAGAACCGTTTATGGCAACTGATTACCATCACGGTGTGCGTGTCGTTGAAGTCAACGAAGGCACTCGCACCATTACCACCGTATCAACAGCGATTATCGGCCTGGTCTGTACCGCCGACGATGCCGACGCGGCAACCTTTCCGCTCAATAAACCGGTATTGATCACCGATGTTTTGACAGCCAGTGGTAAAGCGGGTGGATCCGGCACGCTGGCTCACTCACTGGATGCCATCGGCGACCAGGCAAAGCCCGTTACAGTAGTGGTACGTGTCGCCCAGGGCGAGAGCGAAGCCGAAACCACCACGAACATCATCGGCGGCGTGACGTCCGACGGCAAAAAAACCGGAATGAAAGCATTACTGGCAGCCCAGGCCCAACTGGGGGTAAAACCGCGTATTCTCGGCGTGCCGGGGCATGACAACCGGGCGGTATCCGTAGAGCTCGCGAGTATCGCGCAGAGTCTGCGTGCCTTTGCCTACATCAGCGCCTACGGTTGCAAGACGGTGGAAGAGGCCATCGCCTACCGCGACAATTTTAGTCAGCGTGAACTGATGCTGATTTGGCCGGATTTTATCGCCTGGGATACCACAACCAGTGCCGACACCACCGCTTATGCTACCGCCCGTGCGCTGGGGCTGCGTGCCAAACTGGACGAACAAACTGGCTGGCACAAAACCCTGTCCAACGTCGGCGTGAACGGCGTCACCGGCATTTCTGCGGATGTGTTCTGGGATTTGCAAGACCCGGCCACCGACGCCGGTCTGCTGAACCAGAATGAAGTCACCACGCTGATCCGCAAAGACGGCTTCCGCTTCTGGGGTTCCCGCACCTGTTCAGACGATCCGCTATTCGCCTTTGAAAACTACACCCGCACCGCACAGGTACTGGCTGACACCATGGCCGAGGCTCACTTGTGGGCCGTGGATAAACCGCTGAATCCCTCACTGGCCCGCGACATTATCGAAGGTATCCGCGCCAAGATGCGTGAACTGACGGCACAGGGTTATTTGCTGGGTGGTGACTGCTGGATTGATGACACCGTAAACGACAAGGACACCCTGAAAGCGGGCAAGCTCTCTATTGACTACGACTACACGCCAGTGCCGCCACTGGAAAACCTGATGCTGCGCCAGCGCATCACTGACAGTTACTTGATCGACTTTACCAGCCAGGTGAACAGCTAAGGAGCAACATGGCATTACCACGCGTACTGAAATATCTGAACCTGTTTAACGACGGCAACAACTGGCTGGGGATTGTGGAGTCATTCACCCAGCCCAAGCTGACCCGCAAGTTTGAGAAATACCGCGGCGGCGGCATGTCCGGGGCCGCAGATATCGACATGGGGCTGGATGATGGCGCACTCGAGGCTGAGTGGCAAATTGGTGGAATGGAGCCGCTGATTTACAAGCAGTTGGGAACCGCGAAAGCCGACGGTGTCCCGCTCCGCTTTACGGCCTCCATCCAGCGTGACGACACGGGCGAGGTGTGGGCAGTAGAAATCGCGCTCCGGGGCCGTCACAAAGAAATCGACAGCGGCGAATACAAACAGGGCGAAAAACCGACAACCAAGATTTCCACCGTCTGCACCTACTACAAGCTGACCGTCAACGGTGAGGTGCTGGTAGAAATCGACCTGCTGAACATGATTGAAAACATTGGCGGTGAAGACCGGCTGGAGGAACACCGCGCTGCCATTGGCCTGTAATACCGACGCCGCACAGACGAAACGGCCTGTGCGTTCAGATATCCCGGAATAACGAGAGAACACGATGGAAAACGACGACACCCTGACCACTGAAAAAACCGTCACGCTGGATACCCCGCTGAAACGCGGCGATACCACACTGACTCACATCACGGTACGCAAACCCAGCGCCGGGGCGCTGCGCGGTACGCGCTTACAGCCGCTGATGGAAATGGACGTCAACGCACTGACTGTCATTTTACCGCGTGTCACCACACCGGCATTAACAACAGCCGAGGTGATGGAACTGGACCCGGCAGACTTGATTAGCCTGTCAGTCGAGGTGGTCAGTTTTTTGTTGCCGAAGTCGGTCCGGTCCGATTCCCTGACGGACTGACGGTAGATGATTTGGTGGCGGACATTGCCACCGTGTTTCACTGGCCGCCTTCTGTCACACAGGACATGCCATTAACCGACGTACTGGAATGGCGGCACAAGGCAATCATCCGCAGCGGAGCCGGTGATGAGTGACAATAACCTGCGTTTGCAGGTCATCATGAATGCGGTCGACAAATTGACCCGCCCCTTCAAACAGGCACAAGCCAGCACCCAGAAGCTGGCCGCCGCCGTCAAAAAAAGCCAGGCCCAGTTGAAACAACTGGATAACCAGGCGGCACGGATTGACGGTTTTCGTAAAACCAGTACGCAAGCCGCTGTAGTCAGTCACAGCCTGAAGGCGGCACGGGAAGAAGCGGCGCGCCTGGCCAGACAGTTTGCTGCGACAGAAAAGCCTACTGCCCAGCAAACCCGGCTACTGGGTGCGGCGAAAAACCGCGTAAATGAATTACAGGGAAAATACAACGGTCTGCGCCTGTCCGTTCAGCGTCAGCGTGAGGCGCTGCACGCGTCTGGTCTGGACACCAAAAAGTTGAGCGACGCCCAACGGCAATTACGCCGTGATACACAATCGGTGACCAACGCGCTGACTCGCCAGCAACAAGCACTAAAGCGTGTGGGGGAACGCCAGCAAAAACTGAATGCCATCAGAAGCCGGTATTCCAGAACAATGGAAGCCCGCAATAAGCTGTCGGTAAATGGTGCGGCCATCACCGGGGCGGGTGTCGGGATGCTTTACACGTCCAAGCGCACGATGGCACCCGGTTTTGACTTTGATCAAGGGATGTCAAAAGTGCAAGCGCTGACCCGCCTGAAAAAAGCCGTACCAGAAATGGCCGCATTGCGCCAACAGGCGCGGCAGTTGGGCGCATCCACAGCGTTTACGGCCAATGATGTGGCACAAGGGCAGAGTTTCTACGCCATGGCGGGCTTCAACCCGGAACAGATACGCGGCGCCATGCCCGGCACACTGAACATGTCGCTGGCGGGAGATACCGATCTGGCAACCACCGCCAACATCGGCTCTAACATCTTGACCGGTTTCAAACTGCCCGCCAACCAAATGAGCCGGGTGGGCGACAGTCTGGTGGCCACATTTACCCGCTCCAATACCAATTTGCAGATGCTGGGTGAAACCATGAAGTATGTGGCACCCGTGGCGGCGACGCTGGGCGTGGATCTGGAAACCGCGTCAGCGGCGGCGGGCAAGCTAGGTGATGCGGGTATTCAGAGCAGCCAGGCAGGAACCTCACTCCGCGCTATTCTGGCGCGGCTGGCTTCGCCTCCCAAAGCGGCGGCGGAGGCACTGGCAGAACTGAACATCAAAACCAAAGACGCGCGCGGCAACCTGCGCCCGTTAACGGATCTGCTGTCAGAAATGTACGCCCGCACTCAGAAAATGGGCAACGCCAAGCGGGCGTCCCTCTTTAAGCACATTGCCGGAGAGGAGGCATTTTCCGGATTGAGTGTCCTGGTTGAGCAGGCCGGGACAGGGCAGTTGCAGAAACTGGTGGCCGAGGTGCGCGCCGCGCACGGCGAAGCTGAAAAAGTGGCGGGTACGATGACCGATAACCTCAGCGGCGATCTGAAAAGCCTTTCATCTGCCTGGGAGGATGTTGGCATCACGCTGTTTGACAGTGTTGACAGTCCACTGCGTGCCATCACCCATAGCGTCACCGCGCTAACGTCGAAAGTTGGCGGCTGGCTGACCCAACATCCCCAACTGACCCGCGTCATTACCGGTACGGTGTTGGCACTGGGCAGCTTCCTGACAATGATGGGAACCATCATCCTGAGTGTGGCGGCGATACTAGGCCCGATGGCGTTATTGCGTCTGAGCTGCAATGTCTTGGGGATCAAGGCCGTCAGTGCTTTCGGTCTTATCCGTGGTGCGCTTGGCATTGTGGGAAAAGCCGTCCTGTGGCTGGGACGGCTGATGATGGCTAATCCCATTCTGGCGATCATCAGCCTGATTGCCATGGGCGCGCTTTATATCTGGCAACACTGGGACACGCTCGGCCCCAAATTCAAGGCGCTGTGGGATGCTATTTGCAACGCAACATCGGCGGCATGGGAATGGGTGAAAAACGCCATCAGTACAGCGTGGGAAGGTATCAAGTCTTACTTTCTCAACTACACCTTGCCGGGGCTGATTTATAAAAACTGGGATGCTATCAAGGCTGGCGTGTCAGAAGCCTGGGAAAACATCAAGAAAACCATCAGTGATCGCTGGAATGAGCTGGTTAGCACCGCTGAATCCATGCCTGCCCGGTTTCAGGAAGCGGGTTCCCAACTGATTGATGGACTGATGGCCGGTATCAATGAAAAATGGGAATTGTTGAAAACCAAACTGGCGTCATTGACTGACTACTTGCCGGACTGGATGAAACCCGATAGCAAGCAGATGCCATCCCTGCCCACCGTGCCGGGCGCTGCCGGGGCCGGTTCGGCGGTATTAAATGACATCCCCCGGTTTGACACCGGTGGCGTTATCCCGTCCGGACGGATTGGCATTGTCGGGGAAAATGGCCCTGAAATCGTTAACGGCCCGGCGAGGATCACCAGTCGTCGCCGAACGGCTGCGCTGGCCGCCTCTGCCGCCATGATGTTAGGCGCGGCCGCGCAACCGGTAATGGCGCGTCCGCTGCATCCGTTCAGCTTACCCACGAAAGAATACGCGGTGAGCCGGCCAGAACCTCGTCCTTCATCGCTGGCGCCGGTGTCTATTCACGCGCCGATCACTATCGTAACCCAGCCCGGACAGAATGCCACTGACATTGCCCGCGAAGTCGCCCGTCAATTAGATGAACGGGAACACCGCGCCCGCGCCAAATCACGCAGCAACTACCGCGATCAAGGGGGTATCGGATGATGATGGTGCTGGGGTTGTTCGTCTTTACGTTAAAGACTATCCCCTATCAGGAATTACAAAGGCAACGCTCATGGCGGCACCCCACCAATAACCGGGTTGGTTACCGTCCGGTGGCACAGTTTTTGGGGCCGGATAACGACACCATCACGTTACAGGCGGTACTGTTGCCCCAGGTTACCGGCGGCAAACTCTCACTGCTGGTACTCGAACAGATGGCCGAAACCGGTAAAGCCTGGGCGTTGCTGGAAGGTTCCGGCACCATTTACGGCATGTACGTGATTGAAAGCATGAGTGAAACCCGTAGCCAGTTTTTCAGCGACGGCAACGCCCGCCGGATTGAATTTACCCTGACGTTAAAACGCGTGGATGAATCACTGAATGCCATGCTGGGCGACCTGACGGAACAGCTTTCCACACTGAAAAACCAGGCAACGAGCTATCTCGGCCAGGCACAGACAACCCTGACTGGGGCACTCGACAGTGTGACGTCGGCAGTGAATGGGGTGCTGTCCTGATGGGCTGGTTAGCGGGTACGGAATTAACGCCGGATTACCGCATCCGCATTGGGAAAGATGACATTACCGCCACACTGGATAAGCGTCTGATGTCACTCACCATCACCGACAATCGCGGTTTTGAAGCCGATCAGCTGGATATTGAACTGGACGACGCCGACGGGCAATTGGCCTTGCCCCGGCGCGGGGCTGAAATCACCGTCTTTCTTGGTTGGAAAGGTGAGCCCCTGCTGAAAAAAGGAACCTTTGTGGTGGATGAGATAGAGCATAGCGGTGCACCTGACCGGCTGACGCTACGCGCCCGCAGTGCGGATTTTCGGCAAACGCTGAACCTCAAGCGGGAACGCTCCTGGCACAAGACCACAGTCGGGGCCATGGTGAACGACATCGCCGCCCGGCATAAGCTGACTCCGGCACTGGACAGCGACACCGCTGCGCAGGAGGTTGACCATATTGACCAGACCAATGAGTCAGACTGCTCGTTTCTGATGCGCCTGGCGAAAGATCATGGCGCCATCGCCGCCGTCAAAGATGGCCATCTGCTGTTTTTGCGACAGGGCCAGGGAAAAACCGCCAGTGGTAAAGCGCTGCCCGTTGCCACCATCAGCCGCAAGGACGGCGACAGCCACCGTTTTACCCTGGCTGACCGTGGCGCCTACACCGGCGTCATGGCTCACTGGCTGCATACCCGAGATCTAAAGAAAAATCAGACCGTGAAGGTAAAACGTCGTCGCAAAACCACGACGGCAAAAAAGAAAATGCCGGAAGAAAAACAGGGAGAGTACCTGCTGGGAACAGATGAAAACGTGCTAGTTCTCAGCCGTACCTATTCCAACAAGGGAAATGCTGAACGGGCCGCAAAAATGCATTGGGAACGTATTCAGCGCGGGGTTGCGACATTCTCCATTGAACTGGCAAAAGGCCGGGCCGAGCTGTACCCGGAACTGCCAGTGAAAGTGACCGGGTTCAAGCGAGAAATCGACGCCGCCGACTGGACAATAGGCACAGTGACGCATTCGCTCAGTGACCGGGGGTTTACCACATCGCTGGATCTGGAGGTAAAAATTGATGAAGTTGAAATGGAATAATGCAAGTTGTAGCAAAAGCAAGCAGCCGGTATCATTAACTTAAATTTGCAAGCTGGGAGATATCAATATGATGAAATGCCCTTTGTGCGGAAGTGCCGCACACACGCGATCATCTTATGAGGTGACGAGCACGACAAAGGAACGTTACAACCAGTGTACTAATATTAACTGCGGTCATACGTTTATCAGTCATGAAACCTATGTCCGGGCAATTATGACACCAGGGAAAACAGCCGCTGTTGCCCCTCATTCCCCACATGGACAAGTTACTATGCAGATATAGCGTAGAAGGAATTAGAGGCACCCGCTGCGGCGGGTTTTTTTATGCATGTAATGTGGATTGCATGGACGATATTCTATCTGCGTGGGCATTATGTGGACACCAAAAATAAATAAGGACTTATATAATATATAAGTCCTTATTTCATAACCGCTTTTCGGATGTTGCGAAAGCGCGCTCTTAGTTAAGACGCTCTTTAATACGAGCAGACTTACCAGCACGTTCACGCAGGTAATACAGTTTGGCTTTACGCACAGCACCGCGACGTTTAACAGTAATACTATCCACTACTGGAGAGTGAGTCTGAAATACGCGCTCTACGCCTTCGCCATTAGAAATCTTACGAACAGTGAATGCAGAGTGCAGACCGCGGTTACGAATAGCGATAACCACGCCCTCGAATGCCTGCAGACGTCTTTTGGAACCTTCAACGACCCATACCTTCACTTCCACGGTATCACCCGGACGAAATGCAGGTATATCTTGCTTCATCTGCTCTTGTTCAAGTTGCTTGATAATGTTGCTCATAATATGTCTCTTACCCTAGGTAAACTGATATTTGGGTTCGCTCGGCACTCCCGTAACGACCCACTAATACTTGTGTTGTCCAGACTGATATTCATTTTGAAATTCAGTCAACAACGTTGCTTGCTCGTCAGTCAGAGCTAGGCTTTTCAGAAGTTCAGGTCTTCTAAGCCAGGTTCGGCCCAGCGACTGCTTCAAACGCCAGCGACGTATTTCAGCATGGTTGCCTGACAGCAGAACTGCCGGAGCTTCCATACCGGTCAACACATCAGGACGAGTGAAATGGGGGCAATCCAACAATCCATCCGCAAAAGAGTCCTCTTCTGCTGAAGCTTCATGACCCAGAACCCCCGGAATAAACCGGGACACGGAATCAATCAATGTCATTGCTGGCAATTCACCACCACTGAGAACGTAATCACCGATTGACCATTCTTCATCAATCTCAGTCTTGATTACGCGCTCATCAATTCCCTCGTATCGACCACAAACCAGAATCATCTTCTGATTAGTGGCAAGTTGACGTACGCCTTGCTGATCTAATTTGCGGCCCTGCGGTGACAGATAAATCACCTTCGCACCTTCGCCTGCCGCTGTTTTTGCTGCATGAATCGCATCCCGCAAAGGTTGCACCATCATCAGCATACCGGGGCCACCACCATAGGGGCGATCGTCTACGGTACGATGCCGATCGTAAGCGAAATCTCGCGGACTCCAATACTGTACGCTCAGCAGGCCATTTTTAACTGCCCGGCCTGTAACTCCGTAATCAGTAATGGCGCGGAACATCTCTGGAAACAGGCTGATAACCCCAATCCACATAGTTTTGTTCCACCCGATATTACTATTCAGTACAGAGTTCAAAAACCAGGATCCCAATCTACTTCGATACGATGAGTAGAGAGGTCAACATGCTTGACAACCTGTTCAGTCAGGAACGGGATCAACCGCTCCTTGACTCCGTAAGCATCTTTCAGAGTAGCTCTTACTACTATGACGTCATTTGAACCGGTTTCCATCATATCAGTGACTTTCCCCAGCTCGTAACCAGCAGTGGTCACAACCTCACAGCCAATAAGATCCTTCCAGTAATAATCACCCTCTCCCAGTTCAGGTAACTGCGCTGAATCAACGATAATTTCACAATTCGTCAGTAAATTCGCAGTTTCCCGATCATCAACATCTTTAATTTTGATGACCAGATCCTGATTATGGTGCTTCCAGCTCTCAATTTCGATAAGCTGCCAACGACCTTTGTTCTGGATAAACCAGGGTTGATAGTCAAAAATACTTTCGGCGTCTTCGGTGGATGAAAACACTCTGAGCCAACCCCTGATACCATACGTTGACCCCATTTTACCCATCACAACCGGGCTAACGGGAGCATGCGAGCTAAGTTGATTGCTCATTGTCACCACCGCAACAGATTATGCTGCTTTCTTAACGTCTTTGATCAACGCAGAAACGCGATCAGAAACGGTAGCACCCTGACCAACCCAATGCTCAATACGGTCAAGATCCAAACGTAAGACTTCAGCCTGACCAGTTGCGATCGGGTTGAAGAAGCCTACACGTTCAATAAAACGACCATCGCGCGCATTGCGGCTATCGGTCACGACGACTTGATAGAACGGGCGTTTTTTAGCGCCGCCACGAGCCAAACGAATTGTTACCATAACATCCTCTTTAGTGAATAAAACAGCCAGGCCCCATCGAGGAACGGGGCCCAGTGTCATATAAAAAGCCCGAAAAGTTTACTCATTTTGGCGCAAAAAGCAATCTAAAGCGTCTTTATCAAGTAAGACTTTATACGAGCCAGATTAAAATTGACGGTATTAACGCCCCGAGAATCCCGGTGGCATCATACCTTTCATACCGCGCATCATTTTGGCCAGACCGCCATTTTTCATCTTCTTCATCATGCGTTGCATATCATCAAACTGCTTCAACAAACGATTTACGTCCTGCACTTGCATCCCAGACCCCATTGCAATACGACGTTTACGGGAACCTTTGATGATGTCAGGTTTGGCACGTTCCTGCCGAGTCATAGAGTTGATAATCGCTTCCATGCGCACCAGAACTTTATCATCCATTTGAGACTTCACATTGTCCGGTAATTGCCCCATCCCCGGCAATTTACTCATCATGCTGGCCATGCCGCCCATATTGCGCATCTGTTTTAGCTGATCCAGAAAATCAGTAAGATCGAATCCATCACCCTTTTTGAGTTTCTTGGCCAGTTTTTCAGCCTGAGTACGATCAACTTTGCTTTCAAGATCCTCAATCAGAGAAAGCACATCCCCCATGCCGAGAATGCGAGAAGCAATACGCTCAGGATAGAAAGGTTCAAGGGCTTCCGTTTTCTCACCTACACCCAGGAACTTAATCGGCTTACCAGTGATGTGACGGATAGAAAGTGCGGCACCGCCACGTGCATCACCATCAACCTTGGTTAGAATCACCCCAGTCAACGGTAGTGCTTCACTGAACGCTTTCGCGGTATTTGCCGCATCCTGTCCCGTCATGGCATCGACTACAAACAGGGTTTCTATCGGCTTAATCGCTGCATGAATCTGCTTGATCTCATCCATCATGGCGTCGTCGACATGCAAACGGCCAGCGGTATCCACCAACAGAACATCGTAGAATTTCAGTTTGGCATGCTGTAGCGCACGGTTAACAATATCAATCGGTTTTTCCTGCGCATCTGACGCAAAGAAATCTACACCGACAGATTGAGCCAAGGTCTCCAACTGTTTAATGGCGGCAGGACGGTAAACGTCGGCAGAAACCACCAGCACTTTTTTCTTTTGCTTCTCACGCAGAAATTTACCCAGTTTTCCCACGCTGGTTGTTTTACCGGCCCCTTGCAGACCAGCCATCAGCACCACGGCAGGGGGCTGTGCGGCCAGATTTAGTTCGGCATTAACCTCCCCCATCGCAGCAGTCAGTTCATTTTTAACAATTTTGACAAACTCTTGCCCTGGCGTCAGACTCTTATTGACTTCTTGTCCTACCGATTGCTCTTTGACCCGGTTGATAAAATCACGAACTACCGGCAAAGCCACATCAGCCTCAAGCAGAGCCATGCGCACTTCACGCAATGTTTCTTTAATATTCTCTTCAGTCAGCCGGCCACGGCCGCTAATAGTGCGCAATGTGCGCGATAGTCGATCGGTTAAATTTTCAAACATATCTCATGCTCAACGTAAAACTGGCCGCTACCGCGACGCGAATAGGGGAATTATAACACGAAAGCCTTGCCAATCTCTGCGCTACTCGTGGATAACAAGTTGGTGCCTTTACTGACTAAGGCTATACTGACTCTCTATTTTACCCAGTTGATATTTAATAACCTATTGTTTATGTCTGTTTTCGCTATTGTGGCTTTAGCGGCCTATTCACTCAGCCTCGGACTGATTATCCCCAGTCTGGTGCGAAAAGACAGTGCCTATCGCCGTCTGGCTGTGGTATCCGCCACACTCGCCCTTGTCTGCCATGCAGTGGCGCTATATCAACGAATCTTTGATGTTCAGGTCGGACAGAACCTGAGTCTGTTGAATATTGGGTCATTAATCAGCTTGATGATCTGTACGATAATGACCATTGTGGCATCACGCAATCGTGGCTGGTTTCTATTGCCTATTGTCTATACTTTTGCGTTGCTTAATCTGGTTTTTGCCAGCTTCATGCCTGGAGAATTTATCACGCATCTGGAAGCAAGACCGGGTCTTATGGTGCATATTGGCCTGGCGTTATTTTCCTACGCCACACTGATGATCGCCGCACTTTACGCGCTGCAACTGGCCTTTCTGGATTATCTGCTGAAAACCAAAAAGCTGGGTTTCGCAACGGATATGCCACCATTACTAAGCATAGAACGCAAAATGTTCCATATTACACAGGTCGGTGTTGTTCTACTCACACTTACATTGTGTACCGGTCTTGTTTATATGAACGACCTGCTGAACAACAGAGAAAATCTTCACAAAGCCCTTTTTTCCCTACTAGCCTGGTTTGTTTATATCCTGCTGTTATGGGGGCACTATCATGAAGGATGGCGAGGTCGTCGGGTAGTATGGTTTAACCTGATTGGTGCATTATTACTGACGCTAGCCTATTTTGGCAGCAGGGTTATTCAAAACATTCTTGCTCACTAAATTAAAAAAAAGAGAGCCACCAAACACTAAGCTCTCTTTTCCACTGCATATGGAAAGTTAACCCACTAAATATGCAACTCAGCTAATTTATCCTTCGGCAGTGCCAAATCGTCATTTCTATTTACTAACACATCCTTTTCCAGGATATGACGAGCAATATCCTGCGCTTCCTCCAAAGAATGCATAGTATAACTTCCGCACTGATACTCATTGAGCTCCGGGATTTTACGCTGATCAGTGACTTTCAGTACATCTGCCATTGCTGCTTTCCAAGCCTCAGCAACGCGTTGTTCTGCTGGCGTACCAATCAGACTCATATAAAAACCCGTACGACAACCCATAGGGGAAATATCAACAATTTCCACGCCATCTCCATTCAGATGATCGCGCATAAACCCCGCAAACAAATGCTCCAGCGTATGAATACCCCGCTCTGGCATGATTTCAGAATTCGGGCGACAAAAACGCAAGTCAAAAACAGTAATCGTGTCACCATGAGGGGTTTTCATGATTTTTGCGACACGAACTGCAGGAGCGTCCATTCGGGTATGGTCTACGGTAAAACTATCTAGTAATGGCATCTTGCCACCTCCTCATCGAAAAAATTATTTTTCTCGTTTACAGGAAACTTTTCTGATCAGTACGAGTCATAGTATATGAAAGACGCGCATTTATTATCATCATCCCTAATTATCATTATCAGATATTTCTTTTGGCCACATTACTCATGTGGCCTTTTTCTTTTTGATACTAATGAGTGGCCAAATACTCATCGAAACTCACTGTATCGCTTGCTTCCAACTGACGCTGATGTTGCCAGGAACGTGCACTTTCCGCCGCCAATCGAGACTCTGACAATATCTCCAACGGCTCCTGCAACAAGATTTCCCGGTACTGTCCAGACAATCTCAGCCCGACACTGCCACTGCTGCTTTCCAACATCATAGATAATAATCGTCCAGAGAAAGTACTCTCAGGGTCGTCAAAACCACCGACTAGCTGATCACAGACTTGCTGATAATAAGGTTTATCATTCTCATGATCTAACAATTCCGCAACACGTCGTAAATCGGTAAATAATCTACGTCCCACATCAGCCAAGAGCTGCTGTTCAGACTCGCACCCCATACCAATGGTTTGACCAGGCTTACGCCCTTCCAGAATAACCCGGTTCCAGTTCTTACGTGTACAAAGCAGCTCATCCGCACTCATCTCCGGAGCATCCGCCAATGTACACCAGATTAAGAACAGATCGAGAAAACGTACCTGCTCAGCACTGACACCTGTCGGCGAGAACGGATTGATATCCAATGACCGTACTTCAATATATTCGACACCGCCACGTAATAACGCATCAGAAGGAGACTCATCTGTACGTGTAACACGCTTAGGTCTAATCGGAGCATACAATTCATTTTCTATTTGTAACACATTTGTGTTCAACTGCAGATAGTGCCCCTCTTTTTTCACCCCAATCCGAGCATAATCCTCTGATGGTGTTTTTATCGCCCGCTTCAGTGCCGAAACATAAGTCTCAAGATTATTGAAAGTAATCCCAAGATTGCTTTGCGATTTGTTGGTATAACCCAAATCACTAAGGCGCAACGACGTTGCATAAGGAAGGTAACACATCCCGTTTTCTGTACGTTCAAAAGGTATTGAGGTTTCCCTGCCTTGCAGGAATGATTGACAGATAGCCGGTGAAGCACCGAATAAATACGGAATAATCCAACCGAAACGATAATAATTTCGTATCAATTGGAAATAACCGGTAGAAATGTCGGATTTACCGCTAATCTCATCCTCAACACCAGCCCGGGCACGCCAGAAGGACATCGGCAGAGAAAAATTATAATGTACTCCTGAAATGGTTTGCATCAGCGCACCATACCGATTTTTTAATCCTTCCCGGTACAATGTTTTAAATCGCCCAATATTAGAGGAGCCATACTGCGCCAGCTCAATATCCTGTTCTGCAGCAATAAAGCACGGCATACTCAGTGGCCACATCCGCTCTTCACCAAGATTGCGGGCGACATAACGGTGGATATCACGCAAGAAGGTAAGAAGATGATCAACGTCTCTATCCACCGGAGTAATAAACTCTAATAGAGTTTCAGCGAAATCCGTTGTAATCCAAGGGTGCGTCAACGCTGCCCCTAGTTGTTCCGGGTGTCCCGTATTAGCCAGATGTCCGTTTGCCATAATACGCAATGTTTCGCGCTCAATTCCTCGTTGGATCCCCTTTATAGCCTGAGGATTTTTTTCCAGCCAGGAAAGCGCCTGTGATACGTCCGGGATCAAATCGACCTCCCGCTATTGATTTTAATGATGGTAAGCATAGTAAAGGCTACATGGAGCTCACCAGATATGATTACAACTGTTCAGGATCACCATCCATGCCTTGAAGAGTGATCCTTGTCAAAAACGATATAGCGCAAGACATTATCAACAAAGAGATAAAGAGTCACCCTTACCAGGGCGTACGCAACCAGCCAACACACATAATAAATCGCCTATTACCGGAACCCAGCTAAATAATAGTGCAGTTGGACTATGATGGCGTAACTGGCGCATTGCCATTTCAACACGAGACAACCGTTCCAATTCAGGTAAAAAATGGCCAATAACAAGATTGCTTAATCTTTCAGCACATTCCTCAAGGTTACGATGGGTATCAATAGCATAAGTCCAGTGCTATTCATCACTAAAGGTGATCAGCAACGCCTCGAAATCTGGCGGGGAGTAAGGTGGCACTTAGAAAACAGCGCCAGAACAGGGAGCTCCCCCTCGGGTTCCGCTCAAAATGTTCTTACATCAACAACGGCCATATGAGCCCGTTCTGCCGCCTGAATACCATAATCGGCATCTTCAAAAACAACACAATGTTCAGGCGCCACTGCGATAAGTTCGGCGCAGCGCAGGAAAGTATCAGGGAAAGGCTTATGATTTTGCACATCATCCGCACCGACAACAGCACCAAAATAATGACGTAATCCAAGATGCCGCAACAGGCGTTCTGCCAAGGCTCGCGAACTACCGGTACCGACAGCCATTGGGCGGAGACCATAATACTTTTTGACGACGTCTATCAATGGCAGAGGTTTTACCGCATCCAGCAACATTGATTCTGCAATAGCCATTTTTTCAGCAGCAAGCATATAAGGATCAAGTTTGACCTGATGGCTGGTAATAATAGATTGCGCAATACGCCAGGTTGGAGATCCATTCAATGCTGTCATGGCGACACTATCATAATGCATCCCATACGTTGCTAACACCTGTTGCCATGCTCTACGGTGTATTGGTTCAGTATCGAGGATGGTGCCATCCATATCAAAGATCAAACCTTGATAGTGATCGTACATCACGACTCCAGTCACTAAAAAAGAGCTTCTACTTTAACGTAAAGTAAAAACATTGTCTCTGACTCAATAACCACAATAAAATCATACAATTACAGAAAAATTGGGCAAACATCAGGCTATGAAAGCAGGACTATAAGATAAATTTCAGAAAACGGCTGAAGAAGGGAAAAGCTACATGGATGAAACGAATCAATATGGTGCATCCGGGAGGATTCGAACCTCCGACCGCTCGGTTCGTAGCCGAGTACTCTATCCAGCTGAGCTACGGATGCCTACTGAGATAACAGAATCGTTTGTGTTTCAATATGAGAGGAAGAGAACAACAGGCTAATGGTGCATCCGGGAGGATTCGAACCTCCGACCGCTCGGTTCGTAGCCGAGTACTCTATCCAGCTGAGCTACGGATGCATTATATTTTACTGAAAACTCTCTTTTTTATCCGAGTTCATTAGATGATCCCGACAAAAAAACACGCCCACTAAATGGTGCATCCGGGAGGATTCGAACCTCCGACCGCTCGGTTCGTAGCCGAGTACTCTATCCAGCTGAGCTACGGATGCATATTAATGGCGGTGAGGGAGGGATTCGAACCCTCGATGCAGCTTTTGACCGCATACTCCCTTAGCAGGGGAGCGCCTTCAGCCTCTCGGCCACCTCACCTTACACTACCTATGATTACTTTTTGATTTCTCGTTCAGTGCTCACCGGTACTGCGTGGCGCACATATTACTTTCCAGGACTTATAAGTCAAACAATTTTTCCCTTCTCATGTTTGTTTGCACAATTCGCACCCAACACGGATGGATTGACAACAAAATGAATATATTATCAACAGGAAAACAACTGATTATCCTGTATCGGACAGGATGTGAATACAAAAAATAAAAATGAGGAGAGCTAAAAATTCGAATAAAAAACCAGGACAACAATAGCGCCTCGTGAGAGCGAGACGCATTGTGAATCAATAAGATGTTGGCTGAGACTTCTCTGCCTGAATACGTTGGTAAATCTCTTCGCGGTGCACAGAAACTTCTTTAGGCGCATTCACACCAATACGAACCTGATTGCCCTTTACTCCTAGTACGGTAACCGTTACCTCATCGCCAATCATGAGGGTTTCGCCAACTCGACGAGTTAAAATAAGCATTCTTTGCTCCTTGAAAGATTATAAAGAGTCAGGTCTCTTCGTTCTCTCGCCATTATCCATCATGTGCCGAGAAAACGTAAACCTAGATGACAATAATTGCCTCATCATCCCACTCATAGCTTGTTACTAATGTTAAGTTTAGCCGATATAAGACAGCTTGCGTTTTTTGTTATCACAACCAGACCAAGGCATATTCTGCATTCAATACTCTGAAAGAGACACACGATTCGTCTTGTTTACGGTCATCCTTTACCGCAGGCCAAAAACGCCAAAACCATTAAGAGTCATGGCGTTTTGCCAGGATAGCGCTTGGTATAATAATACTTATAACTTATTAGCCACCCAGCCTTCAATGCTGGCTAGCGCAGATGGTAACGCCTTGACATCACTGCCGCCCGCCTGAGCCATATCCGGACGACCGCCGCCTTTGCCACCAATCTGGTTCGCTACGAATCCGATGAGTTCGCCAGCCTTAACTCTGTCAGTCAACGTTTTGGTTACCCCAGAGATAAGACTTACCTTACCATCCGAAGCCGTTGCCAGCACTATCACCGCTGATCCCAACTGGTTTTTCAGATCATCAACCATCGTGCGAAGCATTTGTGGCTCAACATTGTCCAACTGGGCTACCAACAGTTTTACTCCGTTGATATCTTTTGCTTTACTGGAAAGAGAAGAACTTTCCTGAGCCGCCTGTTGTGCTTTCAGCTGTTGTAATTCTTTTTCCAGCACACGAGTGCGCTCAAGGACAGAACGTACTTTTTCAACCAGATTATTGCTGTCACCTTTTACAAGATGAATCACATCTTCCACAAGATCGTTCTGACGATGCAATGCAGCTATCGCATTGTCTCCCGTTACAACCTCAATACGGCGGATACCCGCGGCAGTACCGGATTCAGATTCAATCTGGAATAAACCAATGTCACCAGTACGGCTGGCATGTATACCACCGCAGAGCTCAATAGAAAAATCACCCATGGTTAAAACGCGAACATGATCTTCATATTTTTCGCCAAAGAGCGCCATTGCCCCTTTTTCTCTCGCCGCCGACAATGCCATCACTTCAGTTTCAACCGGTAGATTACGGCGAATCTGAGCATTAACGATATCCTCGACCTGACGCACTTGTTCAGGTTTCATTGCTTCCTGATGAGAGAAATCAAAACGCAGGTAGCTGTCATTCACCAAGGATCCTTTCTGCGCAACATGATCCCCCAGAACTTGGCGCAATGCGGCATGCAGTAAATGTGTTGCCGAATGGTTCAGACGAATGCGGCTACGACGAGCACTGTCTACCAACGCATCAACACTATCACTTACCTGTAGCGAACCTATAGTCAACTTACCAATATGGCCAATTGCCTGACCATATTTCTGGGTATCCTGCACCATGAAACGGGCTGTTTTGGTTTGTAGCTCTCCCTGATCGCCCACTTGTCCACCCGACTCGCCATAGAAAGGCGTTTCATTCAAAATGACAACGGCGTCATCACCAGCATGAATCACGTCAACGGATTCACCTTCACGATACAACGCAATAATGTTGGATTGCAGCTCGGTATGTTGATAACCACAGAACGGTGTAACCGTATCCACACGAACCAGGGTGTTATAATCGACGTCAAAACCACTTGCCTCACGAGCACGCTGACGCTGGGCTTCCATAGCTCGATCAAAACCGGCTTCATCTACCTTCAGATTACGCTCACGGCATACATCGGCTGTCAGATCCAGCGGGAATCCGTAGGTATCGTACAAGCGGAATGCAGTTTCCCCGTCCAACGTATCACTTCGCAGGTTTTTAATTTCCTCATCCAACAGTGACAAACCGCGTTCCAGTGTACGAGCAAACTGTTCTTCTTCACTTTTCAACGCCTGCTCAACTACGTTTTGCTGACATTTCAGCGCTTCCGCCGCTGGCCCCATAACATCAATCAGCGGCGCTACCAATTTATAGAAGAACGTTTCTTCAGCACCCAGCATATTACCATGACGGACAGCGCGCCGGATGATGCGACGCAGTACATAACCACGATTTTCATTAGACGGCATCACGCCATCTGCGATCAGAAATGCACAGGAACGGATATGATCAGCAATTACGCGCAATGATTTGTTAGTCAAATCTTGAGTGCCAATGACCTTCGCAACGGCGTCGATCAGCGTTTTGAACAGGTCAATGTCATAGTTGGAGTTAACATCCTGTAACACAGCGGAAATACGCTCTAATCCCATACCAGTATCAACTGACGGTTTTGGCAACGGTAATAACGTGCCGTCAGCCTGACGGTTGAACTGCATGAAAACCAGGTTCCAGATTTCAATATAACGATCACCATCTTCTTCCGGACTTCCCGGAGGCCCACCCCAAATATGGTCACCATGATCATAAAAAATTTCAGTGCAGGGACCACAAGGCCCCGTATCTCCCATTTGCCAGAAATTATCTGAGGCATACGGAGCCCCTTTATTATCACCGATACGGATAATACGTTCACTGGGAATGCCCACTTCATTGGCCCATATGTCATAGGCCTCATCGTCAGTTGCGTATACCGTTACCCACAGTTTTTCTTTAGGCAAATTGAACCACTGCTCACTGGTCAGTAGTTCCCAGGCATAGCTGATAGCATCGTGCTTAAAATAATCACCGAAGCTAAAATTACCCAGCATTTCAAAGAAAGTATGATGACGGGCGGTATAACCTACATTTTCAAGATCGTTGTGCTTTCCACCGGCACGAACACAACGCTGAGAGGTAGTGGCACGTGAATAGCTGCGCTTATCCAGTCCCAAGAATACGTCCTTGAACTGGTTCATCCCCGCATTGGTGAATAACAATGTCGGATCGTTACTCGGCACCAGAGAACTACTGGAAACAACCTGGTGTCCTTTGCTATGAAAAAAGTCGAGAAACGCCTGACGGATCTCAGCGGTGTTCTTGCTCATAATTATCCTGAAATCAAGCTAAAAAAAACAGTCGTGGGCAAAATGAATGCGGCATAACGACGCAACAATGCCAAACACGAACAGGAAAAGTGGGAATAAGATAAATTTTCTTAAGAGGGAAGTAAAATACCGTGTGCGTTCAATCGGAAAAATTCATGTAAATAGATTGAATTTCTTCATGCAAGAAGCCCCGATAGAGCAAATAACGCTGGATTTTAGCTTTTTCTTTCCATTCCGTTGACAAGAGAGATCCAAATTTGCGTTTGGCGATATCCTGAGCTAATTGACACCAATTGATATCACAATCCTGAAATACCAAAGTTTGTGTATATCTATCGATGCCTTTTTGACTGAGTTCACTGCGGATACGTTGTGAGCCATAACCTTTACGACTGCGACTGGCAATATAACGTCGAGCGAAACGGGTATCATCTAACCAATCATGCTCCTTGCAATAGGTGATAACCTGCTCTATCTCCTGCTCTATCTCCTGCTCTTTACTGGAAGACTGACTTTCTTCAATAGTTACTGAACAGAAATATGCCGCTAGTTTGCGGCGTATTTCTGCTTCGCTATGGTCACGCACCGAGAGCACATTCATCGCATAACGTAATAGCCTGCACATCCCGTCATCCTACTACTGTTCGATAGCGCGTTACTGACATCATCAACATTAAAAATCTTCACTAGTTTCGCCAGCGATCACTTTGTCAAGTTCAACATCACCAGCGGATTCAGATGACGTTAAGTCACTACTTTTATGTAACAACATATCACGCAGTTTTTTATCCAGCTCAGATGCGATGGCCGGTTTTTCCTTCAGGAAATTGCCGGCATTTGCTTTACCCTGACCGATCTTATCGCCATTGTAACTATACCAGGCACCCGCTTTCTCAATCAGTTTATGCTTCACACCCAGATCGACAAGTTCGCCGTAAATATTAATTCCTTCTCCGTAGAGAATCTGGAATTCAGCTTGTTTAAACGGTGCTGCCACCTTGTTTTTAACCACTTTTACTCGAGTTTCGCTACCGACAACCTCTTCACCGTCCTTGATGGAACCGATACGGCGAATGTCAAGGCGCACAGAAGCGTAGAATTTGAGGGCATTCCCCCCAGTAGTGGTTTCTGGGTTACCAAACATCACACCAATTTTCATACGGATCTGGTTGATGAAAATCAGTAACGTATTGGCTTGTTTAAGGTTACCAGCCAACTTACGCATTGCCTGGCTCATCATTCTGGCGGCCAACCCCATATGGGAATCACCGATTTCACCTTCAATCTCAGCTTTTGGCGTCAATGCAGCAACGGAGTCCACGATGATAACGTCAACGGCACCAGAGCGGGTCAAAGCATCACAGATTTCCAGCGCTTGCTCCCCGGTATCAGGCTGAGAACATAGTAGGTTATCAATGTCCACACCCAATTTTTTCGCATAGATCGGATCCAGTGCATGCTCTGCATCGATAAATGCACAGGTTTTACCTTCACGTTGAGCAGAGGCAATTACCTGAAGTGTCAACGTGGTTTTACCGGAAGACTCTGGCCCATAGATTTCCACGATACGGCCCATCGGCAAACCACCGGCACCCAGTGCGATATCCAGAGACAGCGAGCCCGTAGAGATGGTTTCAACATCCATTGAGCGATCTTCACCCAATCGCATGATAGAACCTTTACCGAATTGTTTTTCGATTTGGCTCATTGCCGCAGCCAATGCCTTTTGTTTGTTCTCATCAATAGCCATTTCTACTCCTGTCATGCAGCGTAAGGCTGCTTTTACACTGTTGCTTAATCATGGTTCACCGAACTGATGGTTGATATTATACTGTATACCCATACAGCATCAAGGTTATTTTTGCAGAAACTCTTCCAACAAGATTTGTAAGGCGTAATAGACAGATTGAAGTCGAACGTCACCTCTGTCGCCCTCAAACAGAACTTTTCGGGCAAGGGTTTTCCCCTGATTATCGGTAAATCCAAACCAGACTGTTCCTACTGGCTTTTCTTCTGTTCCCCCGTCGGGCCCAGCAATACCACTAATGGAAACGGCATAGTGGGCATTGGCTCTAAGCAAAGCGCCAATGGCCATTTCCTGTACGACTTCCTGGCTGACTGCACCAAACCGCGCTAATGTTTCTTCATTTACATCAACCATTTCGTGCTTAGCCTGATTGCTGTAAGTGACGAAACCGTAATCGAACCAGGCAGAACTCCCTGCAACATCGGTGATAGCTTTGGCTAGCCATCCACCCGTACAGGATTCGACGCAAGTCACCTTAGCCCCATTATCCTTAAGTCGGCTCCCAACCAGCCGACTTAACTGCAGCACCTCTTTCTCTGTCATAACCACACCATAGTAATTAACAGCCCGCCAGTCAGGGTAGCACTTTTCATCTGAAAAGACGCCTTGCTGCAAGGTATGCGATGAGCTTTGCAAACTGGGGTGAAAGGCTGTGTTTAGTGTACGGGAAAAAGAAAAATATACGTCATGTATGCATAATATATATAAAGTGAAAGTCAGGGTGGGGGTCAGATCATGGGCAACAAATTTCTGTTATAATACTGAATTACATTAATAAATTGTTTATGTTAGTTATTTCAACAGCATGAATAAATGATATTGTTGGTCGAATGAAAAGTGTTCCCCCTCCTCCGGTAAACAGGTTAAAGTTTATTATATAAAACTCACTAATGGTGCGATACTGACTATCTTTTGCTGTTTTTATACTTTATTTTTTGGACTTATTTAAAACCACATTAGCTCCAGCGAGAAACATTTTACAATAGTAACACTGTTGATTACTTATCAAAAACATACACATATGTACACCCCATAGATTTCAAAACATATCACGAAACCAGACCGATCTCTTGTTTTATCGAAACGACAATCAGTTGGTATTAGTAGGTAATGTTCCGCTGCTTGATAAAAAACTCACTTTTCATTATTAATATCAGTTTAATAAAAATAATGACCAGTGTGATTATCACCGCTATAATAAATCCACTAACTAAGACCAATAAAAAAGCCCACCTATTGGTGGGCCATGTTTCTTATTATAGGAAATAATCCCCTGGTGTTACTGGCGAGACATTTATCTTCTGCCTGTAAAAAATATACATCACCAACCTTAAGATAGCCTTAGTAATAAACAAAACGGATATCAAAGAGACAAAAAAACACTATTTATCGTACCTTTTAAACCAGAAGTAATATCATTAAAAACAATCACTCGGGTAATAATAAATTACACAGAGAAATGCTCATAAAAAACCTCTCTATGCTATGAGAAAATAAGTCTATCTTCAGAAAAGTCGCATTTTTATTCAATAACACCAGAGTCTAAGGTTAATTAGCTAATCGGGTATTGTAAGAGACAACGAACACATCTTAATAAAGAGTAACCAAGGGCAGACAACGTACCTGCAGCCTGAACGATGATGAGCGTAGCATCCGGTTGATTTACATCGATACTTTCCGAAGTTATCCCATACTCCATAGGATGACGTACCAAGCTAATTCACTGAATCATTATGTGTCGGATACACAAAATGCTTACAACCCTTACTATGATACTGGATAATGATGAGTGGGGCTGGCAATGTATTGACATACCTCATTGTTACTATGCTATTCAGCTAGATAATGCTCATCGTCGGACTGAGCATTCGTTAAGGGAGAATCTTACGTGCCATCACTATTTTTACGCCACATGAGAACAATCGAGCACGATACTGATCACATCAGCAGTTCAATTGTCATCGAACGCCCGGCAGACATCCTGTTCGATCTGTGGAGGAAACCGGAAACGCTACCGATATTAATGAGTCATGTTGCTCAAATCGATATTCTGAATGCAACAGACTCTCGCTGGCGAATGAAAGCGCCATTCGGGCAATACATTGAGTGGCAGGCGCGCATCGTTGACGAACAACCGGGAGAATTTATCTACTGGCGCTCACTGCAAGGCGCGCGCATACCCAATGAAGGGCGGTTGTCATTCAGTCCCGCACCGCAAGTGAATGGAACAGCGGTAACATTAATGATCCGATTTGATCCACCGGGAGGTTTTTTAGGCAGGAAAATCAGCCAGGTGTTTCAACTCCTGCCCAAAGAGATGCTGAGCAATACGTTGCAACGGTTTAAAACTCTGGCGGAAACAGGAGAAATACTTCCCGCCCCAGACACCGACCATCAATAAAACAGCTACCGGAGATTTGATCCGGTAGCTGTTTAAACCATCATAATTTGGAATCAGTGGACTATTTTTTACCAGGCATCATACGCAGCAACGTATTATCACGGACTATATAGTGATGATACAGTGAAGCTGCCGCATGAAGGCCAATCACAAAATAGCCCGCATTGGCAATCACTTCATGAATGCCTTCCATCGTTTCTTTCAAATCATAGTTGGGTACTGCGGCGATTGGCATTGAGACACCAAAGATTGTCCAGTCGATGCCACGGAAATACATCGTCATAATACCAAAGACGGGTAGAGCAAGGAATATCAGATATAAAAGACCGTGTACTGCATGAGAAGCAATGGAGATAATACGTTCCGGCTTCGGTGTAATTTCAGGCGTAGGATGAATAAAACGCAGTAACACTCGCCCGATCATCAAAACCCAAACCGATACACCACAGCTGTAATGTATGGAGCTCATCAATGCACGCGCACTACCGCCCCGGGGAGCAAAGTCTCGCAACTCCATCGATGCATAGGTCACAATCACCAACAACAAAACTAGCCAATGTAATGCGATTTGTGAAGAATGGTATTTCTCTTTCATGGAATTCCTTCTCTATAGGATAATAAGGATGTAACAAGTTTATCCTTACAAGCTTAAGGTAATATTAGTTTTTTCACATTACAGACCGGTTATTCTGGCAAAAAAAATCCCGCACAAGGCGGGAAAAAACTACTCTCTCTGACAGGGTATACACATAACATCAACAAGGATTGGAAAAATACTAACAGCTTGAGTGTATAGAACTGTCATCTGAGAGTAAGGTTAATTGGCATGATGTAAAATGAATCAATACCTAACTACATGGTGAAAAAAATAGGGAGAAAATAGAGGAGGAATGTATTTTTAAGTAAAAAAACATCCTCTATTACAGAATGGCAATAATACATAAAACTGAATACTATTTTCGACTGTCAGTAAACATGCTGATCGTCAGACCAGCAATATTCTCAACTAAAATCCATCACGATGTCCACATTCGGGGATCTCACCAGTTTGTGCCCAATAGAGTGGTATGACACATCATCGCCGTGTCATGAGTTGTCGTTTAAAACCCGCTTTCTCTCACACCTAATGCTGCCAGTCGTCGCCAGATACCGGAAAACAACGACTCCGATTTGCCACTGAGCACCACCACTCCCCGTAACGGCTGAGCGGGCAAAACCATTGGGGATGTGACATTAATATCCACTCCATACCAGGCCTGTATCGGTACGGGTTTTTTCTGATAGTCCCGGCGTACAGCTATCGGGCCGCCATGATCAGAGGTCAGCGGTTCCAGTTGCAAAAAAGGGACGCCAGTCGGATCAATCGACGTCAGTTGCACCGATACTGCCGGCCAGGCAGGATCATCCGCAATGAATTGCCCGATTTCACCATTCACAATACGATGCAGGTTATCTTCGCGCAGATAGCCTCGTACCCGACTTGCCTTCGGATCCATGACTCGCAGTAAAGGTAATTCAGAAGGAACCCAGCGGCCAGGGGTCAGATCGGTTGCAATATCTCTCACCTGTCCGGATTGTGGGGCACGGATTTGCAAGCGAGCTAACTGCGCAGCCAGCCCACGATATTGCGCCAGCGATTCTGCCAGTTCTTGCTCCAGTATCCATGTTTCACCTACGGTATCGCGCCGTGCCGCCTGGCGCCGCATCTGCAACTGTAAAATGGCAATACGCTGACGCACGATAGTCAACCGGGAATTCAGATCAGGTGATGCTAACTCTGCCAGCACCTGCCCTGCTTTCACTATCTCACCATTGACGACATGCAAACGGATTATCTGTGCCGGCACAGGCGCATATAATGTACTGACCCGTGCCGATTCCAGTATTGCGGGTATTTCCACACTGCTGCGCCAGGGGACAAACAGGACAAGTAGTAGCAACACCGCACCTAAACCAGCCCCCAATGCCCGACGCGGATTACTGCGATGGCGCTGTTGCCACCACTGCATCATTTCTCTCATCACCGGCAAACCGATGAACCATCCCATCTCTACCAACATCAGGCAGATACCTAACACCTTGAAAAAGTAGTGATATACCGTCAACGCAATACCGAAAAACAGAAAGAAACGCCAAACCCAGGAGGCATATCCCCACAACAACAGACGAAAATTCATTCGGGGTGACCAACGTTCCGGAGGAGCGTCACCATACCCAAACAGGATTTCCCGCAAATGCCAACGACAAAGCGCATAAGCGCGCCCTTGCAAGTTATCAACCTGCCAAAAATCGCTGAGTATGAAATAGCCATCAAAACGCATCAGAGGATTGAGATTCACGATCAACGTAGTAATCCAGGTTGCGCTGGAAAGCAGAAACGCCGCCGTGTGCAGCGGCCCTTCCGGAAGAAAAGACCAAGCCAGCAACGCGACAGAAGCCAGCATCAGTTCCGCCAGGATACCGCCTGCGCCAATCAATAAACGTGAACGATTGTCGCTCAAACGCCAGGCGTCGCTGACATCGGTATAAAACATCGGAAACATGACAATAAATGCCGCCCCCATACTTTGTACCCGACACCCCGTTTTTTTCGCCATATAGGCGTGACCCAGTTCATGAATGAATTTGGCAAAAACCAGTGCCCCGCCGAACGCCATCATCCCCGATATACTAAACAAGTGAGGAAACGAGCTGCGATAACGCGCCCAATCCCGACCCACCAGGAATAACCCGCTCAGCAATATCAGCGGTAAAACAAAGCGCAGCCAGATATAACCATTCCGTTGTAACCAGGGCCATGTGCGGTTAAGAAAGGGTTCTGGACGCCATAAAGGAACACGGAAAAACAAATATTGATGTAATACCTGTTTTAGCAGGCTCTGACGCCGCATCGCCGCTTTAAGGGCGTAACTGGCCCGCTGCTCGTTATCACAGGCAGACACCAGATCATGGGCGCGCAGGAACCGCAGCAAGTTTTGCAATTCCACATCAGTAACCGGTATACCGGGTTCCTGGTTGGCCGCCGCCAGCACTCTCTCCGGCTCTTGCAATGACCAATAGCGTAGTAGACGGATCGCTGTCGCGTTCAACTTGAAATAGTGACCGGCCAGCGTATCCGCCAGCGTCCACTGAGGCGAGCCATCCAATGCCGGAGCCGCGGCAGAGAGCTGTAAATCTTCACGTAACGCCGGTAAAACTGCCATCATATTCCCAACGTTTTACGCACTGCCGCTAATGGTCGGCGAAACAGATACACACCCAATGGCACATGCTCACCATATACTTTTGCCGTTCCACGCAAACCAATACGGGGCGGCGCACCGATGAAACGGGCATCCAGACGATATGCCAGTGTGCCATAAGCCGTTGGTGCCGCTTCATAGGCTATGCGTTCCAGGCTAGCGGCATGGCGTTGTAACGGATCACTGCTTAGAAAAAGAGCCACCTCCGCCGATGGCGGGAAATGGATCGCATCCCCGACATCCAACTCTATCTTCAATTCTGCCTGCTGGGGATTGGCCAATTCCATCAGTCGCTCACCGGTTCTGACTGGTTTACCCGCCCAACGATCAGCATCGGCAAAAACGGCAATGCCATCGCGTTCCGCGTGGATCTCACTGCGTTGTAAAAGATCCTTCGCATACGCCAACTCAGCACGCTTCTGCTCTACCTGTGCGGAAAGCAAGTCAAGTTTGGATTTGGAGTCAACATCCTGAAAGGCTCGCTGAGAATGGGTACGTAACTCGGCTTCTGCCACACCCAACGCTCTCGCAGCCACATCCGCCTGCGCTTTCAGCGTGGTATTATCAAAGCGGACCAACACATCATTCTGTTTTACCGACTGATTCGGTTTCACCATAAACGCGGCAATGACGCCATCCAGCGGTGCCGCGATAACCTGTCCTTCTAAAGGCACCACTTCCGCTGGTGCCAACACCGATTGTCGTACCGGGATCATCATCACCAGGGCCAATACCACGACTCCGGCTAGAACTTTTACCCGTGGTAGGCCAGGCCGCCAGACTTTACGAGGTTCCAACGCTAGCCAGGCATGGCTGTATGCGTCTGCCAATTGTTCCGCCAACAAACGCTCAGCATCTTGCCATGGCTGGTCTCGTGCATACCACAGTCCACCTATCAGTTGGCCACGACCATCCTTTAAGGGCACCCATAACGCCTCTTGAGCAGATAATGTTTGCCAGTCATGCTGCGACTGTTGATCCAGCCAAGCGGCATCGATCGTGGTGGCCTGTGCGGCCTTCTGTCTCACGACCAATTGTCTGCAAGCCCGCTCGATAAACGCAATGAATGGCGCATGAGGATCAGGTACCGAAACCCCGGTTACCGCGCGAACCCGGCCACTGATAACCAACGCGACATGACGAAAGCCAAACAGCCCCTGGCTATCATTGACCATCGTATAAGCCAATGTTTCAGGGGTTTTGGCGGCTCGGGCCAAATGTTCAAGATGAATAAACCGGGCAAACACCTGTTCAGAACGAGAGCAATGCGGTTCACTCACTGTGACTCCGTAAAGCGGGCGCTGCCACTCATTCCAGCCAGTAAACGACTATCCGGTTTTATCACCCGGCCTATCAAATTCAGAGTCTGACTGCTTTCATCGATACGCGCACCGATACGTACGATTTCAGCCGCTAGCGGATCACCGGTTTCATCCGGGGTAAACGTAAAGGTCTGTTTCGGCTTAAGTGATATCAACCAGCGTGATGGCACCAGCAAATGTATTTCCAGATGACGGTTGTCCACAATCTCCAGCAATGGCGTCCCCTGCCCAACATACTCGGATACCTGAACCTTGCGGGAGACAATCTGTCCATCAAAAGGCGCGGTGATGAGACAACGGCTGGTCTGAATCTGATAAACCTGGCTTTCTGCAACCGCCTGCGCCAGATGAGCTTCCGATAACGCAACAGCATTCCGCCCCACCGATTTCATTTCCGCCAGTTGCCGGTTTTGGCTCAGTTCCTGCTGGGCGGCACGTGCCGCCGCCTTCGCTGCTGCCAGTTGAGCCTGATATGCCGAACAATCAAAACGCACCAGCAAAGCACCTTTATGAAACGATTCACCATCACGGAATGGCATTTCCACTACTTTAGCATTCAGTTCACTGGAAAGTGTTGCTTGATCGATAGCGCGCAGTACCCCCCGGGCTTCTCTGACCGTGGAAGCGGAAACAGCAGGCACAGAAGGCTCCTGAAGTAAAGCGTCGTCCGTTTGAGCAGCGAAAAGATTCGGTGAGATAGTAAAAAAACCGGCAAACACCAGCGAATAAAGCGTGTTTACCCAAGATGTCAGTCTATTGTCCACATTACCAGCCTAATACAACGCGCAAGGTGGGGTAAATCAGAGTGATTATTTCACTGTGTTGATTGTCATCCCTGACTCACTGCTAAACCCACTAGCCTCGCGAAAAATCATCGTAGAGAGCCATCGGCAATGCCATGTTGATACTGTCGTATTACATGGCAATATTGCCTGCTGCCCAGTTCTTCTCTGTTTTATCCAGCGACCGGCTCACGGACGCGATATCGTTTAGCCCTTTACTGTTGGCTAGCGGATCGAGTCCCACCGTCACAAAAATCTGGCTATAAGCATTACGTAGTTCCGCGTAAGCCAGATCATTTCGTAAGGAGGTATTCACTGCATTCAGTTCGCCCTGAATTAACTGCAATTCACCAATGCTGCCTGCCTTATAACGATTACGCAGTTGTTCCAGAATTTTCGAATCCAGTTTTTGTAGTTCCCGCCCAGTACGGTATTGCCGCTGTGCTTCGCTAAAGTTGGCACGGGCTACATACAATTGCGCCATCACCGCCATCGACATCGCCTGACGACGAGCCTCTGCCACGGCTTCCCCAGCTTTCGCTACCCGATGCGCCGTCGGGCCAGAAAACAGATTAAACAGATTCCAGGTGACTTTTATCCCGGCATCCGCCCAACTTTGATTGACCAAAAACGAGTTGCTGTCGTAATTTCCACCGACGGACATTTCCAGTCCCGGCAGCATGCGTAACAGTGTTTTACGCGTTTCTGCCGCGCTGATTCGCACTTGATAATCCTGCTCGCGCAGTTCCGGACGGTTAACCAGTGCGGCTTTTTCCAACCGGTTGAAGTCAACATGCAATGCCGGTTCCGGCATCTGATTTTCATCCGGTAACGCCAGCACATACTGAGTGCCTAATGGTAAATTCATCAAGGTCGCCAGCTCGGTCTTGGCCAGTGACAACGCCCGGCGCTGTTCTTCCAACTGCCGGGTAGCATCCAGTAATGCACGCTGATAAGTATAGGCTTCCACCAGATCACCGACTTTCTGAGTGGTCATTTTCTGGCTATTTTCTCGCGCCATGTTCACACGATCGATTAGCGCGTCAATCCGACTGAGCAACCGTTCCGCCGCCACAGCGCGCCAGTAGGCGGATTGCACGTCCTGTACAATGGTGTGTACTACTTTGCGTCGGCGTTCATCGGCAATCCAGCGCTGATCGGAGTGTTGTTGCGCCGTGACATAACTGACGCCAAAATCGAGAACATTCCAGACCATGGTCAAATCGGCGACACGACGGGTTTTATCCTGAGATGTAGAAGGTTCCAGAGACTGGCTTCCGGTTTCAACACTACGACTACTGGATGCACTGACGTTACTGCGTGTCACATACCCGGCCTCTGCTGCCAGTCTGGGTAACATATCAAAACTCGCCAGATCGAGCTGATTTTGAGACAACGCATGCTCCATCACCTTAACTCTGGCTTCAAGATTATATTTAAGCGCTCTGGCCATCGCGTCGTGCAATGTGATCGGTCCGGTTACCGGCTCCTGATGGCTAAACATTATGCTGAGGTCAGCGTTTGCTCGCCGCAGGCTTTCCGTTTTATTAATCGGCTTCGTGGACACGGTACAACCACTGATAACGAGCGCCACAACGCTGATACTGAGAATTTTCGGGCATTTATTCATATTGAAATTCCTTACCCTCGCCATTTTTTATTTTTACTGAGTTCATTTAAACCGATGGATTAACCTGCTGCAGTGCCCCGGCAAGTGATGCCAGTCGCTGATAGTCATACTCATCCAGGATTTTTAACTGCTGGCTAAACACCGGTGTCCCGAACACAGAGACCGGTACAGATCCAGAAGTAACGTGTGAACCAAATACACCCTGCCAACTACCTTGGGAAAAAGTAGACAGCGGTGTCATATCCGGTAGGGGAAGCTCGGTGAATAACCCCGACAAGGTAGAACGGCCACCCATTGATTGATTCAATGATGGAATACGGGTCGATACCACGCCCGACTCATGAGTCGCCACGCCATCACCGGCAAATATGGTGGCAATGTTGCCTGGTTGGGTTGCACCGCCACCTTGGGACGCAGGAGCGAATGCACTGGTAGTGCCCGCCGTCGTCCCACTCAATGAAGATGTCGCAAGGAACGGCACGGTCGCGTCCAGGGCACCACCTATCTCGGTAGGTGAGTTAATCAACACCAACTGTGATTGCGAACCAACCCCACTGATATTCGTCAGCGATTCTCCCTTGCCCCCTGAAGACTTGAATTCTGGATCGCCCGTCAAATCAACACTAAGGGTATTAACGCTGTAGTTCGGCGAATCAGTGGTGCCGCTGCCGCTGTTACCCGCCACATCCTGAATGCCAGTGTTATCCAGCGTGATCACATTGCTGGTATCGGTGATACTGGCAGTGGGCGTAAAGGTCGCCGTCCAGGTGACGCCGCCATCGGATGACTCGACATTGCCCAGCGTCCCATTGGCGACGGTCAAATCCGCGTTGGTAAAACCGGTCACCGCCTCGGAGAAGGTAATGGTCACCAATGACGTTTCGCCCGTTTTCAACGCGGTATTCGCCATGGTGATGGCAGCGGTAGGTCGCAGAGTATCAACGCTGTAATTTGATGAATCAGTGGTACCGGCACCACTATTACCGGCGGCATTCTGGAGTCCACTGTTATCCAGTGTGATCACATTGGTGGCATCATCAATACTGGCAGTAGGCGTAAAGGTCGCCGTCCAGGTGATGCCGCCATCAGATGATGCGACGTTGCTCAGCGAGCCATTGGCCACCGTCAAATCCGCATTGGTAAAACCGGTCACCGCCTCAGAGAAGGTAATGGTCACCAGCGAGGTGTCTCCTATCTTCAGCGCCGTATCCGCCATGACAATGGTGGCGGTGGGTCGTATTGTTTCAACGCTATAGTTCGCCGAGTCGGTGGTGCCACTGCCGCTGTTACCCGCCGTATCCTGAATACCGGTGTTATCCAGCGTGATTACATTGGTAGTATCGGCAATACCATCAGTGGGGGTGAACGTCGCCGTCCAGGTGATGCCGCCATCAGATGATGCGACGTTGCTCAGCGTCCCATTGGCGACGGTCAAATCCGCGTTGGTAAAACCGGTCACCACCTCGGAGAAGGTAATGGTCACCAGAGAAGTGTCACCTATCTTCAGTGCCGTATCCGCCATGGCAATGGTGGCGGTGGGTCGTACTGTTTCAATGCTGTAGTTCGCCGAATCGGTGGTGCCGCTGCCGCTGTTACCGGCTGTATCCTGAATACCGGTGTTATCCAGCGTGATCACATTAGTGGCATCGGTAATGCCGTCGGTGGGCGTAAAGGTCGCCGTCCAGGTAATACCGCCATCGGATGACGCGACATTGCTCAGCGTCCCATTGGCCACCGTCAAATCCGCGTTGGTAAAGCCAGTCACCGCTTCAGAGAAGGTAATGGTCACCAGCGACGTTTCATTCACTTTCAGCGCCGTATCCGCCATGGCGATGGCGGCGGTAGGCCGTACCATATCAATGCTGTAGTTCGCCGAATCGGTGGTGCCGCTGCCGCTGTTACCTACCGCATCCTGCACGCCGGTGTTATCCAGCGTGATCACATTGGTGGCATCATCGATACTGGCAGTCGGCGTAAAGGTCGCCGTCCAGGTTATACCGCCATCGGACGAGCTAACACTGCTCAGCGTCCCATTGGCCACCGTCAAATCCGCATTGGTAAAACCGGTCACCGCCTCAGAGAAGGTAATGGTCACCAGCGAGGTGTCTCCTATCTTCAGCGCCGTATCCGCCATGACAATGGTGGCGGTGGGTCGTATTGTTTCAACGCTGTAGTTCGCCGAGTCGGTGGTGCCACTGCCGCTGTTGCCCGCCGTATCCTGAATACCGGTGTTATCCAGCGTGATTACATTGGTAGTATCGGCAATACCATCAGTAGGGGTGAACGTCGCCGTCCAGGTGATGCCGCCATCAGATGACGCGACGTTGCTCAGCGTCCCATTGGCGACGGTCAAATCCGCGTTGGTAAAACCGGTCACCGCCTCGGAGAAGGTAATGGTCACCAGTGACGTTTCATTCGCTTTCAGCGCCGTATCCGCCATGGCGATGGCAGCGGTAGGTCGTACCATGTCAATGCTGTAGTTCGCCGAGTCGGTGGTGCCGCTACCACTGTTACCCGCCACATCCTGCACGCCGGTGTTATCCAGCGTGATCACATTGGTAGCGTCGGTGATACTGGCAGTAGGCGTAAAGGTCGCCGTCCAGGTAATACCACCATCAGATGAACTGACGCTACTAAGCGTCCCGTTGGCCACCGTCAGATCCGCGTTGGTAAAACCGGTCACCGCTTCGGAGAAGGTAATGGTCACCAGAGAAGTGTCACCTATCTTCAGTACCGTATCCGCCAGAGTGATCGTGGCAGTAGGACGCTGGGTATCAATGCTATAGTTCGCCGAATCAGTGGTGCCGCTGCCGCTATTGCCCGCCGCATCCTGCACACCGGTGTTATCCAGCGTGATCACATTGCTGGCATCAGCGATACTGGCGGTCGGCGTGAAGGTCGCCGTCCAGGTGACGCCGCCATCGGACGAACTGACGCTGCCTAGCGACCCATTGGCGACGGTCAGATCCGCATTGGTAAAACCAGTCACTGCTTCGGAGAAAGTAATGGTCACCAGCGAGGTATCACCTACCTTCAACGCCGTGTCAGCCATGTCTATCGTGGCGGTAGGCCGCACACCATCCACCTGGATGGCCTTTTGCGCGGAAATACCACTGGCGCCGCCAACCGTCGGCAGTGTCAGGGTCGCATCAAGGCTATTGCTGTCAATGATGGTGCCGCCGTTCAGCGATAGCGCCGAGGTACTGGTGTAATCCAGATCAGCGCTCAGATCGCCACTCTGGACGGTATAGGTAAATGTTAAGGTATTGCTGCCAGACCCCGAAAGATAGGTTGCCTGACGATCAGTGCTGCCAGTTTCCAGTAATAATGTCGGTGTACCGCCACTGGTATCCACCGTCACCGTATCATCGAATGTGACCGTCAGGAGGATGGTATCCCCGATTTTGTAGTCGCCGTTGGCCGAGCTGGAGCTGACGTTGGAAACCGCAGCGCTGTTCGGATTAACTGAAATAGTGACAGTATCCGTATCAGTCAGTGTACCGCCGCTGCCGGAGGCACCCTGATCGCTGGTCACTATTTGTACAGACGCACTGCCGTTATAAGCGCTGTCCGGCGTAAATACCATGCCATTAAGCGCATTATTAATGGACGTCAATGTTCCGGTAAACGTCATGGTGGCATCACTGGTGCCAGAACCGGTACTGAACGTCAAGCCACTCACACTGCTTAATGTCAGCACGCCATGCGTCGCAGTCAGCGTTATTTGCATATCGCTACTGCCAGCATCAACATCACTAATACTGATAAGGTTACTGTTGGCCGAATTGAACACCAGGTTGGTATTCTCCTGCGTGCTCTGAGACGCAGGCACCGAGTTAACCGGCGCATCATTCACTGCCGTAACCGCCAACGTCACTGTCGTCGAATCCGCTTCGGTGGTGCTGGTACCACTGGTGCCTGGATCAACACCGGTGTTTCCGCCATCATCAATGGTCACCGTCAGTGTGACATTACTGCTGGCGTTGCTGGCGGTGATAAAGGTGACATTACTGGCCGCGATAAACGCATTGATATTGGTAATCGACCCGCTCATCGTGAGCGTCGCCGTACCGCTGCCGGACACGGTAACACCACTACTGCTACTGGCCGTCAGTGTTCCAGACCCGACGGCAAACGTCGCGGTGACAGTAGCGCTGCCAGCATCGACATCCGCGAAACTGATCCCGGTAATGGCGGTACTGACATCCTCGTCAACGCTGATTGATGCAGGAGCCGAAAGCGTGGGAGCATCATTAATCGCCGTCACAGTTACGGTTGACGTTAATGACAATGATGATGTATCTACACCACTATTACTGGTACCCCCGTTATCAGTCACGCTGGTTAATGTGACCACCCGGCTGGCGCTAGTAGGATTTTCACTGTCGTTTCGGTAACTCATGCCATCCACCAAGGTAGTGGCCGCTGCACTGCTTATCCCCGCGACACTACCGAATGTCACGGTTGCCGTGCTGCCCGTAACACTGACACTATAGCTCATGCTGTTGGTAGCCGTGGTGCCGCTGTTACCGTTAGTGAGAGCGATGCTGCTACCGTCCACCACCAGAACTTCACTGCTGCCATCACTCAGGTTGCTCACGGTAAGTATTAATTGCGTAATGGTTTGCCCGGCTTCCACGGTACTGACGGTCACTGAACTGAACAGATCCACCGCGCTACCATTCTCGTTATACGATGGATCATTACCGGTCGCGGTGACAGTCGGCGCATCATTGACCCCCACCACACTCACCGAAACGCTGGAGCTGTTACTGGTCCCCCCGTCGCCATCATTCACCGTGATACTGACGGTACGGGTAGACGTTGAAGGATCAGAGGTATTGGTATTCTGATAATTCAAGGTACGCAATAATGCCTGCACCGCTGTGGGGGTGGCGCTGCTATTAAGCGTCACCACCAAATCGCTGCCACTGCTGCCACCGGTATAAGTCCCAATGACAACTCCACCATACAACACACTACTGCCAGACAGACCGATTTGCCCGGCTCCAGTGCCCTGATCCACAATCCCCAGCACGTCTTCGCCACTCACGCCATTGGCTGTGATAGAGACCGTAACGTTGCCACCGTTGAAATCTGTAGAATCCGCATCGGTCACCGTGCTATCGCTGCCGGAATCAAGTAATACCGTGCTGCCGCCTTCGGTGAAGCTTACACTGTCGCCGTTAAGATTACTGACCACAGGTGCGGCATTGACGCCACTGACGGTAATGCCATTGCCGGTGAGATCCGCAATGCTGCCGCCGGTGATCGTCCCGTTCCAGTCATCCGCCGCCGCCAGGTTATAGGTAGTGCTACTGCTAGAAGAGGTTCCGTTCTGGTCCAGCAAGGCGTCAACACTGGCTTTGTCGGTCGAACCCAATGTCACGGTGAACGATGTGGCACTGGTAATTTCCACACTGCTGGTATCACTGGTGAGCGTATAAGTGGCACCGCCCTCCCCGGTGAAAGTCAGCTTCGTAATATCGACATCATTGTTAGCGCCGACCTGTTTGACCATGTTGGTACCGGTAACCGTCAGTACGCCGGTTGTTTCATCATAAGTTGATGAAGTAATTGTCGGCGTTTGAACATTACTGACAGTAATACCATTTCCCGTCAGATCCGCCGATGTGGTCTGGCTGGTATCCCAACTGGCTGCGGCGGCCAGATTAAGCGTGGTACTGTCAGCAGATGACGTTCCGTCCTTATTCAGTAACCCTTCCACATTCAATTGGTCAACCGCATTCAAGGTGATAGAGAAACTGGTGGCGCTGGTGGCTGTTACTGTACTGCTGGTCAACGTATAGGTATTGCCGCCTTCACCGGTCAGTGTCAGTTTGGTAGGGTCAATACTATCGCCCGTGACCATATCGGCACCGGTCACCGTCAGCACATTGGTACTGGCATCATAAGTGGCGGACGTAATCGTAGGCCCTGGCGACTGGATATTGCTCAAGGCCACATCATCGAAATCAATAGCATAGGGATCAGTGGCAGTTATTGTGACGCTGGATACGCCCTGAAAATCGGTATTCGCACTGAGATCGACGGTTTTGGTTTCCCCGGCGGTAATAAGCACCGAGTATGTCGCCCCATTGGACGCCGTAAATGTGAAGGTATCGTTGGTATTGACGTTAAAAATAGTGATAGCGGAGAAATCAAAAACCCTTCCCGACACAGAAAATACCAACTGTGTTTCAAGAGCCGTTCCGTAATCCGTTGATAAAGTGACAGTACCACTAATATCCTGTCCGGATGTCGTGCTGCTATCAACTATCGAGACTGTCGTCGAGGTAATAGTTAACGTTTCGCCGCTTACCGTTTGGGTTACGGTTTTCGTTCCCACACCAGTGGTATCCGCTTCAAACCCAAAGGTCGCTGAGGTAGCCAGAAAATGGTCATAATTATCAACGGCGATGCTGCTGGTTTCGATATCACCAGTCTGGCTTTCCAGATTCCAGTTCCCGCCTTCGGACAGCGGCCCCGTCGCGTCAGTTGATGCCGCTACATCCGCGCCAGTAGCAATAGAAAGCGAGGTGATAAATGCCTGACCCTCACTCCCTTCCGCCACATCACAACCATAAAGCAGCAAATCACCGTCAGCAGTCAACGCACGACCAATCGTGGCAAGTTCCGCCTGAACATCAGACGACTCCAGCGACGCGCTGGTTAACAGCGTACTCCCGAGATTTAGCGTTCCCTCAGAGCCATGCGAGAAAATATGAATGGCATCATAGCCGCTGTGTGTCGACGCCCAGGCGGCAATCTGCTGCAAGCCATCTTCACTACCATCAATCAACACCACTTCTACACTCGAATCGATGCCCGCCACCAGAGTTTCATAGTCCTCAACGGAAGTATCCACAAAGGCCACTTCTTTGTGTCCAGTGGTGCTGATCTCTGTTGCAACCGCGTTATCACTGGCACTGGTCGCAACACTGGCGGTTGATTGATCACTGCTATCTTGCGGTGTGTTTTCTGTTGAATGCGTATCGGTGCCAGAGCTATCGGTATCCGACGTCGCTGTCGCAGTATCCGACGTCGCTGTCGCAGCATCCGACGCTGTTGTCGCAGCATCCGACGTCGTTGCAGTATCGGCAACGGTAGCGGCGACGGCCCCATCAAATAACATCCGTGGCTCAAGCATATAAGCCAGCGGCTGAGAAACCGGCATTACATGATTTACAGGAGTCTGACTGTTAAGTTTTGGATGAGTAACAAACCAATTACGCCATAACATTGCATTACTCCTTCATTTCTATACCACGCCGGATATTTTCACTACACTTTGTGTTTTCAGAGTGAGATGAACACCGCTCAGAGACCAAGCAATCGCACAGAAGACATGCACACTCATCTATCTATAATGGTATTTATTTAGCATTTATCACCAACAAATAGAAATATTTTTTAAAAAATAATTACATTTCACTTACTAAATAGAGCAAAATCACATTCCAATAAAACTCATTAACTGAAAAGGTTAAGCACATTTCCATCAGCTACACTGAATAATGATATCGGGAACATTAAAGTTTAGACACTTTATGTCACAAATAGACACAGTTAGGAGATCTGGAAATGTTAAAAAAAATGACACAATTGCTACCTGTTTCTCCGGCTATCGTGCTGGTTGCAGGTATAGGTATCACGCCAGCTTTCGCATCAGCCTGTGGTACCGAACCGTTTATTGGTGAGGTATGTACTTTCGCCTTCAATTATTGTCCAGAGGGTTACCTCCCGGCTGATGGGCGGCAACTTCTCGTCAATTCTTATCAGGCGCTTTATTCACTGTTTGGTTATACCTACGGCGGTTCGGGCAACAACTTCGCTTTACCCGATTTACGTGGCCGTGCAGCTATAGGTGCAGGCTATCCAGGCTCATATGGCGCACAATTAGACACAGAATGGGGACAACGATATGGGAGTTCGACGACAACATTAGTTTCCAGTCAGCTTCCTGTACATACTCATCCTGCCACATTTACGCCAGTAAGTGGGTCTCAGACGGTGAATATCCCAGCCACGACAGGGAATTTAAACGTGAGTGCCTACTTGCCGGTGAGTACCAGCACAGGCACCACACCAACGTTGGGTGCCGGGCAAACCGGTTATCTGAGTGGACTCAGTGGTAAATCAGGTTCATTAAGTGTTGTATTCAACGGCCCCTATACCACTATCGACCCTAGTGCAGCGAATCCGGCCATGTTACCGGCGAAAGTCAACACTACAGGTAATGCAGGCACTGCCGCCACGACGACCACAGTTTCAACAATTACAGGTGGTGTGGTTGCCGTAGGCCCTAACTCAACGGCCTTGCTTCCTGTTTCAACACAGTCACCTAGTCTGGGGCTAAAAATGTGTATTGCTATAGAAGGGGTTTATCCGATAAGACCCAATTAATGCGGTAAAATACCTGAGTCACATCAGCACGAGAATCAATGCTTTTTCATCGACATTTTTCTCGTGCTTCCTTAAGAGATGTTCCCCACATGGCACGATTTTGATTTAAAAGTTACTGGCCAACGCGTTCATATCCATCTGTTCATTTTCAGATATTGCGTGATGAAATACGCTCGTCAAGAAAAAACCGATAAAGAATGTCCATTCGTGCATTTCCTTTTCCAGACAGGTAATCCCATAAATTAATAATCAACCACACTGACTATAAGTTTTCATTTTGAAACGCCAGCGTTAGCGTTAGCGCTGTCTTGTCCGGAAAATAAGGAACAAAAATGGGAAATAAAGTCGCATTAGTCACTGGCGCGGGTCAGGGGATTGGTAAAGCCATCGCATTACGTCTTGCCAAAGATGGTTTTTCCGTCGCCGTGGTTGATTACAACGCGGAAACAGCAAAACAAGTCGCCCAACAAATAGTAGCAATGGGCAGTAAAGCTATTGCCTTAACAGCGGATGTCTCCGATCGCGATCAGGTCTTCTCTGCCGTCGATAACGCCAGGCAACAACTAGGCGGGTTCGATGTGATCGTCAATAATGCGGGTATTGCCCCCACTACACCTATTGAGGACATCACGCCAGAAATCGTGGACAAAGTGTACAACATCAACGTTAAAGGCGTGATCTGGGGTATTCAAGCTGCCGTACACGCTTTTAAAACCCTGGGACACGGCGGGAAGATCATCAACGCCAGCTCACAAGCCGGACATGTCGGCAACCCCGAACTGGCGGTATACAGCTCCAGTAAATTTGCGGTACGCGGTCTGACGCAAACCGCCGCACGAGATCTGGCACCACTGGGGATTACCGTTAACGCATACTGCCCAGGCATTGTCAAAACGCCAATGTGGGAAAGCATTGATCGGCAGATTTCCGAGGCAGCCGGGAAACCACTGGGTTATGGCACCGAGGAATTTGCCAAACGCATCACGCTGGGACGCTTGTCAGAACCGGAGGACGTCGCGGCCTGTGTGGCTTATCTGGCTGGCCCGGATTCAGATTATATGACCGGACAAGCACTGCTGATTGATGGTGGTATGGTATTTAATTAATACTATTTTTCACTATTCGGCACCGCAACAGACGTTGTGGTGCTTTTCGTTATAGTGCCGACCTCAAAGCCACCTTATCCGCCTGCCGCACTCATTACAGATACACTATCGCTGCGACTGAATTATGCTATTTATATAAACATTATTCTGTCAGAGGACAGGGCATGAGCAGAATCAACCAATCACACCCTTACCGTACGCTGATACCCGGTTTGGAAGCGATATATTTGGCTTCTGATATCACCTTTCCTCGCCATGCCCATGAACAATTTGGCATTGGCGTTATTGCTCGCGGCGGGCATCGCTCATGGAGTGGCAAAGGATTGGTTGAGGCCGGCCCCGGTAACACCATTATGGTCAATCCAGGTGAAATCCATGATGGTTCACCCATTGGCAAACAGCCACGAACATGGCGGATGCTCTATTTCACCCCTTCGTTGTTGGAACACTACCTGCCTCATGACATCAGCGGAGATATCGAACTCACGCAACCCGCCGTGTACGACCCCATCCTCTCGCGGCTTTTCTCTCAATTTTTCGTCAGCGTAACCGATACCCTCGCTGAGCCGCTCATGGTGGAGGAACACGGTTTACTGCTACTCAATCACGTCCTGAATGCACATAGTACCCAACACATCAAAACGGAACACACCACGCCAGATATTGACAAAGTACGCCAGCGCCTCAATGACTCCCCGGAGCAACTCACTTCTTTGGCAGAACTCGCCGAAACCATCGGTATCAGCCGCTTCCAGTTACTGCGGGCGTTTACCCGTGAACTGGGAATTACACCACATGCTTATCTGATACAACGTCGGGTGCAACTCGCCCGACGGTTATTGCTGTCCGGTAAAAGTCTCAGCGAAGCCGCCCTGGACGCAGGTTTTGCTGATCAAAGCCATATGACACGGGCTTTTACACGGCAAATCGGAGTACCGCCAGGTCGTTTTAAAATGTCACAAACCTAATCTGTTCAACCTGCAATTTTATTCAAGACGCGCACTTCAGCGATGGCGATGATGGACCGAGGATGAAAATACGCATTCGGTCAATCGGCAGGTGGGCATATGAAACTGAGTTACACAGATGAGATGAAACAACGTTTTCCTGAGCGTATAACCGGCACGCTTCAGTTGACAAGTTTCATCAATGGAGGCGATTTCACACCGCCAATCAATCAATTCTATCGCATCGCCACAAACCGGCTATGCCTGGCACATGAAGGAGAATGGCCAGAAATTCAGGCCTGGCGCAAGGCGTTTACCAAAATGAAGCTGAAACCGACACAATATCGTTGTGCCGCTGAAGCCCTGTTGCGCCGGTTTCGTAAAGAAGGCGAATTACCGCAGATCAATCCATTGATTGACCTGTGTAATGCTATTTCTCTTGCTTTTGGCATTCCTATCGCCGTATTTGACCTTGATTGCGTATCCGGCGACCTGATGGTACGCCACGCCAGAGGCAACGAGGTTTATCAACCCTTTTCGGGCGACATTGAATATCCAGATAAGGGGGAAGTGATTTTTTCCGACGATGCCGACCGGGCGCATGCCAGACGCTGGACAAATCGCCAGAGCGGCTACTCAGCCATCGATCATGGAAGTACCACGATATTGATAGTGGCTGAGGCCATGCACTCAACAGCGCAAAATGATATTCCCCACCTGCTGGATACTTTACAGGGCGTGCTCAATAACGCCACATCTCATCCCACCATCGTCAGGGGGAGGTGCTGATGACACTCGATTTTTTGCTCACCTCACTGCGGGTCGTCTTCTCTCGTCCATCCATACTGATCTGGATGCGACGAAGTTTTGCCTTTGCTTTTATTTTACTCGGCATAAAACTGGCGTCCTCAGTGCAATAAACACGATGTAATGGTGTATCCGCAGAGAAAAAAGATCATTGATCCAGACTTAACCAGTGAAATGAACGCCGTAAAAACGGTTCTGCGTCATGATCGATGATGAGCCCATGCGCCATGATTATCGTCTGCGGATGCCAATTCAGGATCTTTTCCATATGTTGCCTGGCTTCCGATTTATTAAGCATAAAACTTAAACGCCAGTCCAACGGCATTTGTCCATCAGGCGCCAATATACCGGCTTCCTTTGCCAATAAACGCTTCAGTGGACTAAACGATTCTGGCGCAAAATTTTCGATTAAATCAGTCACGATAAGGGCTTTCGATGGTTTATGGAAAAATACACACTCTTCCATTACTGACGAGCCGGTAAATAACAGCTGGTCTATATCCTCCGACCACGGTGCATTAAATGAAGGCGTAAAAATACCATCAAAAATAATGTCCTGACGTTTCTGTTGAACCTCATGAGTACCGAATACCTGTGCATCCGGATAATGCTGCTGCCAGTCTTTGAGGAACAGATGATGAAGCTGATTGGGTGCCACCAAATAATTGACAATCCCCAGTTCATCGACTTGTTTCTGTAGATGCGCCTCCAACCGGATTGGACTATGTACCCAAAGCGAGCCATCAGATAAACGTACCACCGTCATCCGGGTTGAATAAGGTAGCGTAAAAAAAGAAACCGTTTCACCGTTGAAAACCCAAATATTCTCACCGATTTTATTCATCTATTACTCCTGTAAATACACTGGAACTTATTCCTCTCTTCCAATGCACTCAACATGATGCGACAACATGCCTGTCGTCCATTAGTAACGTCGTAAAGCTTACATGCGGTACAACACACTACTTCACTACGTTTTTCACGAAAAAACTTAATTAAAATTAACATTACGAAACTAAATTATAATTATAAAATTCAATAAGATTAATTTATTACACTAAAATATCAGATTAAATTACCTATATTTAGAACAAAAATCACTTTTCATTACGATTTATTATTAGTTTTATTTACTTTATTTGAGTTATAAATCGATTGCAATGTTGGTTTTATGTTACTGAAGTAATAGATAACAGAGTAACAATTATAAGTAATAACGATTTCCTGGTGTTTCGTTTTTTTATGAAAGGTGCTTTTATTATTTACAATCCAAGCGCTAAATTATCGACAGCGATGAGATATATCAGTAGCACTCGTCAGTGTGCTACTGGTAGGAATGAAAATTACGCGGCTCCAAGAAAATACGTTCACGCTATCGCGCTTGCCATTACCTGGAATCCACCTATTTTTAATATGAAGAGGTCGTTTGAATTAATAAACCGTCCAGCTATTGGCGTATTCAGTCAAGGGCGGTAGCGTCCCAGAATCAAGAGGAAATATTATGGCTCGCACTAAAAATCAGGCTTCACACACACATTCTTCATCCACTGACGCCCATTACGAAGGAAGCCAATCCGGCCTACTCACTCTGGATAACGCAGGCCCGATTCAGATGGGTTTTTGGGTTCCCAACCGCGTATGGGCAACCGCTAAATTTCTTATCCCGCTTCGTCATCATATTGCCGCCAAGAAAAAGGCCAATACGCTCGCTCCATTACAACCTGTCATGCAGGAATTCAAAAACTGGGTTACGTCTCACAGTGTATACCGCATGTGGCTGACATCGATGATCGAACAGTCCAATGCGTTTATCGCCTCCCTGCCTAAAGAGACCAGAGCCGAAATCAAAAAAGACGGTGATGCCATCTGGATTGAGGGATATGACAGCTTCTTCGAGATCCTCAATGAAATCATCACTACGTCATCGTCCTTCAATACCACCGCACAGGTAGGTACACCGATGAATGCGTTCCTCTCCGTCGCGATGGGAACCGAAGCCGGTGTTGCCCTGTTCCACGACGCCACCTTCAATCAGCAATTCAAACCGGTGCTTAACGCGTGGAATACGTTCCTCAAGAGCAGTGACTCTCTCGACAAGCTCGACATTCAGCACCCGGAAAAACCGGGGTCATGGATATCCAAAGCAGCTCATAAAGCAGGTGTATGGAAAGAGATGGAACACGACCCCAGTAAACCGGGATATGGCTTTGATTCATGGAATGCCTTCTTTCTCCGTCAGTTTGTGAAAGGTGCACGACCATTCCATGGCGATCCGAAAACCCAGATCGACATCGGTTGTGAAACCACCCCCTGGAAATATGCCAACAAGATTAAGCTGGAAAGTCAATTCTGGGCCAAGGACATGAACTACTCCTTGCTCGATCTGTTCGGAGGCCAGCGGCAATGGGCGAAACTGTTCGAAGGCGGTCAGATCTATCAGGGATTCTTATCTGCCACACACTATCACCGCTGGAATTCACCGCTTGATGGCTTGCTGGTACGGTCGTGGGTAGAACCGGGAACCTATTTCGCCCAGCGTCCCGGACAGGGGGAAGACCAAGGCACCTGGGAAGGAACCGAATCACAACCCTATCTGGGTCACGTCGCCACCCGTGCCATCTTTATCTTCAAACACAAATCATGTGGCTATATTGCGCTCATCTGCATCGGAATGGTGGAGGTCTCCAGCTGCATCATCGATCCCAGCACTTTTATCGTCGAGGAAGGTGCCGCTCCGGTCAGTATTACTCGCGGCACCGAGATAGGCCGTTTCGAATTCGGTGGTTCGACACACATGATGATCTTCCAGAAAGATAGGGTGAAACTCGAAGCCTGGGCACGTAACGCCGTCAAACACCGCGAGGACCCCAATCCCACAAAAATGGGTAGCATTATCGCTACAGCCACCGCCGGTAACCACAAATAGTCACCGGAAAGCGCATGGCTTGTCCAGTCAATAGCTTTGGTTCCCTCGGTCACGCCGGGGGATTACCTCATAGCGTAAATCAAGGTCAGGTAAAACATGTGTACCACAATGATAGTGACAAAAGGGGCTTCCACCGATGGCTCCATGATGGTCACCCACTCTGATGACGATGAACTATCGGACCAACGATTCATCTACGTCCCCGCACAACATCATGCGCCAGGCAGTCTTCGGGGGATCGTAAACAATACTAATACCGCTTACCCCCGTATTGTCAGCCAGGATCGAGGTCCGGGTTATAATACGCCCAGCTGGCCGGAAACACCGCTCATCGGCGTAATACCGCAAGTTGAACACACCTATGCCTATTTCGACGGCAACTACGGCATCATGAACGAACACAATCTGATGTTCGGCGAATGTACCAATGGTGCTAAATACGAGCCTGATCCGGTTACCGCAGAAGAGGCGGCGAGCAACGACACCCACTGCCGACTGTTTTACAGCGCGGAGCTGTCAAGGATTGCGCTGGAGCGATGCAAAACCGCACGGAAAGCCGTGGAGCTGATGGGCTCACTCATTGACACCTACGGTTACTTCTCCACGGGGGAAACCTTATTAGTGGCCGACGAACACGAAGGGTGGGTGTTCGAAATGTGCGCTCTGCCCGATGAGGTTTACCACTCCGCCTGGATTGCCCAGCGGGTACCGGATGGCACAGTGTTTGTCGCGGCCAACGAGTTTCGCATCCGGGAAATAAAAGAAGGCAACCCGGACCAACTTTTCTCCAGGCACCTTCTGTCCGGGCTGAAAAAAGTCGGTTGGGCGACACCGGAAACCGGTCCGGTCGACTGGCTTACCTCCGTCAGTTGGGGCGAATACAATCATCCTTATTACTCGCTGCGTCGAGTCTGGCGGATCTTTGATCGAGTCAATCCCGACCTGGGACTCAGCCCATGGGTAAACGGCGGTAGCTACACCACGGACTATCCCTTCTCGGTATCTCCCAAAAGCCCACTCAGCACCCAGGATGTCTTTGCTCTCTACCGTGACCACTATGAAGGCACGCCGTTTGACCTGACCAAAGGTGTAGCCGCTGGCCCGTATGGTGACCCTAATCGCTATATCGGTCCCTACGATGGCGATCAAAATAACGTTTCCACTACCACGCGACCGCTGAGTGGTGCATGGGAACGCGCTATATCGATTTTTTATCAAGGGTATGTCTATGTTGCCCAAACACGACCGACCGCGCCTGAACTTACCAAAGGGATCGTCTGGTTCGGGCCTGACGTTGCCAGTACGACCTGCTTTTCGCCATTCCCATCCCGGGTAACCAACCTGCCACTCTCCTACCAGATTGGCGATCCCCAGAAGTTTGACCGCATCGCTGCCTGGTGGGCCTTTGATTTCGTGGCGAACTGGGCCAGACTCAACTACCAACGGATGTACAACGTGGATATCCGCCCCTTGCAACAAATGCTGGAAACCATAGCGGTACAACGATTGTGTGAGTGGGACGACATCATGGCCAGAGAGAATGATGCCGCTCTGATCACCTCATTATGTGAAAAAAACGCTCACGACATTCTGACACGCTGGTGGGAACTGGCCGATATGCTGATCGCCAAATACTCCGATGGCTACATTAATCCTCCGCCCGCTCCGCCGCAAAATCCGCCAGCCATTCCTATTGGCTACTCGGCCGACTGGCTGAGCATCACCAATTATCAGAACGGTCCAGTGACTTATGATATGCCGGTAAAACCACAAGGAACCCGCAGTTGAGCGGCGACAATAGTCAACATTGACCCAGAGACATGGTGACTTTGGTCACACCATCCGACAATCTGACGTTAGACCGATGGCATGGTGTGGCCTGATTCATTCTGTTCAGTATTCCTTCTCGCTACGTGGAGAGTGAATTTATTGGCTGACAACACTGACTGACCCATATTGTTTTGGGTCAACTGGCAGGCTGATTCATTCCATATCCGGCAAGGTTCAAATCGGTTATCTCATCCCAATAAAAATCACCAAAAAACAATAACCATTAAGACTAATAGTCTTAACTATATAAAGATGAATAACTTTTATCTGACTATGAAATTCCGCGTTACATCCACTTCATCTTTCATGTTGCTGATGCATTGATTTTATTCATCCGAATTATTTACTTAGGTAAGCGTATCGTGATTCGCTCACTTGCCGCCTTCTTGCAACCTGAAGTCTACTCGATATAAAAACCAGACATCAAATCGATCATCAGTGGAAATAAAATTTTTATTAACTATAGTTAATAGAGAAAAATAATAAAATAAATGCACCTGTAATGTAAAGCATGGTGGGTATGTTTGATAAACCGAGAGTATCATAAATGAACAATCATATCTTAGCCTCATTAGATGACCGATACCTTGAGCTGACTATAATGCCTACCGAGCAGTGTAATTTCAGATGTGTATATTGTTATGAGGATTTCGCAATTGGCAATATGAGAAATGAAGTTGTTGATTCAATTAATAAGTTCGTTGACAATGCATTACCAAGACTAAGAAAATTAAATATATTATGGTTTGGAGGAGAACCACTTTTAGCATTACGTCAGATCACAAAAATCAGCAGTCATATAAAATATAGTGCAAAGCAAAACAATGTTGAATATACCAGCAGCATGACAACTAATGGCTATTATTTGACACTTAAGAATTTAACTGCCTTAGTAAACCTGAACATAACAAGCTATCAAATAACGCTTGATGGATATGCAGAAGACCATGACAAGATGAGAAAAAAATCCAATGGAAAAGGGTCTTTTCAAACGATATGGCATAACCTTATGGAAGCCAGGAGATCGACGTTAAATTTTAATATAATACTAAGGATACATTATTCACCTGATAATATTCATCAAACTATTAAGTTAATAGAAAAAATAAACAAAGAATTTTCTAATGACCATAGATTCACGATTTTTTTCCACGCCATTGAAAGACTAGGTGGAAATGATGATGATAACATTACCATTTTTAATGATGAAAAAGAAAAGATGACTTATTTGTCCAAGCTATTAAAGTTAATACAGCCAGAACTGATTTTTCAATCTGTTAACAATAATTATATTTGTTATGCTGCAAAACTAAATAGTTTTGTTATACGCCCTAATGGAGATGTTTTAAAATGTACTGTAGCACTTAACAGTGACGTCAATAGCATTGGACACTTAAACAAAGATGGTTTAATGGCATTAGATATAGATAAAGTACGAGCATGGTCTATCCCATTATTTACTGAAAATGAAAAAGATCTAAAGTGCCCATCAGTATCCGTGCACAAACGGTGGGCTGATAAAGCAACAATCCCTGTAACAAATATCATATAAACAGTGAGGTATATATTATGAACCACGTCAGCATTTCCCAAAAAGACTGCGTCATTGATGAAGATAAAAAGCAATTAATTTTCAAGAAAAATAGTGATTTGGAACAATACCTTATTACCAATACATCATCACAAATCAATACCTCTTTTGGAGAAACATCTGTAAAAGATATCACAGTACAATCTGATGGAAAAATAATTTTCAATAATATTGATGCAGAGAAAATAAAAGCATTATTTGATGCAGCACATCAGGCCAGTACCCGTGGTGATGTAATTTTACATAATATAGGAAATTGTGCTTGTTAGACCAATTAATATAGGGTCGAAAGCATTGGATCATTTAAAGCAGTGTCAATTAATGGGATATGTTATTTACTGTATATATCCTGAATAATTCGAGTTGCAGGAAGAAAGCTGCCGGGTGAGCCTCCAGGAGCAGGCCACAGTCAGTGACTGGAGACTTACTCGGTTTGCCGTGATTAGTCTGTATTGATATGCCGCCAGAAATCAACCATGCCCTTTGAAACGCCCCAACAACTTGTAGCGCGAACCGGGATACAGCAGCTTGGCATAGGTGACAATTTTGGCATCGCTCCAGGTTTGGCGGTGAATCAATAAACAGGGTTCGTGCTCATCCAATAGCAGTTCCTTGCGCTGGCGTGCATCTGGCACCACCGCTTCCACAATATGCTCTCCTGCGGTCAACGGAGCCACCCGCATCAGGTAAGTGTACGGCGTCTGGTTGTCGTAGTCCTGCTTAAGGTAATCCGGTGCCATCAGCGGGTTTACCAACCGGTCTTCCAACTGCACCGGCAAATCGTTCTCGTAATGCACAATCACTGAATGAAAAATCGAATGACCGGTGGCCAGACCCAGTACCGCTGCCTGTTCCGGATCGGCCTTCACTTCTGCCAACGACAGAATTTTACTGGTATGACGATGGCCTCGCTGAGCAATTTCTTCTGCGATGTTATGCACTTCCAGCATGGCGGTATAGCCCTTCATCTCGACAACAAAGGTACCCACGCCCTGCATACGAATCAAATAACCTTCACTGGTCAACTCGCGCAGAGCGCGATTGATCGTCATGCGGCTGACGCCGAGCTCATTGACCAGCTCACTCTCGGACGGCACGCGTTGATTAGCTTTCCACACGCCTTCGGTGATCTGGCTGATAATCGCCTGCTTCACGCGCAAATAAATGGGTGCCGGCTGATCACTCATGGCGGCGGCAAGTTGCGAAATAGCGCTCTGCTCGACCATATCCATATCCTTAAGAAAAATGACAACTTCAGTTTACTGGTTGATAAAGCAAATGTATATACATCTTAATTGGCGCACTAGCACTAAAATGGTGCATAAAAAGCCTCAGTTCAGTGCATCATAATTACCATACTGGCTGCTATTCTGCGGCGATCACGGTATTACGTCCCCCTGAATGATATAAGCAATTTGGCATAAGCATTGCAACAAGTTGTATATACAATACTATACGCCTTAGGCTTCACTCAGCATCGTGATGATCTGACTACGTGATGCCAGTGACGGCGACCTGACATTTTGCCCGTTTGATCGGGTTTCCTTTTCGCAGAACTTGTATAGACAGGAGTATACTATGCTGCTCGGTACACAAACATGTCACCTGACGCCCGGTGAGGTGGATTTGGCGACGCTCAAAGCCATCTACCACGGCGATGTCAGCCTGGCGTTGGATGAAAACGCACGCACCGGGGTGATTGCCGCCCGTGATACCGTTGATGCAATCGTCAGTGCCGGTAACGTGGTGTACGGTATCAACACCGGCTTCGGCAAGCTGGCTCAAACTACCATTCCCGCAGCCCGCCTGGCCGAATTACAACGTAATCTGGTGTTATCCCACAGTGTCGGTCTCGGCGAACTGCTGCCAGATAATGTGGTACGCCTGATCATGGCAACCAAAATCATCAGTCTGGCGCGTGGCCATTCCGGCATCCGCATCGAACTACTGGACGCACTGATCGCCCTGTTCAACGCCGGTGTGATGCCGTGTATTCCTGAAAAGGGCTCGGTCGGTGCTTCTGGCGATCTGGCTCCGCTGGCGCATATGTCGCTGACACTGCTGGGTGAAGGCGAGGTGCGAGTAGCAGGTAAACGCATCCCCGCCGTAGAAGGGCTGAAAAAAGCCGGTCTGGAACCGTTCGTCCTCGGCCCGAAAGAGGGACTGGCGCTACTAAACGGCACCCAGGTATCCACCTCACTGGCACTGCGCGGCCTGTTCGAGGCCGAAAAAGTGTTCGCCGCCGGCCTGATATCCGGCATGCTCTCACTGGAAGCCATTAAAGGTTCAGTTAAACCATTCGACGCCCGGATTCATCAGGCCCGCGGCCAGCAAGGCCAGATAGCCGTAGCCGCCGCCGTCTCCACACTGCTGGAAGGCAGTGAAATCCTCTCCTCTCACGTCAATTGCGGACGCGTGCAGGATCCCTACTCTATCCGTTGTGTACCGCAAGTCATGGGTGCCTGCCTGGATAACCTGCAACACGCCGCACGCGTGCTACAGATAGAAGCCAACGCGGCTTCCGACAACCCGCTGGTATTTACCGATACCGGCGACGTCATTTCTGGCGGTAACTTTCATGCCGAACCAGTGGCCTTCGCCGCCGATATCATCGCGCTGGCGGTGGCAGAAATCGGCGCCATCTCCGAGCGCCGTCTGGCATTACTGCTGGATAGCGGTCTGTCCGGTTTGCCGCCGTTTCTGGTCAACGATGGCGGCGTCAACTCCGGCTTTATGATTGCCCAGGTCACCGCCGCCGCGCTGGCATCGGAAAACAAATCCCTCGCCCATCCAGGCAGTGTGGACAGCCTGCCTACCTCCGCCAACCAGGAAGATCATGTTTCGATGGCCACCTATGCGGCGCGGCGTCTGGGAGAGATGTGCTTCAACACCGCCGCGGTGGTCGGTATCGAAGCTATGGCCGCGGCACAAGGTATCGATTTTCACCGCCCGCTGAAAAGCTCCGCCGCCCTGGAACAGGAGCTGGCACGCTTGCGTGAGCGCGTAGCGTTCCTGGATAAAGACCGTCTGATGGCACCCGATATCGAGCAGATGCGACTATGGGCTGTCAATACTGTCTGGCCTGATGCCATCACCACCATGCTGCCCAGCTACGCCTGATCAGGGATAACCCTATTTTGGATAAGGAATAAGAAATGACTGAGACTGTAAGCAAAGCCGTCGCTCGCGTGGTGCGCGCCCCTCACGGCAGCGAATTGCACTGTGCCAACTGGCTGATTGAAGCCGCTTACCGCATGATCCAAAACAACCTCGACCCAGACGTAGCTGAGCGCCCAGAAGATCTGGTGGTCTATGGTGGGATTGGCAAGGCGGCACGCAACTGGGAATGTTTCGAACAAATTCTGCGCTCGCTCAAGGCGCTCCAGCCAGAAGAGACGTTGCTGGTACAGTCCGGCAAGCCGATCGGGGTGTTCCGCACCCATGCCGACGCTCCGCGGGTGCTGATCGCCAACTCGAACCTGGTGCCCCACTGGGCCAACTGGGACCACTTTCATGAGCTGGATAAGGCCGGTCTGATGATGTACGGCCAGATGACCGCCGGTTCGTGGATCTATATCGGCGCGCAAGGCATTGTGCAGGGAACCTATGAAACGTTTGTCGAAGCCGGCCGTCAGCATTACCACGACGACCTGCGTGGCAAATGGATCCTGACTGCCGGTCTGGGCGGCATGGGCGGTGCTCAGCCGCTGGCTGGTGTACTGGCTGGCGCTTCGGTACTGGCGGTGGAATGCCAGGAATCGCGCATCGATTTCCGTCTGCGAACCCATTATCTGGATTACAAAGCCTACGCTCTCGACGACGCTCTGCAAATGATCGCTGAAGCTAACCAGGCACAGCGCGCTATTTCGGTCGGCTTACTGGGCAATGCGGCTGAAGTGCTGCCGGAGCTGGTCAAGCGCGCCAAAGCTGGCGGTATGAAACCCGATATTGTCACCGATCAAACCTCAGCTCATGACCCGATCAATGGCTATCTGCCGATCGGCTGGACGCTGGATCAGTGGACCCGGTTGCGTACCGAGGATCCACAGGCAGTGAATAAAGCCGCACGCGCCTCCATGGCGGTACATGTTCAGGCGATGCTCGACTTTTGCCATATGGGCATTCCAACCGTCGACTACGGTAACAACATTCGTCAGGTGGCGCTGGACGAAGGCATCAGCGATGCCTTTGATTTTCCTGGCTTCGTGCCCGCCTATATCCGTCCGTTGTTCTGTGAAGGTAAGGGGCCGTTCCGCTGGGTCGCCCTGTCCGGCGATCCGGAAGATATTTACAAGACGGATGCCAAACTCAAAGAACTGTTCCCGGACAACAAGAATCTGCACCGTTGGTTAGATATGGCACGCGAACGCATCGCCTTCCAGGGGTTGCCGGCCCGTATCTGCTGGCTGGGTCTTGGCGAACGTCATCTGGCTGGGCTGGCATTCAATGAAATGGTACGTAATGGCGAACTGAAAGCACCGATCGTTATCGGCCGCGACCACCTGGACTGCGGCTCGGTGGCCTCGCCCAACCGCGAAACCGAGTCGATGAAAGACGGATCTGATGCCGTATCCGACTGGCCGCTACTCAATGCGCTGCTCAGCACTGCCGGTGGCGCCACCTGGGTTAGCCTGCATCATGGCGGCGGCGTGGGCATGGGCTTCTCACAGCATGCCGGTCTGGTGATCGTCTGTGATGGCACCGAACAGGCTGACACCCGTCTGGGTCGCGTACTGTGGAACGACCCCGCTACTGGCGTAATGCGTCATGCTGATGCGGGCTATGACAGCGCCGTAGCCTGCGCCCATGCGCACGACCTGAATCTGCCGATGGTGAAGTAATCCCTGACAGACCGTTGACAAACCTACGTATAGCGTCGGAACGGTGATAATGAGAAAGAGGAGTAAGCATCCGCGCCAGGGATGAAGCGGTTTGAGCTTACAGGGAGAGACTTGCAGCGTCTTTATGATCTTCTCATTATCACCGCTATACATGCTTTGTCATCAAACGCGTTTGATATTATCGCTGCCCCTCCACGCGATTCAATCTGGAGACCATTATGTCCGAGCAGTTGATTAATACGTTGGTTCGTAAAGAAGCACGACAGTTGGGTGCCTATAACGCCGGGCTGTCCGATGAAGCAGTTCGTGCCCACTATAACGTGGATACCATTGCGCGTCTGGCCAGTAATGAAAATCCGCTGGGAGCCAGTCCACAGGTGATAACCGCGTTGCAGGAGAGTGCCCGCCTCAGCGCCATTTACCCGGATCCCAGCAGCCAGCAGCTACGCGATGCACTGGCGCAGACCAGCGGCGTAGACGCCAACCGGGTGATTATCGGCAACGGATCGGAAGACTTGCTCAAACTCCTGTGTCTGGCCTTCGTTAACCCTGGTGACCGGGTAGTGACACTGCTACCGTCGTTCGGTCTGCATCTGATTTACCCACAGATGATGGGAGCCAATGTCACTGGTGTACCGGTCAATGCCCAGATGGCATTTGATGTCGCAGCCTGGCAACAAGCATTGCGGACTCCGGCTAAAATGGTCATGTTCAGCAACCCATCCAACCCAGTCGGCTGCATGCTGGACCGCGACGGCTTCCAGCGCCTGGTTGACAGTGCGCCACAAGATTGTCTGCTGGTCATCGATGAGGCCTATTACGAATATTGCGCACAGTTGGATGGCTATCCCGATAGCCTGGCAGTGCTGCAACACCAGTCGCGGCCATGGGTCGTATTGCGTACTTTTTCCAAAGCTTATGGTCTGGCAGGGCTGCGCGTCGGCTACGGACTGGCCAGCGATCCCGCGTTGGTCGATATTCTCAACCGGGTGCGCACACCATTCAATATCAACCGTTCAGCCCAGGCAGCGGCTATCGCCGCCCTGCACGATAGTGACCACACCGCACGCAGCGTAGCCCACGTCAGCGCTCAGCGTACCTGGTTGGCAGATCAATTGACTCAACTCCGGTTACAGGTGGTGCCGTCAAGCGCCAACTTCCTGTTCTTCCGTACTGCGTGGGATAGCGCCGCGCTGGCTCAGCGGCTACTGCCATTTGGTGTGATTGTCAAACCCTGGCTGGAGCCGGGTTATACCCATTGGATCCGCGTCTCGGTGGGTAGCGCGGTCGACAATCAACGTTTCATCAGTGCGCTCAGGCAGGTACTATGATCTTAAATCTCGACGACTTTCGGACGCAGGCCCGACGGGTACTGCCTGGATTCGCATTCAGTTATGTGGATGGCGGGGCAGATGATGAACGCACGCTGGCGCATAACCGAACCGTATTCGAACGCTGGCAATTCGTGCCACCAGTGCTCAAGGACTGTAGCCAGCGGGATCTGAGCGTAGTTCTGGGCCGGGAGACTTTGTGCGCCCCCTTGCTCATCGCCCCTACTGGCTATAACGGCATGCTACGTTATCAGGCTGATCTGATGCTGGCACGTGCCGCACGCCGTGCTGGCATCAGCCTAATCCAGAGCACCGTCTCCACCGCCTCGCTGGAAGAGGTGGCAGCCGACGGTCAGGGCCATCACTGGTTTCAATTGTATGTCCTCAAAGATCGCCGCGTAACCGTCGATCTGCTCACCCGCGCTCGCGCCGCCGGTTGCACCACACTGGTGGTATCGGTGGACGCGGTACATTTCGGCAATCGGGAACGAGACAAACGCCACTACCGGCGGCCGATGAAACTGTCGCTGCGCAGCTTGCTCGATGTGGCGCGCCGGCCAGGCTGGGTCTGGCGTACCTTAAAACCACAGGGTATGCCGGGCTTCGGCAACCTAAAACCCTACCTGCCACCACAATACCAACGTGGTGTCGGCGGTGCAGCCTATTTTGCCGAGCAGATGGACACGACCCTCAACTGGGAAACACTAAGTTGGCTGCGTCAGCAATGGCAGGGAGATCTATTGATCAAAGGGATCATGACGGTAGAGGATGCGCGTCAGGCGATGACGCTGGGGGCGGATGGTGTCGTGCTATCCAACCACGGTGGCCGTCAGTTGGACGGTAGCATCAGCCCGATGCTGGTACTGCCGGACATCCGCCACGCACTGGGTGAGCAGGCGATCATTCTCATTGACAGTGGTTTTCGCCGCGGTACTGATGTCGTCAAGGCACTGGCGTTGGGTGCCAACGCCGTACTGCTGGGACGCCCTTTGCTGTATGCGGTGGCTGCCGCCGGTGAAGCCGGTGCACATCAGGCGTTATCCATCCTGTACGCTGAAATCGATCGCACGCTGGCACAGCTAGGTTGCCGTTGCATCAATGAGCTAGGCCCGCATCTGCTGCGGGAAAACCTCCCGACACTACGTTGAAGCGGCGTGAACTCCCTCACTGCCATATCAAACCGGCCGTACATGGCCGGTTCAGATCGCCGCCAGATATCCCCCATCGATATACAGTACCTGACCGGTTATATAGCGCGCCGCATCAGAGCACAGAAAAATTACCGCACCAACCAGATCATCCAGCTCACCGAAGCGTCCTTGCGGAATCTTTTGCAGCATCGCCTCGCACCACTGGGTATCCTGATAGAACACTGCGGTTAGATCGGTGCTGAAATAACCAGGCCCGATACCATTAACCCGGATACCGTCACGCGCCCACTCAGTGCTCAGGGTGTGGGTCAGCCCCACCAGTCCCGACTTCGACGCGCCGTAAGCCGCTGCGCCCGGCACACCCACCTGGCTGGTCAGCGAACACAGATTGATGATCGAACCGCCGCTATTTTTCACCATAAACCGGGCGGCAGCCTGAGCCGTAAAAAAGCCCCCTTCAGGTTGGTGTCAACAATGCGCTGCCATAGCGCCTCATCCAGATCCAGTGACGGACATACCTGCTCAGTGCCCGCATTGTTAATCAGAATATCCGGGGCAACATCCAGTGCGGCAAACACCGGCGAAATCTGCGCGGTGTTTGCCACATCCAGCAACACGCCCTGCGCACCGGCATCCACCTGACGCAGGTGCGACAGCGCCGCCGACAGGCTGTCTTGATCGCGTCCGGTAATGGTCACCATAGCACCCGCCTCGGCCAGTCCCAGTGCTAGCGCATGGCCAATACCACGCGTGCCGCCGGTCACCAGCGCATGCCGGCCCTGTAACGAAAAAGTCTGCATACGCGCATTCATGACCGGATCACCAATTTAAGATAGGGACTCTTGCCCTCGATAAGATGGTCATAAGTCTGAGGCACCGCGTCCAGCGGGATTGACCGCGCCACCAATCCCCACAGCTGCACCAGCCCTGCCGCGACGACCGGCTCGGCGACCGACGCCACACGTAGATCACCAATGCCGTATAACCGTACCACCTTCATACTTCGCTCCTTAAATCAGTTGCTGCAACCACTGATTGAACGCGTCATCGCCCTCGCTACCGAGCATCACAGCCAAAGACAGACCTAGCGGCGAACTGACCGACGTATGCCCACTACCTCCACCGGCTCGCAAATCCAGCACCAGCATCGGACAGCAGAATAACGCCAGCCGCACGATGCGCTGCCAGTGCCGGGGTAACCAACCACGCGCCTTCAGCTCGCGCAGCAGAGGACGCCAGTAGCCCTCGCCCTTACTATTGAGGAACGCGGCACGCAGTGGCGTCAGTTGCCAGTCGTGCTGCACCTCAAGGGTATCACCGCGTCGTTTAACACTGACCTGATAACAATCCGTCGCCTGCGCTGGCTCATATAGCCAGTGCGGATGGGCAAAAATATTGTGGAACGTGGCCTTAACCTCCGCCAACAGCGCTGGAATATGGCTGCCAGCAAACGCCGGGTCGAAACTCACCAATTGTGGCTGATCAGCATGGGTATCAAACCACACATTCGCATTATGGGCATCACCGTGCGCCACCACCACGCCGTGGTTAGCCAGACGTCCCGGCGCCAGCACCACTGCGGCCTCCAAAAACAGTTGGCGCAACGTATGACCATAACGCACCCCGTTGATTTCCCATTGCAAATTGCTCAACGTTTGCCAACTGAGCGATTCGTCACCCAGTTTAAAGGTTTGATCCACATAGAACCGTTTGACACGGCCACCGAGTCCCGGCGTATCGCCAGGGGACACCAGCCGGTGATAGAACAATTGATGAATCGGTTCCATCACCACGTCGGCGGCCTGCCCCGGTTGCAATGTCGGCAAGGTAAGGGCCAGGATTTCGGCGTCGGCACGCTGTTGTGCATCCACCACTGCGCCCATCCCATCCCAGTCGCCACTCAGCTCGATATCACGGCACACGTCCGCCAGCCGACGATCATTGCGCAGTTGATACAATAAAATTTGCCGCCCCGGTTCACCACAGGCATACAGCGGTACATCCACCCGGAAACCGTGATCGCGCAGCAACCCAGCACGGTAATACTCCTCAATGGTGTGGTCTTCACCCTCTTCATGGTGGTATTTGAAGAACAGTGTGCGATCATCCGCCAACGTGACGCGGCCGTTCAGTGAATTCAAACTGTACTGGTCGCGGTTAATCTCCAGATGGCGAGCAGGTATGCCGACGACTTCCCCAATCAGCTGACACAGCTTGTCACTCGCCGGTTGCCATTTTCCAGCACGCGCCAGTGTCCGGGCTTGCGCGGCCAGTGGTTCGCGGCAGGCCTCAGGCATTGTTTTTTCCTTCCAGTAGTCGCTTGCGTACATCGGAAACTGCCAGCGCATGTCCCGGAAAACCTTCGTATTCGGCGAAACGCTTGGCCTTGACGGCCAGTGGGTCATAACCCGCGGCAGTGACATAACCGATGGAGATGCGCTTCATGTAATCAAACACTGACAGCGGCCCGGCCGTTTTAGCCGCACCGTTGGTGGGCAGTACCGCGTTAGGGCCCAACACAAAGTTACCTAAAGTGATCGGAGTATAATTGCCCAACAAGATCTCACCGGCATTGCGAATCTTCGTCATCACCGCCATTGGCTCGGCGGCCAGGATTTCCAAATGCTCTGGGGCATACTGGTTAACGAATTCCACTGCGGTGGCGAAATCACGGGTCAGCACCACGCCGCCGTGATCGCCGCCCAGGACTTTCTGCGAGAACTCGGCGCGTTTTTCGGTCTGCTGCGCCCAGTAACCGGGCAAAGCGGCGATGGCCTGCTCCGCCACGCGGCGGCTGGAGGTCACCAGATAAGCGGATGAGTCAGGACCGTGTTCCGATTCAATCAGTAAATCGAGTGCCGCCAATGCGCCATCTACGCTGTCGTCCGCCAGAATCAGACTTTCGCTTGGGCCGGCTGGCACACCCGGATCAAGCAGGTGGGTCAGTTGACGCTTGGCTGCCACGACCCACGGGCTGCCTGGACCGACGATTTTCAGACACTTTGGCACGCTCTGGGTGCCGTAGGCCACTGCCGCCACGCCCTGAGCGCCACCACATTTGTAAATTTCCGTGATACCCACCAGACGCGCCGCCACCAGAGTCGCGTCATCCACCTTGCCGTCCGGTCCCGGCGGGGTAATAACAATTGCGCGCGGAACACCGGCCACCACGGCCGGCACCGCCGTCATGACCAACACGCTAGGGAATGAGCCTTTGCCGCGCGGCACATAACAAGCCACTGCGTCGATCGGCACATGGCGATCGCCAGCAAAGGCACCTGGCTGCATTTCCTTGAGCCACATCTCTTCCGGTTTCTGAGCCTCGTGAAAAGCACGCACGTTTTCCACCGCAAAGCGGATCGATTCGATCACTTCCGGGTCCATGCGTGCAAAAGCGTCGTCGAACTCACTTTCTTCAGCACGGATAGCGAAATGTTCCGGCTGCACACCATCGAATTCACGGGCGAAACGGATTAGCGCCGCATCACCTTCCTGCTGTACCGCGGCAATAATCGGCACCACACGTTCGGTGAAGAATGACAGATCGGATTCAGTACGTTTGAACAGTTCGGCGGGCAGCGTATCTGACGCCGACAGATCATGAAAAGTTACAGCCATCTTCATTTCCTTTATTCATTAGCCAGTGTTGGATGGCGTATGCGATCCAGAACACGATGTTGTAGGTCAATAAATTCAGTCTCTCGGCTTAACGCCTCTACGCGTGGGCGTGGCAAGCCAACATCGAAAGTCGTCTCTATAACGCCTGATCCCATCACCACAATACGATCAGACAGCCACACTGCCTCCTCAATATCGTGGGTGACGAACATCACCGTCAGACGGTGCTTTTCCCAGATTTCAATCAACAGTTGCTGCATCTGGTGACGCGTCATGGCGTCCAACGCACCGAACGGCTCGTCCATCAACAGGATCTTCGGACGGTAAGACAGCGCACGTGCAATCGCCACGCGCTGCTTCATGCCACCAGACAGCTCGCCGGGCCAACGGTCGCCGGCGTTGTCGAGTTTCACCAGTTCCAGGTGTTGCTGAGCGATATCACGGCACTGACTGGCGGGGATGCCAGCCGCTTTGAGGGCGAATTCAATATTCTGACGCGCGGTCAGCCAGGGCAACAAGGTGTAGGATTGGAACACCACACCACGATCGATGCCGGGACCGGTGATCGACTGCCCATCCACCAGCACGTCGCCGCTGTCGAACTCTTCCAGTCCGGCGGCGATAGACAGCAACGTACTTTTGCCACAACCCGAGGCACCGACAATCGACACGAACTCGTTATCATGCAGGGTCAGGTCGATACCGTGCAGCACGCGGCGGCGCGTTTTGCCCAACGGAAAACTTTTTTCCAGCGTTTGCAGGGTTAAGGTCGCCATCAGGAACGCCTCCGGTTATAGCGAAACAGCACGCGCTCAGCGGCGCGCATCAGTTGGTCGGTAATCAGTCCGAGGAAACCGAGCAACAGGATATAGCCGATGATCGTGTCGGTCTGGAAATAGCGCTGCGACACCACAATGCGGTAGCCCAGTCCGGAAGTTGAAGCCACCAGCTCGGCCAGCACCAACCAGGTCCAGGCCCAACCCAGACTGATACGCAGAGCATCCCAAATACCGGGTAATGCCGCTGGCAACACAATACGATACAAGATCTTGCGATCCGGCATGCCCAGTGTGCGGCCCAGACCAATAAAGTCGATGGGCACCCGCTTGACTGCATCAATCATCATCAGCACCTGCTGGAAGAAAGTACCAATCCAGATCACCAGGAACTTTTGGATATCATCGGTGCCGGTCCACAGAATGGTCAGCGGCACAAAGGCTACCACCGGCATATATCGGATAAAGTCCACCAGCGGTTCGACGATAGCCTTGAACAGACCGTAGCAACCCGCTAACACACCGATGACGATAGACATCACCGACGAAATGGCAAAGGCGATCACAATGCGGTACAGGCTACTTTCCACATCTCCCCACAGTGTCCCATCAGCCGCGAGGCCGGCAATACGCAACCAGACGCGATCCAGACCAGGTAGAAAAATGGCTGGGATCGCACCGTTACGGGTGGCCAACCACCAGCTCAGCAACAGCAGCACAAACACTGCCACGGCGATAGTCAGAAATTGCGTGCGTGTAGGTTCCTTACCGATGGTCATCAGGCTCCAACGACGACGGCGCGGTTTGTCTGGCATGCTGACGCTCTCCAGCTTTAACGAACTCATACTGCCTCCGAACACAGCCGGTTATTACGCCTCCCGGCGGAGGACATCAGGACGAGGAACGTTCATGGCGACGTCCCCGCCGACTCTCCCCGCAGAGGGAAGAGAACGTGGAAACAGTAACGATCACTCAGCGTTAACGAAACTGGCGTTAATTGCCTCTTTCGGCGTAATAGCTCGGGTTACGATACCCGCATCGGTAGCCGCTTTAAGTACATGGGTGAAGGTTTTGTTCGAGAACTCGTGGCTCAGTTGCTGCTTGTTCTCTGCCAGGGTGTAATATTTGATACCGTTAAAAGCGGTACTGAGGTCTTCCGGTGTGGAGCCGACCGCCTTGGCAATCACTGCGCGATCGGCAGTAGTATTAGCCTGATAATGCGTCACTGCCGCGCCCCAGGTCTTAATCAGGGCCGCAATCTGACCGGGTCGGTTCTTGATCATATCATCACGCACGACCAATACGTCGCTGATCAGACCCGGATCGTTTTTCCCGCTGTAGAGCATTTTCACGCTCGGGTCCGCTTTCATTGCTACCGACAGATAAGGTTCGTAGGTCACCGCTACCGGTACACGTTTGGCAATCAGCGAGCTACCGGCAGACGCGGCTGGCATCGGCACTGGCTTGATGTCACGGAGCGACATCCCGACTGAGGACAGGGCGCTACGCAGCAAAATATCGCTGGTGGTGCCTTCTTCATAAGCCACCCGCTTACCTTTCAAATCCTTCAGGGTTTTCACGTCTTTGGACACCAGCATGGCATCAGCAGTCTGGCTCTGATCTAGCAACAGGACAATCTTCACGGGCAAACCGGCGGAAATCATGCCCATCGCGGTATGGGTCGCAATACTGGCGGCGTCGATCTGGCCGCTGGCCAGCGCCGCGTTAATATCCTTGTCTTCAGCAAAGTTGATGATATCGACTTTTTCCAGACCGTTTTTCTTATACAGGTTCTGAGCGGCGGCAACATGCCACTGGCCATAACCCAGCCAAGGCTCCACACCTAATTTCAACTCACCAGATTCTGGCGCTGGCGCCGCCAGGGAAGTGGTGGACGCTAGTACGCCAAGACAGAAAACAGCAGCGAGTGACAATTTTATGGTACGCAAAGAAAGCATATCGATTTCCTTCTGGTGAAGTTAAGCAAGTTTCAAGTTGTCTTCTGTCTATTAAGTCATTGTCTGTCTATGTATATACAAGTATATGCAATATAAATGCCAATCTCTCAACATACTTACTTCGCGCTTTACACCACCATAGGCAGGAGCTTCGTTTCATCGTCATAGGTAACAGACTGACTCAATGTAGTGCAGGGTGGCGATACTTTGCACCACAACCGCTCGCATTTTGAGCATAACCGGGGCAATGAGAAGGGCCTTAACCTCTGTCGTAGAGCTTAAGAGAGTTTATTAAAATTATCGGCACAGACGGAAAAACACTATCCAGAAGGGGGACGTTACAATTACTGCGTTTATGTTATTGCATACGGTGGTGTGAAAAACACAGATAGAAAGGAGTAAAAACGCCATATTTCCTTTGATAAAAAAGACGATGACATCAATCAAAACCCACTTTTAGTGATCAAAAAACACACAAACAAGAGAATAAATTAAAATTTTCTAATATAGTATCGATCGTTTATACAGATCAATAATCTTTTATTGATAGATTTCAACTATATTAAGGCTATCATCGATCGGTACAAGTGATTTGCCTTTAACGGAAAGTCTGTCATAAATATAAGCAGCCATATTCATCACAGTCACATGATTTATATATAAATTTTTCTGGCACACTACTGTGTCAGTCGCAGATCAGTTACAGGTGCAATACAGGATCTTTTTCGCCTTCATCAGGGATATCTTACGACAGTAATAAATAAATCAGTTCCTGCCTCCAGTATTGTAGGAAATGAGATGAGTATGGCTGGTTACACCCTAAATAAATCAAGTTGCAGGACCCCGGCAAACGAAGAGATCCCGATGAGATTACTCAAGTTAGTGATTCGGGTGGCAACGCTGCCGGGAGCAGAGTTGTATGCGACTTGACAAGGCCCTCGCACAACCAACAAATTTTGCTACAAATTCAGAATAAGCATATCGGGTGAACTGAAATGCGAGGATAAATTCAGGCTCTGTTAACGGATCTCATTAACATACATGACGTTCCTGGTAATAAAACGGTGATGGGCCAGAATCACTGGCAGTGCGCTCTGATCAAAAGAGATTTCATCAATGACCAGTATCGCCTGAGGCGATTGCAACGCCAGTAATCGACAATCTTCTTCATTGGCCAGTTCAGCGGTGATCTGCTCACGCACCGCCGCCACTCGAATATCGTACTGATCCATCAAAAACCGGTAGAGCAATGACGGCACTTGATCTTCATGCGGAAAATCGGGCAGACGCGCTTCAGGCAGCACAATAGTTTCATGCATGGCGGGTACACCATCTATTTTTCTCAGCCTTTTTAGGTAGATAACCGTGTCACCTGATTGCAGCTTCAGTTTTTCCACTTCTTGTTCACTGGCGAGCGCTTGGTGGTAATCCAGCAGGATCGTTTGTGAATTGAGCAAACGACCATCTTTGCCATGAAGGCGGAAATAGCGCCGGAAAGCCATGTCGCAGTAATACTGACCGGCGCTAATAGCGATACCACTGAGGATTCAGAATCACCAGACATTGGCTAATTCTAGTCCTGACGTGCTTCCGCCGTCCTGCCAGTCGGCCAAAGGATGAATGCCTTGTGCCAATCATCTTCCACTGCTCTAAAGTTTAAAAATAATCATTAAAATCAATCACGCTAAACACAACGCACTCTCAAGCCATTTTCAGAAAGTGGAAAATGGCACTCACCGACATCAGCCCCATATACCAGGTCAAACCGCAGATCGCCAGGCCCAGCCACAACAACCAACGCGGATAGCGGTAACCCTCCATCAGATCCGCGCATTTCCAGCCTACGTAGAGAAATAGGCTCAGACCAATTGGCAGGATAAGTCCATTAAACCCGCCGGCAAAAACCAGTAATGCGGCAGGAGCGGTCCCCAACAGAAGATAAACCGCCAGCGACACGGCAATAAAGATGATCGTGGCAATATTGCGCTGACGCTCGGTAATGGATTTTTTAAATACCGTAATAAAGGAGACGGACGTATATGCGGCCCCGATAACACTGGTCAGCGCGGATGCCCAAAAAATAAGGCCAAAGATGCGCCCCCCGAGAGCCCCGGTTGCATGCTGGAAAGCTTGAGAAGCCGGATTCGCTACCTGGCTGGATATATCAAGCGTTACCCCGCTAGCCACCACCCCCAATACGGCAAGGAACAGCACATAGCGCATTAACCCCACCACAAGAATGCCTTTGGTGGCCGCAGAAGAAACTGCCTTGATGTTCTCAACACCGCCCATGCCTTTATCCAACAGGCGGTGGGCGCCGGCATAACTGATGTAGCCCCCCACCGTGCCCCCGACAATAGTGGTGATGGAAGCAAAGTTAACCTTGTCCGGAAACACACTCTGGCGTAGTGCCTCACCTATCGGCGGGGAGGACATAAATGCGACGTACAGCGTCAAAACGATCATCATCAATCCCAAAACAACAATCATGCGGTCAATGACCGTACTGGCTCGACGTGACGAAAAAATATAAATGGTGATAAATGCGCTTAGCAGCCCTCCCCATTTGGGATCAAGGTCGAACATCGCATTTAATCCGAGCCCGGCCCCGGCAATATTACCGATGTTAAACACCAACCCGCCGAAAATAACCAGCACCGCCAACAAATACCCACTACCTGGCAAGGCGATATTTGCAACATCCGCCGCACGCATCCGGGTCAAGGTGACAATGCGCCAGATATTCTGCTGCACCACAAAGTCGATGACGATAGACGCCAAAATACCGAAGGAAAACGCGGCCCCCATCGTGGCCGTAAAAGTAGCGGTTTGCGTAATAAAACCAGGGCCAATGGCAGAGGTGGCCATCAGAAAAATGGCCGCGATCAATGAAGATCGTCGACCACGAACAAACGCTTTATTCTGTGTTTCTCGTACCATCATACAATTTGCCTTCCAATGGGATAGTTATCCAAAGGTTTTATTAAGCAAAGTATGATCCATTGTTGTTTCTTTCTTGGCAGAAAATAACTACGAGTATGCGTCTGCCCGAAACGGCGATTAGTAGCACTAATGGATTATTTCGTATGCAATTAATGACCCTTTATTCATCGTTGCGTTAAAACATGCTCGCCGTCACAGATAGGACAAAAAATAAAAAAACGTAATTTTATAGTTAATTTCCTCAATTGGTTACCAGAAAAATACCTCCTTATACTCCATGGACACTGACGCACCTGCCCCGCGCTAATTCGTTATTTCTCTGAATTAACACTCGTGCCATTTAATACATCGGGAAGCGTGTGTCTATAAAAACAATTCAGTGGCCTCAAGGCCATTATCTTCCTGACAAAAAGAAGGAAGTTCATAATGATAAATAACCCGGTACTCTCCGTAAAAGATAAAATAGGTTACGGTCTAGGTGATATGGCAAGCGCGCTGGTATGGCAAACCGCCACCCTGTTCCTGGCGTATTTTTACACCGATGTTTTCGGCTTGCCCGCCGCGGTAATGGGCACCATGTTCCTGGCGGTACGCGCAGTGGATGCTTTTATCGACCCCTATATTGGCTCTCTGGTCGATCGTACTCATACCCGATATGGCAAGTTTCGACCCTGGTTATTATGGTTTGCTGTACCTTTCGGCATCTGTTGTCTGATTACCTTTTATGTACCCGATATTTCGCTGACAGGAAAAATCATTTACGCCAGCGTAACTTACTGTCTTCTTTGTCTGGTTTACTCAGCAATCAACGTACCCTACTGCGCGATGCCCGGAGCACTGACCCAAGATCCGCGTGAGCGTCATTCAATCCAGTCATGGCGTTTTGCCCTGTCATTTATCGGCGGGTTGGTGGTAACAGTAATCGCCTTACCATTGGTGGATTGGTTAGGGCAAGGCAATGCCCGCAACGGATATTTTTACGCCATGAGCCTGATGGGATTGTTGGGTGTGATTCTGTTTTTCTGCTGTTTTTTTATGACCAAAGAACGCTATCACCCAGGAAACAGTGGTAAAAATTCAATATTCAACGACCTGAAGCTACTGTGGCGTAATCACCAGTGGCGTATCGTTTTTATCTTTAATATCTTGCTGCTGGTGGCAGTAGTCACCCGCGGATCAGCCACTATTTATTATGTAAAATATGTTCTATTGCAACCACAGCTGATATTTCCTTTTATTGTCAGCGGTATGGTAGCGGCGCTATTTGGCGCACTGCTTTCCGAAACGCTGCTCGGTAAATTTGACCGGGTGAAATCTTATCAATATATGATCCTGGCCTTTGTCATCTGCGGCTCGGCGATATTTTTTATTTCTCCACACGCCGTGTGGCTGATATTTTCCCTTAATATTATTTTCAGTTTTATCCAGAATCTCACTACCCCGTTGCAGTGGACCATGTTTTCCGATGTGGTGGATTATGAAGAACACCGCACCGGCCGTCGTTTGGACGGTCTGGTCTTTTCTACCGCGCTGTTCGCCATCAAATTCGGATTGGCAATCGGTGGTGCGGTAGTCGGCTGGGTACTGGGCTTTGTCGACTACTTGCCCAACACCGCGTTGCAGTTACCAACGGTGTTAACCACCATCAACGCGCTATTCACCCTCGTCCCTTCGCTGCTCTTTACCCTGATGGGAATACTGCTGTTTACCTACAAACTTAACAGCAGCTATGTGCGAGACATTGCCAGCCAGCTGGCGCTGAAAAACCGATCCACACCAGACACAACGGAACCGGCGGTGAATCATGCAAACATCTGAACATCCCAACGGCTGAATAAGGAGAATCACTATGGCCTATCCATATCAGGACGCTTCGCAGCCCCTGTCCGTGCGCGTGACGGATCTACTCGGCCGCATGAGCGACGAGGAAAAATTTGCGCAAATGCACGGGTTGTGGCTGATCCTCGCCAGTGACGGCCATCATCGGGTGCGTAGCGATCTGAGCGATGATTTCAGCGGCGCGTCGGCGTCTCTGGCGCTGGAGGCCCAACTCAAGCTTGGCATTGGACAGATTACCCGACCACTGGGATCCCACGTGGTGGAGCCAGTGGAAGGCGTTCGGGCATTAAATCGTCTGCAAAAGACCATGATGGAAGAGACGCGGTTGGGTATTCCGGCGATGTTCCATGAAGAGTGCCTGGTGGGATTACTCTGTAAAGACGCCACCTTATTCCCCTCACCTCTTAATTATGGCGCAACCTGGGATCCGGCACTCATCGAACAGGTGGCCGCCGCGATCCGCCTGGAGGCCAAAAGCGTTGGCTGTCATCAAGGATTAGCGCCGGTACTGGATGTCTCGCGTGATGTACGCTGGGGGCGTACCGAGGAGACCTTTGGCGAAGATCCCTACCTGGTGGGCATCATGGCGTGCGCCTATGTCCGGGGATTACAGGGACCGCGCCGAGATCTGCTTGCAACACTGAAACACTACGCCGGACACTCCTTCAGCGAAGGTGGACGCAACCATGCGCCGGTGCATCTCGGCTTTCGCGAACTGAATGATACTTTCTTGCTGCCATTTGAAATGGCGGTGAAGCTGGCCAACGCAGGATCGGTAATGCCGGCTTACCATGATATTGATAACCAACCCTGCCACAGTGACCATTTTTTGCTGACCGATGTGCTGCGCACCCGCTGGGGTTTTGACGGACTGATCGTGGCGGATTATGGTGGCATCAGCCTGCTGCACCAACATCATGGTGTCAGCCCCGACGCGGCGAACTCTGCGGCGCTGGCGTTTAACGCCGGACTGGATATCGAGTTGCCAAAGGAAGATTGCGCTCAACATCTGGCGCAAGCCGTCGCGCAAGGTCTGATAACCATGGAAAAAATAGACGATATCGTCGCGCGCGTGTTGCAGGAAAAATTCCGACTGGGGTTGTTCGAACACCCCTACGTCGATGAGCGACAGATCAACTTACAGTCGTCATCAACCCGTGAACTGGCCTGGCGGGTGGCGGTACAGTCCATTACCGTGCTGGAAAACAACGGTCTGCTACCGCTGTTACCGGCGAGCGGCAACAGCATCGCGGTGATAGGCCCCACCGCCGATGATCCGCTGGCGCTGCTGAGCGGCTATAGTTTCCCGGTTCATCTGATTATCAGCGATCTTGTCGCCCAGACCAGCCAGGTGACGACACCCTTACAGGGGTTGCGCGCCGCTTACGGCGACGACAATATTCACTATGCCAAGGGGTGCCATATTCTTGAGACACGTCAGGCTGGTACACCAGTGTTCCCCGGTGACAGTGGCCGACCGTTGCAGGCGTCACCGGTCTCTCAAGATGAAAGCCTGATCCCACAAGCAGTGGCGCTGGCGCGCCGTTGTAATGTGGCATTGGTATTTGTCGGTGATCTGGCCGGATTGTTCCAGAGCGGGACGGTAGGTGAAGGGTCCGATACGGACAGCTTGCAGTTGCCCGGCGTGCAACAGCAACTATTAGAACAGGTAGTAGCCACTGGCACACCTACCGTCGTGATCATGACTGGCGGACGGCCTTACCACCTTAACGGCATGGAAGACCAGCTGGCAGGTTACCTGATGGCATTCGCACCAGGTCAGGAAGGCGGTCGGGCCATCGCCGACATCATAAGTGGCGCCCAGGCACCGACCGGTCGACTGACAATCTCGGCACCGACTAGCGCCGGAGCCGCACCCTATTATTACAACCATAAGCTGAAAAGCGGTGGTACGCCTATCGCCTTCTCCTTCGGCACCCGCTACCCCTTTGGTTATGGCCTCAGTTGGACCCGGTTTACCTATCAGGATTTTCAACTGATTGGAGAACCGGTGGCGATCGACAATGGCGAACTGGTGGCTAGCATACGCGTGACCAACAGTGGCCCCGTGGCGGGATACGACGTGGTGCAGCTCTATGTCAGGGATGTGCTGGCGTCTCTGGTGCGCCCGATACAAGAATTAAAAGCCTTCCAGCGCATCTGGTTGGCAGCAGGGAAAAGCGCCGTGCTGGAGTTCCATATCCCCACCGATATGCTGAATTTTACCGATATTCAGGGTCGCAGAGTCGTAGAACCCGGCGAATTCGAGGTTCAGATCGGGGCTTCCAGCGCCGATATCCGCGCCAAGGGCGTCGTTATGACCAGCGGCACAACGCATGTGTTGCCACAAAACTGGCGTATGGAGAGCTATTGCCGGGTAGAGCGGGAGGACTAAAACGACGTAGCGGCGAAGTCAATGACTCCGCCGCGCAACCTAATTCCTGTAAGCCGGGCGCTTGGAGGTCTTGTCAGTCGCGACGTTGGCTTCACCTCACCACTGAGGCAGTAGATTAGGGTGATACCAATTTCCAGGGTTACCCTGGCGGCAGCTCATGTCCAATTGAAGAGTTAAACTTGACTTCAGCGCTGTATTTTCTGCGTTAGGTCATGAACACGCCTTTGGCACAGTGTGCCTCTTCCCAGAAGCATCCGCAGTAATGAGGTAGAACCCTTACCTCTTTCTAACTTAACTGAGGGATCAAAGACTGATATCTCCCTGGGTACCAAGACGATAGCGCCCCCTCGTTTACCTACTCAGACTGTGACGATATGGATAGGCTGTGCTTCAAAGGCGTTAAGAAACTCTTTATTAAGGTTCTCTTCCACCACCATTACATCAATTTCACTGGTATCAGCTATAACATAACGCGCCAGACCAGGAATTTTATCCGCCGTCAGCGCTACGATGACCTGATTGCTCTGGCGGACAACAGCTTTCTTGAACTCACAGTCCTCAAAATCAAAACCCGTCAGCCCGGCATCCGGATCCATCGCACAGGCGCCAATAAATGCCTGATCAAAGATCATTCCCTGGAGTTGGCCTACGGCAGTGCTACCCACACATCCCCCCGGAGTTCTATTAACAAGTCCGCCAAGCATGATCACTTCACACTGAGGACGTTTCAACAGTTCAACGGCAATCTCCGGAGCGTTGGTTACCACCGTGACCCGGATATCTTCTGAGAGAGCTCGGGCAATAGCAAGATTTGTGGTACCTGAGTCAATAAAAATACAGGAGCCCTGCTTAACAAACTCCACGCATTTTTGCGCGATTATGCTTTTTCCTGCAAATTTTTGCCTTTTTCGACTGACAAAACTGCCAGCATCAGGCAATTGCAGAACAGCGCCTCCGTAGACCTTTTTACATATCCCCTCCTTACTAAGCTCCTGTAAATCCCGACGAATTGTATGCTCAGACACGTTCATTTGGGCAGAGAGCTTCGCACAGATCACCCTTCCGTTCTCCTGAAGGATCTGCCGAATGAGGGCTTGTCGTTGTTCCGGAAAAACCGCATAATCGAGCATAAAGTCTCCTTATTTATTTTATAATCGAGCATAAATAGCCATAATCACGCATCAAGGGTGAACCTGTCAACTGATGTTGGCCTGACGAGAGAACCTCACTATGTCATCACTACCCACTATCTGTTTTCTGCACCAACTGGCCGCGTTGTCTGAAGACATCACGATGAAGAGCTATCGCCAACGCATGAATCTGGGCATGACAAGCAAACCCAAAGAAGGTTTCAGCGTCGACCCCGTTACCGACGCAAACCGGGCGCCCGAAAAGCGCCTCCGGGAATACATAACGTTGACCTTTCCGAATCATGCCATCCTGGGCGAAGAGTAACGGAGTTAATCATGGAAATTACACATGTAGCACTTTGGACCCGTAACCTGGATGCGCAGGTCTTGTTCTGGCAGCAGGTTTTCGGCGGGAAAAGCAATGCACGGTATATTAGTCAGAACCGGCCAGGGTTTGAATCACACTTCATCACCCTGACGCAAGGGCCAACTGTCGAACTGATGACATTGCCAGCACTTCCTCCAGCACCTGAATATCCAGAGTTCGTCGGATGGGCGCACATTGCAGTAGCCGTGGGTGCCAGTGAGGATGTAGATCGTTTAGCGGAGAATGCACGTCAGTGCGGCACGCTGCTTAGTCCTCCCCGTCTGACAGGTGACGGTTACTACGAGGCCGTCATCGCCGATCCGGATGGTAACCGTATAGAACTGGTGGCAAAGTAGAATACTGTAGATAAGCTGACACACAGCTCCATCAGTATCAGCATAGTTGTCACCTCTTTTGAACATGAGCCAGAGGGCGATAGAGTGGCAGAAACCTATTTCCCCAGAACGAAAAGCCAGCGTGCTTTACTTTAATGAAGCTCTCACTCCGTTGTCCTGGATATACCGATGTCAAAAGGCAGTGTCCACTCCCCCTCAAATGTATCAAGCCTAAAAATTAATGAATTTTAGAATAAAAAGCAAGAATCGGGCTTACCGCTTACATTGAACATATGATATTAATAAATGTATTAACAATATCATCCCGTATTGGAATAAAAAGATGTCTTATATAATTAAAGGGTTGAACGGAAGTGATTTCGAACATCTTTACGGTTTATCAGACCATAAACTGAAAGAGCATGGTGCGATCAGAATTAAAGTTGATAAGTCCCAAGCCTATCCTGACCGAATTTCATTGAGAGATATTCCTGTTGGAGAATATGCCATATTACTCAATCACACTTACCTGGATAGTCCGACGCCATATAGAGGGTCACATGCAACATTTATCTGGGAAGGGAAAAGTGAAGCGGCTATTTTAATCGATTGCATACCCGAAGTTATGAGTTCAAGAATTATGTCATTACGTGCATTTGATAATAATGACATGATGATTGATGCAGAAATCGCATCTGATGAGGCGATTGAAGAAAACATATTAACATATTTTAGAAATACTCAGATAAAATACATTCTTGCTCACAATGCTAAACAAGGCTGCTTTTCATGTCGAATTACCCGAAGTGATAGGCAAAACAACATTTTTAATGAAGGTGAAGCATGAGAACTTCAGATTATATTCGATTACTTTTTCTGGCTGCAATATGGGGAGCAAGTTTTCTATTTATGAGAGTGGCTGCACCAGCGTTTGGTGCAGTGAACACGGCTTTCTTAAGAGTTTTCTTTGGTTTAACGGGTCTCACTGTAATTCTTTTATTACTTAAATCTTCATTCCGTTTTGACGGTAAGTTTAAGTTTTCATTAATACTTGGCGTTATTAATTCAGGAGTGCCATTCTTTATGTACTGTTTGGCAGCCAGATGGCTACCGGCGGGATATTCAGCAATACTTAATGCCACGACACCATTAATGGGAGTAATGATCGGATTTGCCTTTTTTGGTGAGAGGTTGACGGCAAAAAAATCGCTGGGGGTATTGCTGGGACTGGCAGGAATAATAGTGATTACCACGGTAGGGGAAGTCAACTCCACCGACAGTGTCATTGCAGGCGTTATTGCGTGTTTGGTCGCGACAGGGTGTTACGGCGTGGCTGGATTTTTGACGCGTCGTTGGATATCAAACAGAGGCGGACTTGATCCTAAAATAGTCGCCTTTGGTAGCCAGATGGGCGCTACTCTATTTCTGCTGCCGTTCTTTTGCTGGTCAGTTGGCATGGGACCGGCAATCAACTGGTTTCAGGGATACGTGTGGGCAAGTGTGCTTGCGGTCGGTTTTATCTGTACTGCACTGGCTTATATTCTCTATTTCAGACTGATAGCGGACATTGGCCCTCTACGTTCTTTAACGGTGACATTTCTAATTCCACCGTTCGCAATATTGTGGGGTTATCTTGCATTAGGCGAAACCATTACCAAAGGTTTTATCATCGGCTCATTAATTGTCTGTATTGCAGTATGGATGCTGGTGAGTCCAGAAAAGGCATATAAGATCATAAAAAGTGGTACTTGATAGCTGATTTTTTAGCAACTTTACATAGATGACCCTGCCCAATAATAACGGACACAGTTCTAAGTAAGGTTCTTTATTTCATATTGTTTCGAGCTTAACCAACCATTGGCACTGTGCCGACGGTGACGGTTTCGTCAATTTCAATATAACCGAACACCACATCTTTTATTACCTGTCTGCTGGCGCATCGAGGCAACAGCTTTGCACTTGTGAGGTAGCGTTAATACGTTACCACAAGCGCGCTGCCGTGGTGATCAGGAAAAACAGGCCGCATAAATTAACCAAAGTAAACAACTTCATTAACATTTACTAACCTATTTTGTATACATGCAAACATATTCGCTAGCACAAACGTGATATATCGCACTCTTTATTATCAAACAATAACCTAATTTTAACATCAGCCACATAATTCACCTTTTCTCTTGGTACCGCTATCCATACTGCATGCCATCAGACTGCGGATCTCAGTGATCGCCGTCTTCACGCTTTTGGTTATTTTGATGTGTATAGCTGGGCAATGACAAACCACTCAACTGACTTGGACTTACCTAATAAAATCCAACGGAGAGAAATATGACATCGACATCATCTCAATTAAAAGAAAACCTGAAATGCGTTGTAGCACGTCGTGAACGCCGCCCGAATCGACGTATCCACCTCATCAGCACCTATGTTGCTCTGATGGGTCTTGGTGTCGCCAGTTGTGCTCAAGCAGCCATTTCAGCAGCCGATTTTACTCCCGACTTTAGCGCAATGAGCCAGTTGCACGCCATTGTCAAAAAAGGCTCGGGGAAAATTGGTGTGATCCTCCCTGAGACCACCACGTCGGCTCGTTATACCTCGTTTGACCAGCCTTACCTGGAACAGGCATTTAAAACAGCGGGGTTAACCCCGGATCAATATATGATCAGTAACGCCCAAGGCAGTGAGGCCACCCAGCTTACCCAAGCGCAATCAGATATCGCGCAAGGTGCCAGCGTTTTGTTAATTGACCCCATATCATCGGGCGGTGGCGCTGCTATCGAGCAATATGCCAAAGCCCATGGCGTGCCGGTAATTGACTATGACCGCATCACACTCGGCGGCAATCGCGCCTACTATGTGAGCTTTAACAACGTGGAGGTCGGAAAACTCATTGGTAAAGGTCTCGAACAGTGCATTACGGATTGGCAGATCAAAAAACCGCACGTTTTAGTGATGAGCGGTGCGCCAACGGATAACAATGCCACCTTGTTCCACAATGGTTATATGAGCGTCTTGCAGCCCAAATTTAAATCAAGTGCTTATGTGAACGTCGGCGAACCCGCTGGCAGTTGGGACCCAGCGGTTGCTCAAACCACCTTCCAGCAACAGTTTACTGCGCACCCGGAGATGAATGCGGTGGTCACCCCCAATGATGGCAATGCCAACGCGGTAATCGCCTATCTGAAAACCCTAAAAGTGCCGCCACATGCCTTCCCTACTACAGGCCAAGATGCGACCTTAACGGGGATCAAAAACATTATTACCGGTTATCAATGTGGCACCGTCTACAAACCTATCTACCTGGAAGCGCAAGCGGCGGCAGCGTTGGCGATCTATCTGCGTGCGGGGATGCAACCACCCAAAAGTTTAGTCAATGGTAAAACGCTTGACTCGAAAACCGGCAAGTCCGTGCCATCGGTTTTAGCCTCACCGATTTGGGTCACGCCAAGCAACGTCAAAAGCACAGTAATAAAAGATGGCTTTGTCAAAGCAGCCAAACTGTGCCAAGGAGAAGGAATGGCAAAAGCTTGCCAAAATGCACAAATCAACCCATAGGGGCCTTATGCAAAACACAACACAACACCTAAGCGCCGCCCCATTATTGCAGATCCGAGGGTTAGAAAAGCGCTTTGGCGCGGTGCAAGCGTTAATCGGCGTTGATTTAGATGTACCACTGGGGCAGGTCACTGCCCTGGTCGGTGACAATGGGGCGGGTAAATCGGTATTAGTTAAATCCATTGCCGGGATCCATGAGGCCGATGGCGGCGAGATCCGCTGGCAAGGTGAAGCGGTGAGAATCCGCTCACCACGCGATTCAGCCCAATTAGGCATTGAGGTGGTCTATCAAGATCTGGCATTGTGCGACAATTTAGATGTGGTACAAAATATGTTCCTTGGCCGCGAGCGATTATATGGGCGACTGCTCAATGAAGATGCCATGGAACGTGAAGCCGCCGAGACCTTATCAAGCCTGCGCGTGACCACGCTGCGCTCGATTCGCCAACCGGTTGCATCGCTTTCCGGCGGGCAGCGCCAATCGATAGCGGTCGCCAAAGCAGTGATGTGGAACTCTAAGTTGGTGATTTTAGATGAACCCACCGCAGCGCTGGGGGTGGCACAGACCGGTCAAGTCCTCGAACTCGTGCGCCGCTTAGCCGACCAAGGGCTGGCGGTACTGATGATTTCGCATAATCTTAATGATGTGTTCGCGGTGGCCGATCGCATTGCGGTGCTGCGTTTAGGGCAGATGGTGGGCGAAGGCCCTGCTAAAAGCTTTGACACGCAGCGGGTGGTGGAACTGATGACCACCGGACAAAGCGATCACCTTGTCACTGCAAATGCAACATCGTCGGCCGCGCCATCAATTGCGGTAGAAAACGCCAAACGACAGGCAAGCCAGGCACATGCCGCTGCTGTTATCGGTAATACCGAAGCGGACACATTAGGTAACTATCTCAAAGCGGTGTGGGCGAAGGTTCTTGCAGGTCAAAGCGGCGTATTACCCGTACTACTGGGGATGATCCTCATCGCGGCTATCTTTCAATCTCAAAATGATAAGTTCCTCTCCTCTGGCAATTTAGTGAATTTATTGGTCCAAGGTGCGGTGTTTATGCTGATTGGGATGGGCGAAGTGTTCATCTTGATTTTGGGGGAGATTGACTTATCACTGGGGTTTGTCGCTGGGATTGGCGCCACGGTCGCCACGGTGTTAGTGCAGCCTTCAGTTGGCTGGAATTGGCCGTCGGCAGTTATCGCTGCATTGTGTGTCAGCGGTGCTTTAGGGGCGCTGCAAGGAATTTTGATCACGCGCTTAAGACTCCCCTCTTTTGTGGTTACGCTCTCTGGATTACTGGGCTTTCAAGGGTTGATGATTCAGCTCCTCGGCACCGGGGGGACGATTCCCATCAACAGTGAAGTGATCAATAACTTTGCCAATGGCACCCTCACCCCACAGGTGGGTTGGGTGGTGACTATTGCGATCATCCTCATTTTCAGCGTATCCACCCTGCGTCGTGATAGCCTACGCCGTGCCAGTGGCTTAGTTGCACCACCTGCTGGACTATCTTGGCTAAAAATCGCCGCAGCCATCTTGGCTGGACTGGTTTTAATGCTGATTTCTAACGCCGATCGCGGCATTCCCCGTTTCCCTATTAATGGCATGCCCTGGGTCATTCCCATTGTATTTGTGGTGTTATGTGCTTGGGCGGTGCTGCTGGGAAAACTACGCTTTGGTCGCTATTTATATGCCATTGGTGGTAATGCTGAAGCTGCACGCAGAGCGGGAATTAATCTGGCGAAAATCAGACTGTTAGCATTCACATTGGCCGCAGTTACTGCCGGCATTGGCGGCATTATCTACGCTTCGCGCTTGCGCTCAATCTCAACCAGCTTTGATGGTGGTACGATCGTCTTATATGTGGTGGCTACAGCCGTCATCGGCGGCACAAGCCTGTTTGGAGGACGCGGCCATCCACTGCATGCAGTATTAGGTGGCGTTGTGATTGCAGCCATTGTCAACGGGATGGCACTACTGGGTTTGCCGGCCGCCGTTCAACTGATGGCAACCGCAGTGGTATTGTTAGCGGCTATTACGGTGGATGTGGTGGTGCGCCGGCGCGGTGAAACATCGCGTTAACGAAGCCTACTCAAAGTAGCTTGGCATCATCCTTTATTTGAGCGGGAATTCCCGGAGAAAATACAATACCTACAGATAGACGGATTAAGCAGAAGTAAACATTAACTTTCCAGGGCAACAGGTCGCGTGCACGGTTAGCAGGCCAGTCTCAACGGCCAAATCAACGAACTGTTGCCCTACGCCGAAAAATAGCTTTAGCTAATCTCTGCCAGTCTATAACGTTACTTCATTAACACAATGTGAATTCACCACCTGGTTATTTTTAACTCGGCTCAATTCGGGAAAAAAGTCAAAAAACCCGACATTACTAATTAAGCGTTATATTTAATTCAGGGGCAAGTCATCAATATAAATGCGTACTTATAAATATTCTTCAATCCACGTTGAGAAAGCCTGGAATCTCGACCTTTTTTCATGACCTTTAGGACAAATAAGATCATACCCAAGCCCTGACGGTACACGCTCAAAGGGGGCGATCAGCTCACCACTATCTAAATAGGGCTTAATAAGGCAATAACGTCCCATTGCAATACCCATTGATTTCTTTGTTGCAACCATAGTTAACTCTTCATGATTGAAGACATATTTTTTTTTGAGAATATTGACATCACGATCAGTTTTTCTTAACCAATGTTGCCACTCAGCAAGTGGAGAAAGAAATTCTAACGATTCTGTGCAATGTAAAAAACAAGCTTCATGCAACCTGGAATCGTCTTTGAAAAACGCTAGTTTCTCTGCATATTCAGATGTACAAACGGGTGTCAAATATTCGTCAAATAGCCTGCGATGATAAAAGTCAGCATGTCTGGCATTTCCATAATAAATAGCCAAATCCACGGGCTGGTTTTGAAAGTCCAACTTACTTGCTTTCACCCGGATTTTGACGTCGAGTTGGGGATAAAGTTGTTGAAAAATAGGTAATCGAGGAACTAGCCATAAGTGCGCGAATGTTGGAGCGACGCCAATATATAACTCGCCGCTGAGCTCGTTGAAGCGAATATCGTCTATTTCAGAAAAAAGATTCTCAAGCGAATGAGTTAATGCCACCCAAACACGCCGACCTTCTTCAGTTAACTCCAGTTTTCGAGTCAAACGTACAAATAATTTAAACCCCAAATCTTGTTCTATTTTTTTGATTCTCTGGCTCACGGCACCTTGCGTTAGGCACAGCTCTTCTGCGGCTAATGTAAAGCTTAAAAACTTTGCGACGACACTAAATGTGTACAAATTTGCAAGTAAATGTTGCTTATGTTCCATTGTTGATGTCTGCCCTAGAGTAAGAATCAAGATAGTGGCTACTTCAGTTGATTTACGCGTCCCCTGGCTAACATTCTGAATAATACGCTTCGCGGTCTCATGTACCCCGTCGATTTAATAACACCGTGCCTTCCCCACAATGCCAACTACTCCAGGACCACACAGCGATGATCACTGTGCCTGCGCTCTTCGGTAAGTGTCAAGATAGTTGATAACCCCAGTTGATTTACGCGTCCTGCCTGACCAGCATTCCAGATGGAAAACTGCCAGCAAATCGTTGGCTGTTACCGACCTGCGTGACTCTACCATCCATTCTTCGTGCCACACGTAAATCAGCAGATTACGCGGAATACCTGAAACGCAACCGTTCCGTGCACAGCTATCTCAGACGACGTATGAAACACTTCCGCTCCGGCAACAAACCATAACCCCATCTTTTCAGCTTCTCGGGTCAGCCGCTGGTTGATGCCCTGTCGAATGATCAGGAGAGAAGAAAATTATTCATCACGGTTCATAGGGGAATGTATGAAAAACAGCCACAGCCAAGAGATGTTCTCATGCGGTGTCAACGACCCTGGCGCTAAAAAAGATACGCATTAGTTGAACTAATAGATAACGACGCATATTTGGTTTGTTAAATAACTTTAGCTGCCATGAAATACTCAAATTCTACATCTACGAACCTGAGGAACTATACATGGCAAAACAATTAAAAATAGTCGTTATCGGTGGTGGTTCTAGTTATACGCCTGAGTTAATTGAAGGGTTATTAAAGCGCAAGAATGAATTACCAATTAAAGAGTTATGGTTAGTAGATATTGAGGAGGGCCGTGAGAAAGTTAATATTATTGCGGGACTCGCTCGTCGTATGATTAAAAAAGCCGGGGAGAATATAGAGGTCAAGGTAACACTTGATCGCCGCCCTGCATTGGAAAACGCTGATTTTGTCTGTTCACAATTTCGAGCTGGTTGCCTTGAAGGACGGATAAGAGATGAACGTATCTCACTAAAATATGGAATGATTGGCCAGGAAACTAATGGGCTAGGTGGTTTTGCAAACGCATGTCGTACTATTCCGATTGCACTAGACATATGTAAAGATATGGAAGAACTATGCCCTGATGCCTGGCTTTTAAATTTCACAAACCCGTCAGGCATCGTGACCGAAGCCATACTTAAGCACACGAAAATAAACGCCATTGGCTTGTGCAACGTGCCAGTTATTATGCAAAAGGGAATTGCAAAACTTCTGAATGCAAACGAAGAAGATTTTATTATGCAAGTTGCAGGCCTTAACCATTTGATTTGGGCGCGGAAGATTTTATACAAAGGACACAATAAAATCGACTTTATTGCACAAGAAATACTTAATGGTAAAGACTATCTAGTTCCCAGTAATATTCCAAAATTCGATTGGCCACGGCAGTTAATTGAGAACATGGGAATGATCCCATGTGCATACTTGCGTTACTACTATATGAGTCAGGATATCCTGCAGCAGGAAAAGCGTGAAGCCAATAATGAAGGAACACGTGGTGAAGTAGTCAAAGAGGTGGAAAAACGGTTGTTCGATATCTATAAAAATCCAGAACTAGCGGACAAACCCAAAGAGCTCGAAAAACGTGGTGGCCAATATTATTCCGAAGCCGCTTGCGAACTGATGGCTTCTATCTATAACGATAAACGGACCATCATGCACGTAAATACTCGAAACAAAGGTACAATTCAGGGATTACCAGACGATTGTGTTGTAGAAGTCAGTTCAGTTATAACCCAAAGTGGCCCACTACCACTGAACGTTGAACCATTCCCTTCTGACACATTACGTTTGATTCAATTAATGAAAGAATTCGAATCACTCACGGTTAGCGCAGCGGTGAATGGAAACCTGAATGATGCTAAAAGAGCATTAATTCTAAATCCAATCGTTATTACCGGCAGCGTGCTTGATGAAGCCCTAAATGAAACAATTAGGTCAAACCTGGATTTTATGCCTCAATTTCATTGGATTTCCGAATAGAAGGGACGCCCAGCATCATGGTGATTTTATATACAGTGAACAACATGAGTAAGTGAGGTGTATTTATACCCTGGATGAAATTTATATTTACATCATATGAGATCCGGCACAGCTTTATTATTAATTCGTAACCAGCATCGTCAGCATTAATAATAACTGGCTATTACCACTTTCACTCTTCAATCGAGAACAAGATAATGAAGGGTGAATTTACTTATTTAAAAATAAAGAACAATTATTATGAAGAGCCGTTATTACAATAAAACCGAGAAGTAGATCATGGAATTTATTTTGGAAAACAGACATTATTAACCTAACGAATTAGAGTGAAGAAAAATACAACCCGTGATTAATATAGTCTTATAGAAATTAACTATTGTGAAGCATTAAGGAATTAAGAGCATGAGTGACAGCATGGGAAAACTGACAGCATTTTTGGACAAGTATTTTGTTCCATATGCTGCAAAAGTCGGAAATCAAAGGCATTTACAATCTATTAGAGATGGATTAATAATGACGATGCCACTGATTATTATTGGTTCTTTATTTATAATTATTAGCAGTCTGCCAGTCCCAGGCTATGCGGATTTCATGGCCGGAATATTTGGTGATAAATGGAAAGCGGCTTTATCTTATCCAGTGCAAGCAAGTTTCGGTTTGATAGCACTTTTTGTCAGTATCGGAGTTGCCTACAGATTAGCCGAAAAATATTCACTCGATGCAATAACAGCAGCAATCGTTTCTGTAACATCATTCATGATAGTATCGCCCTACAACATACCTGTTTTCATAAAAGGATTAGATAAAACCATCGATGTTACGGGGATAAACCTGAACTATGTGGGCGCAAAAGGCATGTTTGTTTCTATCATAATGGCTATTATTACGGTAGAAGTAATGAGGTTTTTTGTCAGGAAGGGAATCGTTATAAAAATGCCTGATAGTGTACCACCTGCCGTTGCAAAGTCTTTCTCAGCACTAATCCCTGCCTTATTTATAATGATCATTTCTCTAGTTTTAAGGATGTTAATTGAAAACACAAGCTATGGGGATATTCATAATTTAATTCAGACTTTGGTTTCTAAACCTTTAATACATGCTGGCGGTTCTTATTGGGGGGCAATGCTAACAACTTTGTTTATCACATTACTTTGGGCAGTTGGTTTACACGGTTCAACTATTGTTCAAGCTGTAATGATGCCTATTTGGCTAACACTTATGGACCAAAATAGAATTGCTTTTGAAGCTGGAAAGGAATTACCAAACGTTGTTACATTTGATTTCTTCTATTTTTCTGCAAAAATGGGAGGGGCTGGTTCAACCTTGGTATTAGTGTTCTTCATGGCATTTTTAGCTAAATCAAGGCACTTAAAAGAGATCGGTAAGTTATCAATTGTCCCTGGTATTTTCAATATAAATGAACCTGTTATTTTTGGCGTTCCAATTGTATTAAATCCTTTATTACTAGTACCTTTCATTATAGGTCCACTTGTAGCGACAACAACTTCTTATTTTGCAATGGCAACTGACATAGTTCCTAAGCTAACAGGGGTAACATTACCTTGGACAACACCCATTGGTATATATGGTTTTTTGGCAACCAATGGTAGTTTTTCAGCAGTTATATTGACAGTTGTAAACTTAATAATCGTTGGTGCTATTTATTACCCATTCTTCAAAATATTTGACGAGCAAAAATATAAAGAAGAAATGGGTTAAGATAGAGTGTATTTAATGAAATTAATTATGATTAGCATAGGCTAAAAATAAATACCCATACCTGTCACAGAGGAACCGAAATGAAAAAAATATTACTTTGCTGCGTAGCTGGAATGTCAACCAGTTTACTCATTTCAAAAATGAAAAAAGCAGCAGAAGACACTAACTTAGAGTGTGAAATATCAGCGGTATCAATTGAGCAGCTGAGATCAAATTTAGAAGGTACTAACGTGGTTTTATTAGGCCCTCAGATTAAATATAAGTTACCAGAAGTTAAAGAAATATGTGATAAGGAAAACATCCCCTGTGACGTAATAAACATGATTGACTATGGGACGATGAATGGTAAGAAAGTGCTAGATTTCAGTATTGAATTAATGAAATAAAAACTGAACAGGATAAATTGATGAAGATTACAGACATAGAGATATTTTGCGCCGACTTTGATACAAAGTCACCTAATCAGCCTATTTTCATTAAAATTAATACAGATGAAGGAATCAGCGGTTTTGGTGAAGCTGGCGTTGCCTATGGGAACGCTAAACTGGGTGCAATTGGGCAACTTCAAGATTTTTCAAAATTAATCTTAGGGGAAAACCCCTTCTGCATAGAAAAAATTTGGGATCGCCTCTATAGAGATACATTTTGGGGGCAAGGTGGTGGAACAGTAATTTTTTCAGCGATAAGTGCAATAGATATAGCACTATGGGATATCAAGGGGAAAGCCCTGAACACGCCAGTTTATGAACTATTAGGCGGGAAAACACGCGATAAGGTTAGAGCATATGCTAGTCAGATTCAATTCGGTTGGGATGCAAAAGAAACACCATTAGGTGGAGTAGATAAAATTGCAGAAGCCGCGAAAAAGGCAGTTAACGAAGGTTATACCGCTATTAAAGTAGATCCATTACAACGTGATGAAAATGGAGATAAAAATCGTAGAAATGATGGTTTATTGACACATAAGAAATTAAAATTATGCCGTGATAGATTATTCGCCATTAGAGAAGCCGTTGGGGATGATGTTGATATTATTTTGGAACTTCATGCTAAAACTGATATTAATTCGGCCCTTCAGATTAGTAAGCTAGTAGGTGATTTAAACATCTATTATATGGAAGAGGCTTGTGGTTCGTTAAATCCTCAATTAGTTAAAAACTTAAGAGATCAAGTCAATATTCCTCTAGCTGCTGGCGAACGCATTTTTACAAGATATGGCTTTAAACCATTTTTAGAAACTCGTGCGTTAGATATAATCCAACCTGACATAGCAACTTGTGGCGGAATATCCGAAGGTAAAAAAATATGTGACATGGCTAGAATATATGATGTTTTAGTCCAACCACATGTATGTGGAGGTCCTATTTCTGCAGCTGCCGCTTTACAAATAGAAGCCGTAATTCCTAACTTCTGTATTCATGAGCATCATGTAGGTAACTTAAGCCATTTTACCAGGAACCTTGGTACTTATGACATTCAGCCTATTGATGGTTATATCACTGTACCAGATGGTCCTGGGATAGGTATGGAGATTACTGAAGAAACTATGGATAAATGCAAAATTATTAAGGTCCAATAGGACACATTTTTACTCGAGAGAGTAATAACACGCATTGTTGGTTTGCTCGAGATATTTTAATAAATTATTAAAACTAAGGCGGTGGTTCAATGCTTCTGGGTCACAATGGGTTTTAAATTATCAGCTAAAGATGGACAATTAGCACTAGCTAAAACGCTTGGCAAAAAACGTTCCCATTGCAAGTGCTGATAATCTAATTGAGTACCATTGTGTGAAAGATTTTAATCATATGATAGCGCTGCTTTTAAATTCAATCTAATTTTGAGAGGCATATATGGATATTAATGATGTAAGTACAAATTTAGAGTCAACCATCATGGAATTAATCATTAATGCTGGAGAGTCAAAAAACTTAGCCATGCAGGCATTAGCTTGTGCAAAAAAAGGGGAATGGGATAATATAGAAAAACTTTTAGAGCAATCTGGCGAAGCTGCTAAGCGAGCACACAAAGTTCAAACCGAGTTTATTGGTATGGACGAAGGTGTCGGCAAGGTACCGATCACTTTAATTATGGTACATGCACAAGATCATATTATGACAGCTATGTTAGCACGTGAACTGATAGAAGAATTGATTCACATTCATCGACAGCTACAATCTTAATGGCATATTTCAGTCCATCCCGAGTATCTGTTCGCATTTAAATGAAGCCTGATATAGCTCTCTATTAACTGGGCTGTGTCCCTCAGTTGCCTTGCCTGGCGGTAGTGGACACAGTTTTAAGCAAAGTTTCTGGTTTTACCCCAAATTGCAAATTGATGGATACCTGAGAGTAGATAATCGACCAAAACGAGGTCATCCATGAAATCCTGCCGTGCATTAAGCTTCAATGGGGGCATATAACCAAACGCAGAATGCCCCATCTGCGGCGTTGAACTGGATGAGATAATAGAAATCGATTTGAATATCCCGGCGCAGCGGGTGGTCAGAGTCCTGGACAGGATCGTGGTAAACCGGGGTTATCCGCTGAAACTGCGGATGGCCCGGAGCTAATCTCGCTGACTTTGGCACAGTGGACTGAAGAGCATGGTGTGATGCTGGAATTTATCAAACCGGGAAAACCCACGCAAAATGCCTTCATTGAACGTTTTAACCGAACGTACCGGACAGAGATACTGGATTTTTATCTGTTCAGAACCTTGAATGAAGCGAGGGAAATCACAGAGCGCTGGCTGACGGAATACAACAGCGAGCGGCCTCATGAATCCCTGAATAACCTGACGCCGGAAGAATACCGGCTGATGACTGAAAAACTGGAAATATCAAAAAGTGTGTGGAACTAAAAGCGGTGTGCTTACAGAAACACGCCCGTAGCCAAAAGTAGCCATTGTTGTCTCCTCATCTGGCCCCTGCCAGAAAACGAGGCCAACATTAGGATGGCCTGCCAGAAAAGCCAAGGCTATTTTTCCAACAGTGTGAAAGCGTGCAATTGGGAGGTGTCAGAAAACGGTCGATTGTTGGCAAATTTAATAACTATTATGAGAATTTTTATTGTGGTGATCATGTTAAGACCTGCACTACTATACAGTTAGACAAATCAATTTGTGCAACATCAAGCCCTCTAGGAGAAACGTTTTGAGCAATACTGACAGTGAACAACTTGATGAAGTAACACCAAATACGCCAGGGGTCAAACCAGAACCACCTGCACCTAAATCGAGAGCTTATGAGACATTAAAGAGACCGCTTAGCGAAAAAGAACTACTCAATATTGGCAGTGTTAATTTGATGATCGACGACATACATAGAATGGAGAGTGAGATTAGCTCACTAAAATCCTTCCAAGATAAATTTCATGAAAAAGATAAGAGTGAAGCAATTTTAAAGGAAAAACTTACTGCTTATAAGCTTAGTGAAATAGCATATAATGTTTCCATCAGCATGGGAGCGTTATTTATTGGTATTGCGATAAAGCTATGGGATATAGAAATTTATGGAAAACTCTCCTTAGGAGCTGGAATTATTCTCTGGCTATCTGGTAGTGCAATGAAACTCGGGAGGATGATAGCTAAATGACTATAGAAATAAAATATGTAAAGGACGCTGGCGACATCAAAAAAGAACGTTTAGTTCTTAAAGTAGTTTCCGATGATCAAATTGGGAATTATGTTACATTCGACACAACATATTTTGATGATGGCACTGTTTCAAACTCAATGAGACACTCCTTCTGGTTTCCTGATAGAGAGGTCAAAGAAAATGATCTAATCATCGCATATACTAGGAACGGACAGGACTCAAGAGTTGAAAATAAAAATGGAACCACTTCACACTTTTTCTATATGGGGTTAGATAAATCCATTTGGAATAAAGATGGAGATTGTGCGGTGTTAATGAAGATTGCATCATGGCAACATAAAAAAATAAACAAAGCAAATTAAAAATCATTAAAGTGCCAAGTATGAACTTGGCGCTTACTCTAAAATATTTTATTTAGAATCTCGTCTTGAATTATTGGATGAAATTCCTCATACATTGTATTCATACGAACGTTATTCTTTTCTTTTGGTCTTGCCACTCTAAATGATTCAGTAACCAACCACTTTATATTTCTGCCGATTGACACTACATTGCTGATTTCCATAATCGTTTCATTCATTACTACACCAATAGCCTTCACGATAATATCTTTACTAGAAGGAGGTGCGGATTTTATATATATGAAATCACCAACCTTCAGCGTTTTTATGAATTGGTGTAATTCAGGGGCATCCTCAGCATCCCATCCAGGGCCAGCAATATTATTAGATATAAACAACTCACTCACATCTTCATCATAATAAGCACCAATAGCATAGATAGCCATAAAACCTCTCACAATTTAAGTTTCGAATAAAAATACTCTTACTTATAGGTTAGTCAATAACCATACCAACAAAAAGCACAAATATCACAGGCGACGAACATTCACAAAGAATAGAGAGTATTATGGAGAAAATCAGGATCCTCCTACATTGACGCAACGAGATCAATGCCCTGTAGTTTGGAAACTCCCTGCATGTTCTCGATTCCTAATAACTGATTCGCGATGTTGACAGCTTTGTAAGCATGGCTGCGAGTGCAATTGTGGCCTACGTGATATGCTGAACTTGTTTTGAGAGCCTCCATATGCCGCACTACAAATCCGACTCTACCATCAAAAAAGCGACAGATTCGTTGTGTGAGCTTTAGGGCAAGAGAGATAACCCGATCATTCGTGATCTGCTCCCCTTAAACGGAGATGAGATCACAATTGCTGAACTGATAGGCTATGATACTGATGCCTTGAATAGATAACGTTTTTTTGGCATATATCAAATTATTGAACCATAAAACTATCGCAACACATACAAATAATAGAGTATTTTTTATTCGTAAAGTCTGTATGAGAAAAACTGGCATAGATATAATCACTCGGGGTTACTACTATGGTGCAAAGCATTGACTTACTTAGAGACTACGGAATTTTCAGAAATTACATCAAAACTGATGCAAAAGATTTTGGAAGGCTTAATTTAATATACGGCTGGAATGGAAGCGGAAAATCAACATTATCATCGCTTTTTGAACAGATAGAAAACCGTCAGAACACTAAATACCCTAATTCAACCTTTTCTATAAAAACCTTCGAACAAGGAACGATAACAAAAGATAACATTTCCGCAAATAATTTAAATCTGAAAGTATTCAATCAAAGCTTCATAAACAAAAACATTGACTGGAATAATTCAGTAAAAAGTATTTTATTGATAGCTCAGGAAAAAATTGAAGAGAAGAAAAAATTAGAGGAATTGAGAGCATCTTTTGATAAAAAAACAAAAGAGTATGTTAGACGAAAAACAGCGAATGACAAACTTACAGAAGAACTTCAAAAGTTCCTAACGGATGCAGCTAAGAGAACTAAAACCAGCTTGCAAGTCATTGATACCAGTGACTCAAGATTTTTAAGTTATAACAGAACAAAACTTGAAAACTTCATCACATCAAATGTTGATCAAATAAAAAAGGCTGATTCAATCCTAGATATAAATGAAGTGGCAAGTCTAACTAAAGCAGCAAATCCCACACAAAAACCAGCAATTACAACCAAAACTCCGAGCGTAGATTCTTCCCTACTAAAAAAAGCACAAGATAGGTTAAATGAACTATTCAAACAATCAGTAACAAATAAAGTTATTGAGAGTTTGAAAAATAATCAAGATATACAATCTTGGGTTTTTAGTGGGTTGAATTTAAATCTAGGCAGTGATAGTTGTCATTTTTGCGGGAACAAGATATCACAAGAGCGAATCGATGAATTAAACGCACACTTTAATGATGAATACAGAAAGTTCTCAGAAACCCTAGACAAAGCTAAAACATGGTTAGCAAGCCAATTCATTTTGTTAGTAAACAACAGTGATATTGATATTTATGACGAACATAAAGATCTTCTAAAAGAAAAATCATCACTCCTTAAAGATGAGGCTGAAAAAATAAACAGTTACATCAATGAATGGGAGAAAACATTAGATGAAAAAATAATAAACCCCTTCAACATTGATCTCTTTGCCGTTGAAATACCAAATTCATTATTTGTTAAATTCAATCAAACCGCAACCGAAATTAATAAGATAATAGAGTTGCATAATAAAAAATGCAAAGACTTTAAAGAGGAAACTAATAAGGTAAAATCTAAACTTGAGTCACATTATGCGGCATCGGAGGTAAACGCGTTCGATTACTTCAAGAAAATATCAAACCGCGACGCGGAAACAAAAAATTTACTGACAAACGATAATGACCTAAAAGGAATAAAAGCAGAAATAAAATCCATTGAAGATTCGTTATCAAATGAAACCATAGCAGCAGATATTTTCAATAAACATCTACACGGTTTTCTTAGTCGCTCAGAATTATCTCTCCAATTTAATAAAGAAAAAAATGGATACGAAATACTCAGAGATAACCAAATTGGACATGCACCTAATCTTAGCGAGGGTGAAAAAACTGCTATATCTTTAATTTACTTCATTACAAAACTAACAGAGAATGATAATAAAATATCCGACAGCATCATTGTTTTCGATGATCCCGTTTCGAGTTTTGATTCAAACCTGCAAAATGGCATCTGAATCGATCACTGTTTGGCATTCGAATCGATCATGATTTGGCATGCATCTCCGATCGCGGTTTGGCATCACAATCGATCACGATTTGGCACGCATCCGATCACTGATTGGCATCCTGTCGCTCACTCCGGGAATTAACTCTTTCCATCACAGTCTCCATTGCTGTTTTAAGCCAATGGAGATATCGATGTCCAAAAAGAGAAAAGCCAGGAGTTCCATGGAAACCTGTTTTAAGATCCTTCAGCTTAAGTTCGACCAGAAGCTGACCAACCGTTGCATCGCACTGACACTGAAAATCAGTGCATCAACAGTTTTTGAGGTGCTCTCCCGCTTTAAAGCCACGTCTCTCCCATGGCCCCTCCCTGAAGCAATATCCCATGATGCCCTTGAAAAGCGCATCTTCCCGGCCAAAAGTGCCTCTGCATCAGAACTGGTGATGCCTGACCTGCTTCACTTCGATACTGAGATGAGAAAGCCTGGCGTAACGCGACAGCTGCTGTGGATGGAGTACAAGGCTCAGGCCGGTGAGCTGGCGATGGGGTACTCCCACTTCTGCCGTTGCTACCGGGAGTGGAAAAAAACGCGCCGCCTCTCTATGCGCCAGGAGCACCGCGCCGGCGAAAAACTCTTTATCGACTTCTGTGGCCCGACGCTCCCCGTCATCAACCCGGATACCGGAGAAATACGCCGGGTGGCCATCTTCGTGGCCGTGATGGGGGCATCCAACTACACCTACGTTGAGGCGTGTGAAGGCCAGGACATGATGTCCTGGCTGAACGCCAACAGCCGCTGCCTGACCTTCCTGGGCGGCGTGCCGAAGCTGCTTATCCCCGATAACCTCAAAAGCGCGGTGAAAAAGGCCGATCGCTATGAGCCTGTCATCAATGACAGCTATCAGGCGCTGGCAGAGCACTACGGCACCGTTATTATCCCGACCCGCCCCTATAAGCCGAAAGACAAACCGAAAGCAGAAAACGGCGTCCTCATCGTCGAAAGATGGCTGCTTGCCCGCATCCGCAATGAAACCTTCTACACGCTCAGGGCGCTGAATACCCGCCTGCGGGAGTTGCTGACGGACATGAATAACCGGCCAATGAAAGGGTACGGCAACCAGACCCGCGCAGAGCGCTTCCGCATACTGGATGCGCCGGCACTCTCACCGCTGCCTCTGGCGACGTATGAATACACGGAGTACAAAGCGGTGAAGGTCGGCCCTGACTACCACGTTGAATATGCCCGCCACTGGTACTCGGTTCCGCACGAACTGGTCGGTCAGCGCCTGTCGCTGAAAGCAGGTCAGACGGTGGTTCAGCTCTGGCACAAGGGGCAGTGCGTGGCGCAGCATCCGCGCAGTTCGCATGAGTATAAGCACACTACCAATCCGCTGCATATGCCGGCTCAACACCGGGGGCACGGAACCTGGACACCGGAACGACTGCTCGAGATGGGATGCAGCATCGGCCCGTTCACCGGCAGGGTGGTTGACGCCATGCTGAAAGCAAAGGCTCATCCGGAGCTGGCCTACCGCGCGGTACTCGGTCTGATCGCGCTGCAGAAAAAATACGGAAAAGAGCGGCTGGAAAAAGCCAGTTGCGTCGCCTGGCACTATAACGCACCGGACAGACGCTTTATCGACAACCTGCTGCGTCACCATCGTGAGCACCAGGAGCTGCCGTTATCCCGTCAGAGCGAGCAGCACACCGTGACCTCACCTGAGCATGAAAACCTGCGCGGCCCGGGCTACTACCACTAACTGACAACCAGAGGAACCGACTGTATGAGCGATAACCTGTTAAACAAACTGACCCAACTGAAGCTCCCGGCGATGGCCGGTGGGCTGATACGCCAGCGAGAAACGCCCCAGACTTACGAGGAGCTGTCGTTCGAGGAGCGGCTGACCCTGCTGGCCGATGATGAGTTGCTGAACAGAGAAAACGGTCGTGTTGCGCGGCTGAGAAAAAGCGCCAACCTGAAGTACCAGGCAGCCCCGGAGGGGCTGCATTACCCGGTCTCACGGGGTCTGCGGGCCGAGCAGATGCGGGAACTGCTGAACGGTCACTACATCACCCACAAGAAAAGCCTGTTGATCACCGGTCCGACGGGGTGTGGAAAAAGTTGGATAGCCAATGCGCTGGGTGAGCAGGCATGCCGACAGAAACACAGCGTGCAGTACTGGCGTACGGGACGGCTACTGGAGATGCTGGCGCAGGGTCGCGTTGACGGCAGCTGGCTGAAGCACCTGAAACAGCTGCAAAAAACGCAGGTGCTCATCCTGGACGATCTGGGTCTGGAGCCACTGAGCAACGCGCAATGTAACGACCTGTTGGAGATAATCGAAGACCGCTACGGACAAAGCAGTACCATCGTGGTGAGCCAGTTCCCAGTAGACAAGTGGCACGGTCTGATGGAGAACCCGACAACGGCAGATGCGATCCTGGACAGGCTGGTGCATAACGCGCACAGACTGGCACTCCAGGGTGAGTCAATGAGGAAAAATAAACCGGGAGTGGAAAGCGACGAAAAAACAGGTTAAAAAGCAGTAGGAAAAGTTAAGTTCCCGGCTGATCGAATGGATGAGAATCGCTGATCGAACTTCGATGCCAATCCGTGATCGAATAGAGCGGAATACGCATCAAACCATCTATTTCATTCATATTCATTTATAAAGACGTATTGTAATGACGCAAAGCAGCTTTTTTTACTAACTCATAACTTTACGTTTTTCAAGTTAGCTCGCGACTGGTTTAATACAAACAATAGAAACAGAAAAAGAAAAGAAAAAATTGAAAACGCATTTTTTTATACTATTGAACCCAGTGCTGTTACACCTCGATCATCTGCAATATGTAATGCTGACGCAAGTTTAATTGATTATAACTCAGAATATCATTATATTTTTGACACTTTGTATAAGCATAAAGAACATCCTAGACTAACTCGTGAGCAGGCATTCTTTACAGCAAATCTATCTCGTAAATTGTTAGAGTCATTTTTAAACTTCAAATATCCAAAACATAGATCGGATTTATCACAACTAATGGATGTTGCCGCAAAAAATTGTGTTGTCTTTGATAGTAATAAAAAAGAAAAGGTTTATCGTTTCATTAACAAATATTCTCATAGTGCTGTTATCGAAATGAATGAAGATATTGCTGAAAATTTAATAGGTGAAGGCACAAACGTAATCGGAGACATCTTTTTGTGGATAGAAGAAGTTGACAAAGTTCATTATGATGAAATGGTAAGTGTTTGTCAGAAAAACTGATAGCTGCATCCTCCAATTATTATGGAGGATGCGATTTTATAAAAAACGAATTAAATCAGTAAGCTAAAAAAATCACTAAAACTTATTTTTATTGATTAAGATCTCGTTCTTTATTATTTCTTTTAATTCGTAGTGCATCTGCTACCGCATCTATACCATCTACGCAAACAAATGGAGCAACTTCCGGTAGCCCTAACGTAACGCTCTCAAGCACATCATAAAGAGCCGCTGGTGGATGATCTTTGCTATATCGGTTCTCTGTTTCGCCAGAACCGCGGATATGTCCAACAAACTGAGCGCGCGTCTCGCTGTCGATTCCTGCTTGTTTGAGCCTGGTAGAAAACGTGTGACGGAATGAATGGAAAGATTTCTTGCTATCCTTTTCAAATCCTAACTGCACTTTCAACAACGAACGGTTAAACCAGTCCGAAGCCTTATCACCGTATCCTTTTACAGAGTGGTAAGGAAGCTCTGGAAATAAACGCTCATGACCTGCTTTCTTCAATTCTTCGCAATAGCGGATTAATCCAAGTTTGATCAATGTCGAATGCAACGGTATTTTTCGTCGTGAATTAATCGTTTTCAGCGACTGATCGACACGCTCGTTGCTGATTTCAAAGAAATAAAACCCGGCAGCATCCTGCTTAATATCATCTAGATAAAGCTGGCATAACTCATTAATCCTTGCTCCGGTAAAGAATCCGATGAGTGGCAACCAGTAATGAAATGCACGGTAATGATGGAAGCGTCCCTCGCTATTTCTATCCACAGTTCCACGTTTAAACCAAGGGCGGTTAAAAATAGCGTGCAAATCCTCATCAGTGAAATCAGCTTTGAAGTCCTGATCCATCTTTTCATTTTCTACAGGTGCGAAGAATTGATTCGCTGGGGACTTAATAAAAATACCTTCTCCATCAGCTCATGAATATCATTGATTTTATATCGTATTTTAGCTAAATCACGCCGTGCAGGTATCGACCTTAGTAAGCTCTCATACTCACGGAGATAGTCACGATCTACTTTTACAAGCTTTGGATCACCCATGACTTCAACCAGTAGGCTAAAACCTTCCCGAACTCGATTCTCTGCCTTTTCGGTGAATTTTCCCCCGCGCTTGTAGCGAATATATTTTTCACATAACTCGCTCATTTTCACTGAGTAGTATTTACGATTTACATATTCATTATCCGGTATTAATGAGGGCAATAATACAGGGGTAATTGCTTTTGGTCTCTCAGGCATGATTGGAGAAACTGCGGTGCTATGTGACAACCAAAATAATCGTAAGCGCTCAGCTTGCACACGATGGATCATTAATGAAGCAGGCGAGATTTCGACACCGGGAAAGTCAACGAACCAAGCGGCTTTGGATGAAGCCTCTGAGGATTTAAATGCGGTTTCTGCATCCAGCGTCTCGCCAGCGATCATCTGACGTAATATACGTGATGAAACCAAGGGCTGAACATAACCGCTCAGAGAACCTCTGATCCCGATGTTAATGGCACTATCGATGATAAATCCAGAAGCCTCAGGATCATCCTTATCAACGAGTGAAAGATCTTCTACATAGTAGGCAGGACGCCCATCAGCAAGCCAAAAAAGCGGGATATTCGTATCAAGTAGTCGCTGCGCCACTTGTTGCAGGGAAGCGCTCGTTAAACCGAAAAATTCAGCGAGGCTGATCATTCCTTCTCCAGCCAAAGCAGGCGCACTGCTTACCAACTTTTCTCTATCCAATTTTTGATACTCACCCAGACATCGCTGCCAGACAACCAATAGACCTGCGGCAATCGCTCGCGCTTTTCTGATGTCGTTTGTTTCTGTTGAAGCGTGAATCTCACGCTGTCCCGTGTAGAGACGGTATCGGGCAGGAACTGCAATACGGACAACATAAATACCGCTGCTACGGCGATACAGATTATCACGTTGAGCCATCGGCTGTATGACCTCTATGTAGTAGAGGCTACGCGATTTCACTCTGAATGAATTTAATGTTAATTAAATCAATAAGATAGAAGTGACTGGTGCCGATAATAGGAGTCGAACCTACGACCTTCGCATTACGAATGCGCTGCTCTACCAACTGAGCTATATCGGCTTTGAGAGGATCGTCCTGCGAATGCCAGACGATGAACTACGGGGTGACAAACTAGTGAAATCTGTCCAGCAAGTCAAGTATCTGGCGACTGTCTGCCGGTTTTATAATCGGTCGGTTGACGATAAGGATTCCCTGATATCTGTTTCCATATAATAACCGGGAATCCTATAACCATCTGGTTTAAGCGCGGATAAGATCGTCGCCGTAACCAATCCATTTGTAGGTGGTCAATGCGTCGAGTCCCATCGGGCCACGAGCATGCAGTTTTTGTGTGCTGACAGCCACTTCCGCGCCTAATCCGAACTGCCCACCATCGGTGAAGCGAGTACTGGCGTTTACATAGACTGCCGAGGAATCCACTTCCCTCACAAACTGTTCAGCACGACTCAGAGAACGGGTCAGTATCGCGTCAGAATGCTGCGTGCCATGCTCACGGATATGTTGCACTGCCTGCGCAATATCAGCCACCAGCTTCACGTTCAGGTCCAATGAGAGCCATTCGTCATCGTAATCAGCCGCCTCTACCGCCACAACTTGCGCCGGACCGCCGGTCAACAAAGAGAGTGACTGCGGGCAAGCGTGCAACGTTACGCCGGCTTTGTGCATGTCGGCACTGAGCACCGACAGAAACTCGGCAGCAATCCCCTGGTGCACCAGCAGTGTTTCCACCGTATTACAGGTGCTGGGACGCTGGGTTTTGGCGTTGGTTATGATATCCAGCGCTGGCTTAAATTCCATCGACTCATCCATGTAGATATGGCAGACGCCGATCCCACCGGTAATCACCGGTATGGTGGAGTGCTCACGGCATAGTTTGTGCAAACCCGCGCCGCCGCGCGGAATCAGCATATCGACATAGCGATCCAGTTTCAGTAACTGATTGACCAGTTCACGATCCGGACTTTCAATAGCCTGGATCGCGGCTGAGGGTAAACCACATTGGATCAGTGCTTGTTGGATCACTTTTACCGTCGCGGCATTGGTTCGATAGGTTTCTTTACCACCACGCAGAATCACCGCATTCCCGGTTTTCAGGCATAAGCTGGCTACATCCACCGTGACGTTCGGGCGCGCTTCATAAATCACGCCGACCACACCCAGCGGTACGCGCCGCCGTTCCAGTTTCAGGCCATTGTCCAGAATGCGACCGTCTATCACTTCACCCACCGGATCGTTCAGACGGCAAATCTGACGCACGTCATTGGCAACAGCCGTCAGACGTGCCGGCGTCAGCTGCAGACGATCCAACAGTGCTTCGCTCATGCCATTGTCTTTGGCCTGCGCCAGATCCTGTTCATTGGCAGCCAAGATAGTGGCACGCTCAGTTTCCAGTAAATCGGCGATGGTCAACAGCGCCTGATTCTTCTGCGAAGTACTCAACGAGGCTAGTTGATACGAGGCTTGTCTTGCCGCTTTGCCCATTTGCTCAAGCATCGCGTACTCCTTAATTAATAATCATGTCATCCCGATGGACTGCCACCGGGCCATATTCGTAACCGAGGATTTCAGCAATCTGTTGGGAATGATGCCCGGCGATCATTCTTAACGCATCGCTGTTATAACGCGTCACCGCATGAGCCAGATCTCGCCCTGACAGGCTACGGATACGGATCACTTCTCCCCGGGAGAAATTGCCCATTACGTCGCGGATACCTTTGGGCAGTAAAGAACTGCCGCGATCCATAATCGCCGCCAGCGCACCATCGTCTACGGTAATTTCCCCGGCAGGCGGTGCACCGAAGATCCAGCGTTTGCGGCTTTCCAACGGGGCTTCCATTGCATGGAAGCGGGTTCCCACCGAGATATCGTCGATGACATCGCCAACCACGCCCGGCTTGCTGCCCGCGGCAATAATGACATCAATACCCGCGCGGCAGGCAACGTCCGCAGCCTGTAGTTTGGTGGACATACCACCAGTACCCAGCCCGGAGACACTGTCACCAGCAATACTGCGCAGCGCATCGTTGATGCCATTCACTTCGCGGATCAATTCAGCGTCGGGGTTAGTTCGCGGATCAGCGGTAAATAACCCGGCCTGATCGGTCAGCAGCAGCAGTTTATCGGCGTCAGCCAGTATTGCCGCCAGCGCCGAGAGATTATCATTATCGCCAACTTTGATTTCAGTCGTCGCCACTGCGTCGTTCTCATTGATTACCGGCACAATGTGGTTATCGAGCAGCGCACGCATGGTATCGCGGGCATTAAGAAAACGTTCCCGATCTTCCAGATCGGCGCGAGTCAGCAGCATCTGGCCAATATGGATGCCATAAATGGAGAACAGCTGTTCCCATAACTGAATCAATCGGCTTTGCCCGACTGCCGCCAACAACTGCTTAGTGGCGATAGTAGCGGGCAATTCCGGATACCCCAAGTGCTCACGTCCGGCGGCAATCGCCCCAGACGTGACAATGACAATGCGATGCCCTGCGGCATGTTGCTGCGCACACTGACGCACCAGCTCAACAATATGGGCACGATTGAGACGGCGCGATCCGCCGGTCAGTACGCTGGTGCCCAGTTTTACAACCAAAGTCTGGCTGCCACTCATCATATTTCTGCCGTTAGAATATAAAAAATTACCATGAAAAAACGTTGTAACAGGAGAGACGCGTTATGCCAACAGGCGCAACGCGAAAAACCCGCCAATAAGACGAGTCAACAGAAGTGAATCACGGTCGTTCCGTTAAGATATAAGGCGGCTCAAGTTTTTGTGCCAGGATTTCCAGGCGGTTATGAAAATCCTGCCGGGTAGTGTGAACTTTCTCATCTACCTCAGTATTTTTGAACGCTTTCTCACACCAGTTACCACTTTCATCAAATAAACCGAAGCGATAGGAATAAATCAGCTTTTGTTCTTCTGCATCCAACTCAAGCCACCAGCCCCAGAATTCCCGCTTTTCTGGATCCGGATTTACATTCACACATACAGCAAGGCAATCAAAGAAAAAATGGAAGCCTTCACATTGGCTTTCACGCAAATACGGCCCTAATGAAGCAAATTTTTTTATCAGCCGGTTTCTTGAATGTCCGCTAGACAATGTCATTCAGCAATCTCCTCAGGTTGAACACTAGGCCGTGACCCACCATGGTATCGATAAGTGCCGCGTACAGGACACTGCCTAATTTATTAACAGATATTAGAGATTTATCAAAATATTAATCTAATTTATTCTGCAACCAATGACTGATTTGCTGTAACGCCAGATGAAAATTCTGGTAAACCGGTGAAAAATCCAGCGACATAAGCTTTCCCTGCTGTGATGAATTCACAATCAGACTCGCTTCTTCTTTTGGGCAAATCAGATCACCTTTCCAGTAACCAGCCAACATCGGTGTCGAACAGCGGTGTCCCAGCAATCCTTGCGTCTTGAGAGAATAGCGCCCCAATTCAGTTTTCAAGGCCATATCAGCAGAGAACGGCATACCCAGGCGACTGGCCAGCACGTCCATAAACATATCCGGCACCTGGCTCTGGCGTTCGGTATCGGACAATAAATGGTGTACCACCGGCCCCAGACAGGCAACTCCCCGCAACCGATTTGCTTCCAGATAAGCCAGCCGCACCGCGACATTGGCGCCGAAACGAAAGCCAAATGCCCCGACACGGGTGTGATCTATCCAGGGAACATCCGGCAGCGCGCTCAATACCTGTTGATGTAAAAAGCTCGAGTCTTGACTCAGCTTCCAGCGGGATGAAAACCCTACCGATGGCATGTCAACCGTCAACATCGCCATCCCTGCCGGTGCCAGATAATCCTGAAACAGGCGATGATAATCATTCTGCAACATATCCAGGCTGCCACATAATAATATGGTCGGAAACGGTGCCTTACCCCGTGCAGGCAGATGCAAAAAAGTGGTTAATGTCCCACCACCAGCCACCGGAAAGTTCAGCGTTTTCAATTCGTAGGAAAGATGGTTCGCTGCCTCTTCATACGCCCGATTAGCCAGCGTCTGGGCCTGCTCCGCCAAATCATCCCCTTTCAGGTATGGATAGGCAGCAATACTGTAAAGGTTGGCGGCGTTAAGCCAGCACTTCCCCGCATCCTTCCCCGACGCGCGCTCTACTGCCCGCTGCTGCCAATGCATTCCCTGTGCTGTCCACTCATAAATCCAGTTACCACTGCGGTATCCCACCACGGTATCCAACAAAAGCTCATTGCTCCGTACTGCCTGACTGGCAGAAATACGCGACAGGACTTCTTCTATCTCCCACGGATGAACACCACGCCAAATCCACATCAGGCGATTAATCGTGCGATACCAGCTATGGTTATTTCGTCCTTCCAGCGTGGACTGCGTATCCGGCATCGTATCCGTATCAATATGGTGAGTGCGCCGAATCAGCGTGGACGTTTCCTGATGTTTAAAAGAGGGCTTGAACAACGTTTCAGACAGGTTGGCTTGAACCACAACAGCCTCCATGAGTGTAAGCAACATTAGCGCATACAGACGCATCAGAGAGTGTAACCAACACCGAAGGGAGAAGACAAACGGTGATATCAATAAAACAAAAACAGACGACAACGCCCGGCATTACCGGGCGTTTTTATCAACAACGCAGGAGGCTCAGTTGCCAGATAAAGGCGGAATAAAGACCACGCCCATATCCCATGGCTGCTCAATCCAGGTATCTTGCGGAATATCAACGATATAGTCGTCAACCAGCGGTTTACCGGCAGGTTTGGCAAAAATGGTCACGAAGTATGCTTTGGGGTACATATCACGAATGGCTTGCGCCGTACCGCCGGTGTCCACCAGGTCATCGACAATGATAAAACCTTCACCATCACCCTCTACACGTTTCAGCACTTTCATTTCACGCTGGCTATCATGGTCATAGCTAGAGATGCAAACAGTATCAACGTAGCGAATGCTCATTTCACGGGCCAGCAAGGATCCCGGTACCAAACCACCACGGCTAACGGCAATAATGCCTTTCCATTGTTCGGCTGGCAGTAAACGCTGCGCCAGTTTACGGGCATGGATTTGTAGCATATCCCAGGTTACGACGTACTTTTCGCTCATAAAATATATCCCGGCCAACGGTTAATTGGCTCAATTCGAGTCTGAGGGGGGAAAAAGGTTGCGCGAGATTATAAATATCCTACCGTATAAAAACCAGTATTTATCCCTATTTCCTCATTTCCTTATCCCCGCCAGAATCTTCTCCTCAAATACAAGCACTCTCCCTTGCAGCGGGAAAGTGATACTCTATCTCATTGAGCCTGATTGTTCGGGCAACAAACCATCACTTTTATCCTGTAGCGCCTCTCGCACCAACCGCGAAGAGCAGCCTGCTGAAAAGGAGACGTTAAATAGTGTCTGAATTGTCTCAGCTTTCCCCACAGCCGCTGTGGGACATTTTTGCCAAGATTTGTTCTATTCCACACCCTTCCTATCATGAAGAGGCGCTCGCCGCACATATTATATCGTGGGCACAGGAACGCGGAATTCATACCGAACGAGATCAAGTCGGGAATATTCTGCTGCGAAAGGCGGCTACTGCCGGGATGGAAAAACGTAAACCGGTCGTTCTGCAGGCACATCTGGATATGGTGCCGCAGAAGAACAGTGACACCGTGCATGACTTTGCCACCGATCCTATCCAGCCATATGTTGATGGTGAGTGGGTTAAAGCCCGTGGTACCACACTCGGTGCCGATAATGGCATCGGTTTGGCCTCGACATTGACAGTGCTGACGGACAGTAATGTGGCACACGGGCCGCTGGAAGTTTTGCTGACCATGACGGAAGAAGCCGGTATGGACGGCGCTTTTGGTCTGCAACCGAACTGGTTACAGGGTGAAATTCTGATTAATACCGACTCAGAGGAAGAGGGCGAAATCTATATGGGTTGCGCCGGCGGTATTGATTTTCTCACCCGCTTGCCGCTCCAGCGAGAAGCCGTTCCGACTGGCTATCAAACCCTGAAACTGACGATTAAAGGGCTGAAAGGCGGCCATTCCGGCTGTGATATCCATCACGGATTAGGCAACGCCAACAAGCTGCTGGCCCGCTTTCTGTCTGCGCAGGCCAGTGCGCTGGATCTGCGACTTATCGACCTGAATGGCGGCACCCTGCGCAATGCGATACCCCGCGAAGGTTTCGCCGCGCTGGCCGTGTCGGCAGCCAATGCAGAAGCCTTGAAAATAGCAGTACAGCATTATCTGGTCGTACTGAAAAATGAGCTATCAGCGGTAGAAAAAAATCTCACCATCCTGCTGGAACCCGTTGAAAACACATCGTTGGCATTAACGGCTGACAGTCGTGACCGTTTCATCGCATTGTTGAACGTAATGCCTAATGGCGTCATTCGCATGAGTGACGAAATCAAGGGTGTGGTTGAAACCTCATTGAACGTGGGCGTGGTAGGCATGACCGACACACATGCAGAAATGCGTTGTCTGATTCGCTCGCTGGTAGATAGCGGTAAAGATTACGTGGTGGACATGATGACATCACTGGGCCAGTTGGCTGGTGCTCAAACTGTAGCCAAAGGCAGTTACCCCGGTTGGAAACCTGATGCCCATTCACCGGTTATGCATCTGGTACGCGAAACCTACCAGAAACAATTCAACCGATTGCCAAACATCATGGTAATCCATGCTGGTCTGGAGTGTGGCTTGTTCAAAAAGCCGTATCCGAATATGGATATGGTTTCCATCGGGCCGACGATTACCGGGCCCCACTCACCGGATGAACAAGTACACATTGCCAGCGTAGGCCAGTATTGGACATTGCTGACCGAGCTGCTGAAAGCCATTCCTGACAAACAGTAACCCATGATGTTTTAGTACGTTCAGGCAACATTGCCTGAACGTACCGTCGACACTTCGGAAGCGCCAACCGCAGCGTCGAATGTCCAGACATTGATTTGAGCCTGTTTCCATCGCCGTTTACCCGCTTATTCCCAGTCAAATACCAATTGTCGTTCGAGTTGAGGATCCATCAACGTCACGTGTAATCCCACCAACCGAACCCCACGTGCTTCCCGCCGTTGTTCCCACGTTTGTCGTGCCAGTTTTACCAGATCCTGTTTATTCAATACCGGCCATACATGTTCCTGGGTGGTCTGACAGAAATCATTAAATTTAAGCTTCACACCTTGCCGAGCGATATGCAGATCCGGTTTTACCCGACTTAAACGCCCCTCCAGCTCCTGATAGAGTGTTTCAATCAGCGTTTCACAATCACCCCAGTCATAAATATCTTCCGCCAGCGTTTTTTCTACCCCAACAGATTTACGTAAACGATCGGGGGAAACCTGGCGTTCATCAATACCGTGGCACCGTTCCCATAGTATGTGGCCAAACTTGCCAAACGCCCTCAGTAGCTCAGGCAAGACATAACGACGCACATCCGCACAGGTATGTAACCCCCGCTCTTCAAGCCGTCTGGCGGTCACTTTCCCTACACCGGGAATTTTCTCCAACGGCAGTGCCAGTAGAAATGCCTCTACCCGATCTGGAATGATCACGAACTGTCCATTGGGTTTATTCTGCTCCGAGGCGACTTTCGCCAAAAATTTAATCGGTGCCACACCTGCCGATGCCGTGAGTTGTAATTCGTCATAAATTATCTGTCGGATCTCCTGCGCCATCAGGGTGGCAGATCCATTGCAGTATGGGCTATCGGTCACATCCAGGTAGGCTTCATCCAGAGACAAAGGTTCGATCAATGAGGTATAGCGGGAAAAAATCTGCCGAATATGCCGGGAGGTGGATTTGTACACCTCCATCCGGCCAGGCAACAACACCAGATGCGGACAAAGTCGTAATGCGGTAGCTGTCGCCATCGCGCTGTGAACACCATAGCGGCGGGCCGGATAGTTGGCGGTACAGATGACACCGCGCCGATCGGCACGGCCACCAATCGCCAGGGGAATGTCGCGTAAGCGCGGGTTATCGCGCATTTCTATCGCGGCATAAAAGCAATCCATATCCACATGAATGATTTTGCGCATACAGGCCTCTACAATGATGCTGTATAAAAATACAGTATCATTGTAGTGTTAGCAAGCGGACAACCGCTTAACCCGCACCGCTTCCCACGCGCGATTACTTCTTCATATAAGGCTTGAATGCTTCCGAATAACGCTCTTCAAAACCGGTGTCCGTTTTCACAATCATAAACACCGGGATATTCAACCGATTGGCAACTTCCAAACCGAGGTCCGGGCCAAAGACATCCAAACCGGTAGCCAATCCGTCAGCCGTCATACAACGATTGGCCAATACCGTAATAGAGACCAGCCGGTGAGTGATAGGCCGCCCGGTATTAGGATCAATAGTATGGGAATAACGAACACCATTAGCTTCGAAGTAATTTCGATAATCACCCGAGGTAGCAACTGCCATCTCTCCCGGTTCGATAATTTCCTGCACACTTTGTCCGGATCCATAGTGAGGTTTTTCAATCGCAATATGCCAAGGCTTATTCTCGCCGTTACTACCCTTGGTGCGGACTTCACCGCCGATCTCTACCATATAATTATCAATATTCAGTGATTGCAGGTATTCAGCCACCACATCTACACCATATCCTTTGGCAATGGAGGACAGGTCAACATACAGCCCTGGAATATGCTTGATTAACGCATTACCATCAACACCCAGCTTATCCAGCCCGACCAGGGCGCGCCGTTGCTCTAATTCGGCCTCACTCGGCACCGTATCCGGTCGGCCTTCCGGCCCGAATCCCCACAGATTGACCAACGGCCCCACGGTAATATCCAGTCCGCCGCCGATCTGATGATTTATCCGAATTGCTTCCCGTACTACCTCTGCCGTGGCAGGAGACACTGGAAAAGGCTGGTTAACGGCCCGGCTATGATTAAAACGACTGAGTTCGGACTGGGGAAGGTAAGTTGACATCTGGTTATTAACTGTCTTCAGACGACTATCAATTTCAGCCTTAATAGTTTCAGGCGATGGCTGATCATCCTTGCTGATATATTTGACGGAGTAAGATGTCCCCATCGTTTTGCCTTCCAGATTTTCCTGCTGAAGGCCGCCACACCCGGTTAATATCCAGACAATGGTTGCTAATCCCAGCCAGTTTTTGAGCGTTATTCGCACTTTTACCGTACTCCTTCACTATCTTGTTTCTTGCGCTGCACAGTGCTATAAAATTATTCTCGACATCATACCAGCAGATTTGCTTCGACAAGGAATAAATCCCTTCTTGTCTATTTCTAAATTAGCGGCCTTTTTTTATCACTATTTCCCTCTTGAATAAAATGAAAGCAATGATAATGTGATTGCGCTATAGACAAGGGAATACGAAACCATTAATAGGTATCGTATGTAATACCGCTACAATAATCAGGATTTACAATGTTAAAGATCGCGCTGTCATTTGCGATATTGCTTTTTTTGCCATCTATTGCCGTCACCAGCACAGCCAGTGAAACCATACCGGTAACAAAAGAATTAAAACAACCGTTGCTAGGCTCCCCGGTTTATATCCAGATATTTAAAGAAGAAAGGGTGTTAGAACTTTACGCTAAAGAGGGTAATGAATATCACTTGATACAAAGCTACCCAATTTGTAAATATTCTGGGGGACTTGGTCCGAAACGGATCGAAGGTGACTTAAAAAGCCCGGAAGGTTTTTATCAAATAGATTTGCATCAGTTAAACCCTGACAGCCATTATTATCGTGCCATTAATGTCGGTTTCCCTAACGAATACGATCGTGCACAAGGGTATTCCGGCCGTTATCTGATGATCCACGGTGAGTGTGTTTCCATTGGCTGTTATGCCATGACCAACAAATATATCGATGAGATTTACACTTATGTCGAACAGGCATTGCGTAATGGTCAGGAAAAAGTCGATTTGAACATTTATCCATTTCGGATGACGGAACAGAACATGCGACGTCATCGCGACTCGGCTTACATCAGTTTTTGGCGTCAATTGCAGCCGGGTTACGCCTATTTCACTCAGCATCACCAACCGCCGGCTGTCACGGTATTCAACGGACACTATGTCATTAACCAACCGATTCAAGCCAGCCAGCCAGTGTCAAATTATGCGTTCACCAAAACGAAATAAGACAAACTCACCTGGCATGATTTGATGCCAGGTTTCGTTACCGGTAAGTGGCTGGGTCGCCAATACGGTAACGACATCATTGGGTGACGTTTGCTGCTGGAAGTCAATTTCCACATCGTCATCCAGCAATGTCGCTTTACCAAAAGGCGCTCGGCGGGTAATCCAGTACAGACGAGTGGAACAGTATCCCATCACAAAATGCCCGTCCGACAACAGCATATTGAATACACCCTTTTCCCGTAGTTGCCCCGCCAGACTGGCAATATAGCGAAATACCGCCGACCAGTTACCGGGGGTTCGCGGATAACGCTGCGACAATTGATGCAACAACCAGCAAAAGGCATATTCACTGTCCGTTTGCCCTATCGGACGAAATTGGCCAGCTTTTAGACTACGGTACCCCTTCAACTGCCCATTGTGGGCGAAAGTCCAGTTCCGCCCCCACAGCTCACGAGTAAACGGATGGGTATTTTCCAGCGCCACATTACCTCGGTTGGCTTGCCGAATATGGGAAACCACCGCACAGGATTTGATGGGATAGTTCTGCACCAGTTGTGCGATGGGTGAAGTAAAGCTGGGCAAAGGGTCCTTAAAGGTGCGACAACCGTTCCCTTCATAGAACGTAATTCCCCATCCATCACGGTGCGGTCCCGTCCTACCACCCCGCTGTATCAGACCGGTGAAGCTGAAACAGATATCAGTTGGAACATTGGCGCTCATCCCAAGCAACTCACACATGTTTAATTCCTTACCTCATCCACGCAATAACCAGCAATCAGTTCCCAAGCATTTCCTTTTCGATAAGTTGAATCAGAATATGGATAGCCTTGATATGGATTTCCTGAATGCGATCTGCATAGCTAAAATGCGGTACACGAATTTCCACATCGGCAGTACCGGCCATTTTGCCGCCATCTTTCCCCGTCAGGGTAATAACTTTCATACGTTTGGCACGGGCGGCACTGATTGCCTTGATAATATTGCCGGAGTTACCGGAAGTGGAGATCCCCAGCAAAACATCGCCTTCACGACCTAATGATTCGATATAACGAGAAAATACAAAGTCATAACCAAAATCATTACTTACACAGGAAAGATGACTGGGATCAGAAATGGCAATGGCCGGGTAGCCCGGACGGTTTTCACGATAGCGTCCCGTCAGCTCTTCCGCAAAATGCATGGCATCGCAATGCGATCCCCCATTCCCACAGGAAAATACCTTCCCACCGGCTTTAAAAGCATCAGCCAATAAGACAGCCGCATTTTGAATCGCCTGGATGTTGGCGTCATCATTCAAAAACGTATCCAGCGTTTCCGCTGCTTCTTTCAGCTCATTACGGATTAAGTCCTGATACATGGAATCCTCTCATTCAGTGACATCATGATCGTCCGTCAAGCAGTGTAGCGGATCCCCTAAACAGCGAGAAGCAGACAATTGCCAATTGCTGGCATTCCACATCAGGTGTGGAATGCCGGTAAGTTGTTTGTGAGTCACATTGTAATTGCGGTGTAAACAGATTGATAAAAATAACAAAATAAACTAAAACCAAAGAGAGACTAGGGCAGGTCAGACCTCTTGATCTTCTGATCAACGACACCATCTGGAGACGCCACTATGATCGCCGTCAGTATTCTACTTCTACTTATTCTTGTCAGCGTGCTGTTTTACCACCGGTTAGCACTATGGCTGGGCTGCACACTGATATTAGCCTATTTTGCCGGCATGGCAGCGCTGAATATATGGTCTGTCTGGTTGCTGATCCCAGTAGTTATTCTGATGTTACCGTTCACGCTGCCCCCACTGCGCCGAAAACTGTTTTCAGCTCCCGCGCTGCGCTGGTTTAAACAGATCATGCCCCCCATGTCGAAAACCGAAAAAGAAGCCATTAATGCCGGGACAACCTGGTGGGAAGGCGATCTGTTTCAAGGTTCACCTGACTGGAAAAAACTGCATGCTTACCCACGTCCTGAGCTCACACCGGAAGAACAGGCATTCCTGAATGGCCCGGTAGAAGAAGCTTGCCGTATGGCCAATGACTTTGAAATTACTCATGAACGGGCCGATCTACCGCCAGAATTGTGGGCATATCTAAAACAGCACCGTTTCTTCGCCATGATCATCAAAAAAAAGTATGGCGGGCTGGAATTTTCCGCTTATGCACAAGCCCAGGTGCTGCAAAAGCTGTCCGGCATTTCCGGTATTCTGGCTATCATTGTCGGAGTACCTAACTCACTGGGTCCAGGAGAACTACTACAGCATTACGGTACCGATAAGCAGCAGGATTATTACCTACCCCGTCTGGCACGTGGCGAGGAGATCCCCTGTTTTGCTCTTACCAGCCCGGAAGCGGGTTCCGACGCCAGTGCTATCCCGGATGTCGGCGTGGTCTGTTATGGCCAATGGCAAGGCGAACAGATTCTGGGCATGCGTCTAACCTGGAACAAGCGCTATATCACGTTGGCACCAGTAGCCTCGGTATTGGGTCTGGCGTTTAAACTGTACGACCCGGATCATTTGCTGGGGGATGTGGATGACGTAGGGATTACCTGTGCCCTGATTCCCACCAACACGCCAGGAGTAAATATTGGCCGTCGCCATTTTCCGATGAACATTCCGTTCCAGAATGGCCCGACCCAGGGTGACAATGTTTTTGTACCGCTGGATTACATCATCGGCGGGCCACCGATGGCGGGTCAAGGCTGGCGTATGTTAATGGAGTGTCTGTCTGTCGGGCGCGGTATCACATTGCCTTCCAACGCGACCGGTACTCTAAAGACCGTTGCACTGGCGGTAGGGGCTTATGCCCATATCCGACGCCAGTTCAAAGTGCCAATCGGTAAGATGGAAGGAATTGAAGAGCCGCTGGCGCGCATCGCCGGTAATGCCTATATGTTAGATGCCGCCGCCACGTTGATCACCAGCGGCATTATGCAGGGTGCCAAACCCGCCGTGTTATCCGCGATTGTGAAATATCATTGTACCCACCGTGCTCAGCGTTCAGTGATAGACGCGATGGACATCACTGGTGGTAAAGGCATCTGTCTGGGTCCATCCAACTTTGTGGCCCGCCATTATCAGGGGTCACCGATTGCCATTACGGTAGAGGGCGCCAACATCCTGACCCGCAGTATGATCATCTTTGGTCAAGGCGCCATCCGCTGCCATCCTTTTGTGTTGCAAGAGATGACGGCGGCACAGGATAACGACCTGAAGAACTTCGATCGGGCGCTGTTTGGTCATCTCGGTCATGTGGGCAGCAATAAAATCCGCAGTCTGTGGCTGGGCCTGACCGATGGACGCTCCAGTCGCGCCCCCGTCAACGATGTCACTCGCCGCTACTACCAGAAACTGAACCGGCTCAGTGCCAATATGGCGCTGCTGGCGGACGTTTCCATGGCCGTATTGGGTGGTAGTCTGAAACGTCGCGAACGCATATCAGCACGATTGGGCGATATTCTCAGCCAGCTTTATCTGGCTTCGGCCACACTGAAACGCTATGACGAAGAGGGGCGCCAGCCCGCTGACCTTCCACTGGTACACTGGGGGGTACAGGATTGCCTTTATCAGGCGGAACACGCCATGAACGAGCTGCTGCGTAACTTTCCAAATCGCCTGGTGGCGAGTGTGTTGCGGGTGTTCATTTTCCCGCTCGGCCATACCTGCCCGGCACCGTTAGATCGTCTGGATCATCAGTTGGCCAAAATCCTGCAAACACCGTCAGCAACACGCTCCCGTCTGGGACGGGGCCAGTACCTGACGCCCAGCGAGCATAATCCAGCCGGGCTGCTGGAATCAGCATTGCAGGATATTCTGGCTGCAGAACCAATTCATCAGCGCCTGTCCCAGGCAGCAGGCCATAGTCTGCCCTTTATGCGGCTGGATAAGCTGGCAGAACAAGGGCTGATTGAAGGTACACTATCAGAGGAAGAAGCCGAGATTCTCAACCGTGCGGAAGTCAGCCGTCTGCGTTCCATCAACGTCGATGATTTTGCTCCGGACGCGCTGGCCAGCCAGAAACCGGCATCAACCCTGCATGATCCGTCCAGAGCAGAAATGGCCTGAATCGGCACATGATCAGAATAACCGTTGTATTCTGATGCGTTTACCACCGTCGCCAGTGAGGGAGCAATCCCTCTTTCCCTTGCTTCACCTGCGACGAATGGTATTTCCATTTTTCATCCACAGAAAAAGCGCTAAGATAGCGCTATTCTGGTTTTTTATGACGATACTCTTATGGCCTATATCCCCAAGAATTATACAAAGCTGGAAAGCGGCTACCGTGAAAAAGCGCTGAAGCTGTTCCCGTGGGTATGCGGGCGCTGCTCACGTGAGTTTGTTTACTCCAATCTGCGTGAATTAACCGTGCACCATATCGATCACGATCACAGCAATAACCCGGAAGATGGCAGTAACTGGGAGTTACTCTGTCTGTATTGCCACGATAATGAACACTCCAAATATACTGATGCGCACCTGTATGGTTCAACGGTTATTGCTGGTGATGATCCTCAGAAAGACATTGGCGTCGCTACCCATAACCCGTTCGCCGATCTGAAAGCCATGCTGGATAAAGGCAAGAAATAGATGACGACTCGCTCTGGCGCGCCCGCGCCAGTCTCGCCGGATCAGACTGACTGCATTCGCCTTTCTGTCCGATCCAGTGACAAGCTGCCACTCATTCAATAAGCTGCTGATTAACGCTCATAACGGATCTTGTCTCGCTGGGTTTGCCAATGCCTTATCCGCAGATCCCTGGTCTGTTTAGCGTCTTTGGTTAAGGCTTGGTTGACCATGAAATTTAGCCATTTAAACGTCCAAACGTCTTGATTGCCAAATGCCGGCATCGTGCTATAGTGACGACGATAACAAACTTGAGTGACAAGCATCCGGTTTGCAGGAGTCCTTTTCAGCCATGAGCGCCGCATTAATTCCCGAAAGTAAACTACCCTCCCTTGGCACGACGATTTTTACCCAGATGAGCGCCCTGGCGCAGCAACATCAGGCGATTAACCTGTCACAGGGATTCCCGGATTTTGATGGTCCGGATTATCTGAAACAGCGTCTGGCCCACCATGTCAGTCAGGGAGCCAATCAGTACGCGCCAATGACCGGTGTTGCCCCATTACGCCAGGCCATTGCGGAAAAAACCGCCGCATTGTATGGCTGGCAGCCGGATGCCGACCACGAAGTCACGGTGACGGCAGGCGCGACAGAAGCGCTGTTTGCGGCTATTAGTGCGCTGGTACGTCCGGGTGATGAAGTGATTTGCTTTGATCCCAGCTACGACAGTTATGCGCCAGCCGTAACACTGGCTGGCGGCGTGCTAAAACGTCTGGCTTTGCAGCCCCCCACGTTCAAGGTGGACTGGACGCAGTTTGCACAGTTGTTAAGTGATCATACCCGAATGGTCATCCTCAATACGCCGCATAATCCCTCCGCCACCGTGTGGCAGCGGGATGATTTCCAACAACTATGGCAGGCCATTGCCGTGCGGGAAATCTATGTATTGAGTGATGAAGTCTATGAGCACATCTGTTTTGCCCGCGAAGGACACGCCAGCGTGCTGGCACATCCGCAACTACGTCAGCGGGCAATTGCGGTATCCTCATTCGGTAAAACCTTTCACATGACAGGCTGGAAAATCGGTTATTGCGTCGCGCCTGCGGCTCTGAGCGCCGAAGTGCGCAAGGTTCACCAGTACCTGACATTCTCCGTCAATACGCCGGCACAGTTGGCGATTGCCGACATGCTGCAACAACAACCACAGCACTGGCGCAATCTGCCGGATTTTTACCGTGACCGCCGCGACCATTTCATCAACGCGCTTGCGGCCAGTCGTTTTGAAATTTTGCCTTGTGAAGGCACCTATTTCCTGCTGGCAGACTATCGCGCTATTTCCTATCAGGACGATGTCAGCTTCTGCCGTTGGCTAACCGAGCATGTTGGCGTAGCCGCCATTCCTCTGTCGGTATTCTGTGCCAAATCGTTCCCTCACACGTTGATTAGGCTATGCTTTGCTAAACAGGAAATGACATTGGATATTGCCGCGGAGCGCTTATGTCAACTTTAAAAATCACACTATTACAACAGCCCCTGGCCTGGATGGACGGTGCCGCCAACCTTCACCATTTTGACACGCTGCTAGGAGAGATCACCGGGCGCGACCTGATCATTCTCCCGGAGATGTTTACCACCGGTTTCGCGATGGAAGCGGCGCAAAGCAGTCTGGAGCAGACAGCGGTAGAAAGCTGGCTACTACAGTGGGCACAACACAATAACGCCATGATCGGCGGTAGTGTGGCGGTGAATACGATAAAGGGTGCGGTGAACCGTTTTTTGCTGGCTGACCCGAATGGCAAGGTCTATCAGTACGATAAACGCCACCTGTTCCGTATGGCGAACGAAGATCAGCATTATCATGCCGGTCGGGATCGGGAAATTATTGAATGGCGCGGCTGGCGCATCATGCCGCTGATTTGCTATGACCTGCGCTTTCCGGTCTGGTCGCGCAACCATCAGGATTATGATCTGGCGCTGTATGTGGCCAACTGGCCAGCGCCACGCGCATCTCATTGGAAAACGTTGCTGGCCGCGCGTGCAATTGAGAATCAGGCTTATATTGCCGGTTGTAATCGCGTCGGTAGCGATGAAAATGGTCACAATTATCAGGGCGATAGTCTGGTTATCGATGCATTAGGCAATATACTGGCTTCCGCACCGGAAAATCAGCCCGCCCGTATTGACGCCGAGCTGTCGCTGGAAGCACTTCAAAGCTACCGCGAAGCCTTCCCAGCCTGGCGCGATGCCGACAAGTTCAGTTTGTAAACACTCCAGATCGCATCAACCCTAATATTCATTTATCGATAACTGAGTACCGTTTGCAGCAACGCCTGTAACGCCAGCGCCACATCCCCCATCATAACGGACTCATCCGGATGATGGCTGATCCCACCCCGACAGCGCACAAACAGCATCCCCACCGGCCAACGTTCGGCAATCGCAATGGCATCATGCCCGGCGCCACTCGGCAACAGCAGAGTCGTACCCTGCACTTGCTCCACCGCCGCAGATAGACGCTGTTGTAATTGTGCGTCACAGCCCGTGGCCGCGATGCGGTAATACTCGTCTGAGGTAAAATCGCAGCCGCGCAGATGGGCGATATCATGGGCCAGTATCAGCAACCGCTGTAACAGCGCATCCAGCGCGTTATCTTCCGGGCCACGAATATCCAGTGTCAGCCGCACTTCACCAGGGATCACATTGGCCGCTCCCGGTAGACATTGCAGCGTACCAAAGGTCGCCACCAGATAAGGATCACTGGCTTTGGTGATCTGCTCAGCCTGCGCCATCCAGACGGCGGCGGCGGCCAGAGCGTCCTGACGCTGCGACATCGGCACCGTTCCCGCATGCCCCGCTTGTCCGATAAACGTACAGTTTAACCGTCGGGCACCATTAATCGCGGTCACAACGCCCAATGCCAGCCCGGCCTGTTCCAGACATGGGCCTTGTTCGATATGCAACTCCAGATAGGCAATGATGTCTCTCGCCGGACGCGCTGCCTGCGCGATAGCGTCAGCATCCAGCCCTGATGACTGTAGTGCCTGCGCCACCGTAATACCTTCCGCGTCCGGACGCGACAGCCAGCCATCCGGCCAGGTTCCGGTCAACCCCCGACTGCCGAGCAGTGTGATACCGAAACGCGTACCTTCTTCATCACCAAACCCGACAATTTCCAGCGCCACCGGCAACCGGATCTCACGTTGGTACAAATAGCGCACGGTTTCAATGGCCGTCAGCACACCGAGCATACCGTCGTAGCGTCCAGCATTGCGCACCGTATCCAGATGTGATCCCAGCAACAATGCTGGGGCATCGGGCACGACGCCTTCATAACGGCCGCAGATATTGCCTACGCTGTCCTGCCAGACCCGCATACCTGCATCACGCATCCACTCACCCACTTGCTGATTAGCGCGCAGATGCTCCGGCGACAGGTAGACACGGGTCAGTTGCCCGGCGGTTTCGCTGATTTCCGCCAACGCATCACAGCGGGACATCACCTGCTGCGCGGCAACCTGAGCGTCGGTAACTGTCATCAGCACCGCACTCATGCGCGGCCCTCGTGGCCGGTGTAGACATCCCAGGCGGCCTGCAACGCCGCGCCCTGAACCGTGCTGAAACCCAGCCGGTTCAATACCGCTTCCAGCGCGGTCAACGTCTGCATCACACAATCCTTGCGGGCGTTGTAACCCATAGTACCGATGCGCCAAATCTTACCCTGTAACGGCCCAAATGACGTGCCGATCTCAATGGCAAAATCCTCTAGCAGCAGCTTGCGCACCTGCTCACCATGAATGCCAGCGGGGATCACCACGCCGAGTACATTACTCATTTTGTGGCGAATATCGCCATAAGGTGCCAACCCCATGCCCTGAATACCCGCCAGCAGCGCATTACCATGTAATTCATGGCGATCGATACACGCCTGCAAGCCCTCTTCCAGAATAACGCGGGCGCATTCACGGGCCGCGAACAGCATGCTGGTGGCTTCGGTATGGTGATTGAGACGTTCCGGCCCCCAATAATCCATGATCATGCCGAGGTCAAAATAGTTGGAATAGATCATCTCATCGTCACCGTCCTGATGCGATGCGGTACGGATCCCCTGTTCGACGCATTTACGCTGACGGATCACGGCTTCCATCCGCGAACTAAGGGTGACCGGCGCACTGCCGGATGGTCCGCCCAGACACTTCTGCAATCCGGCGGAAACAGCATCCAATCCCCAGGCGTCGGTTTCCAGCGGGTTACCGCCGAACGACGCCGTGGCATCGGTATAGAACAGAACATCGTGGCGACGGCAAATCGCCCCTAATTCCATCAGCGGTTGCAGCATCGTCGTGGAGGTATCACCCTGAACCGTCAGCAGCAGGCGTGGTTTCACCCGTTTAATCGCATCTTCAATCTGATCCGGCGTAAACACTTCACCCCACGCCGCCTCAATGGTATGCACCTCGGCGCGGCAACGACGAGCAATCTCACACAGCAGATGACCAAATCGGCCAAAGACCGGTACCAGCACCCGGTCACCCGGTCGGATGGCTGAAATCAGAGCCGCTTCAATCCCCGAACGAGAAGTCCCGTCCACCAGCATGGTCCAACGGTTTTCGGTACGGAACAGTTGGCGATACAGCACCATGACCTGATTCATGTATTCCGTCATCGCCGGATCGTACTGCCCCACCAACTGACTGGCCATCGCCCGCAGCACACGCGGATCGGCATTGATTGGCCCCGGTCCCATCAACAAACGGTGTGGCGGATTGATCTGCGCAAACAGGTCATTACTCATTGTGATTAACTCCTGATGTCGTTTAATTCATTGAAACAGCCATGTCGGATGACCTATCTCCGTCACTCCTGCGTGAGGCTGGTATCTATCCCCAACACGGTACTCAACTTGCGGGTAGTTCCTCGCCTTTCGGGGATGACGATAGTATCCTCACCTAGGCCTCCTTCAGTCCCCGAACGGAAGCGATAAACTGCTTAAGCTCAGCGGTTTGTGGGCGGGCAAACAATTCATGTCCCTTACCCTGTTCCCATACTGTGCCCTGATGCATAAACACCACCCGGTCGCCTATTTCACGGGCAAAGTTCATTTCATGCGTGACCAGAATCAGCGTCATGCCTTCGGCAGCCAGTTGCTCCAGCACTTTCAGCACTTCCCCTACCAGTTCCGGGTCCAGCGCCGAGGTAATCTCATCGCACAACAACACTTTCGGATTCATTGCCAACGCCCGGGCAATCGCCACCCGCTGCTGCTGACCGCCGGAGAGGTTGCCGGGGTAATAATCCATCCGGTCGCCCAGACCAACTTTATTCAACATCTGTGCGCCCAGCTCACGGCATTCCGCCGCGTTTTTACCCAATACCAGACGCGGCGCCAGCATGACATTTTCCAACGCGCTCATATGTGGGAACAGATTAAAATTCTGGAAGATCATGCCAACCGAACGGCTGATGTCCCGCGCCTGGGACTCCCGATCCGTGATGGTCATTCCACCCAGCTTGATACTGCCTTCCTGATAGCCTTCCAACCCGTTGATGCAACGCAGTAACGTACTTTTCCCGGAACCGCTGCGGCCAATGATGAAAACGACCTCCCCTATGTCAATATCCAGATCCACACCTTTCAACACGTGGTTCTGACCATAATATTTATGAACCTGATTAATGGTGATGAGCGGCATTGAATTTCCTCTCCAGATAATGGCTGTAATAAGACAAGGGGTAACACATCAGGAAGTATCCCAACGCTACCAGACCAAATACTTCAAACGGTTGATAAGTCACGTTATTCAGCATGGTTCCGGCTTTGGTCAATTCGACAAAACCGATGATGGATGCCAACGCGGTTCCTTTGATGACCTGTACCGAAAAGCCAACTGTCGGCGCAATGGCGATACGCATCGCCTGTGGTGCCACGACCCGGCTCAGCGTCTGCCAAAAGGTCAGCCCCAGGCAGCGAGAAGCTTCCCACTGCCCTTTCGGCAGCGCCTGCACGCTGGCATACCAGATATCCACCAGAAACGCGCTGGTGAACAGCGTCAGCGCCAGTGCCGCGGCCACCCACGGGCTGACGTTAATGCCAAACAATCCCAGACCGAAAAAAGCCAGAAACAGTTGCATCAGCAACGGTGTTCCCTGGAACAGCTCGGTATACAGTCGAATCAGACGCAACGGCCATACACGTTTAGTCAAACGCAACAACAACAGTGGGAGTGTCACCAGCACACCACCCAAAAAAGCGGTCAGCGATAACAGTAATGTCCAGCGTGCGGCCAACAACAGATTGCGCACGATGTCCCAGTCAGTAAATGTCGCCATCAGGCCGGACTCCTCAAAAAACGTCTCCCGACCAGCAACAGCAACTGACGCATCAGTATTGACAGCGCCAAATAGATAAGCGTGGTCACCGAATACACTTCAAAACTGAGAAAGGTTCGAGACTGAATCAAACTGGCGGCGAAGGTCAGCTCTTCATAAGACACCTGGGACACCACCGATGAACCCAGCATAACGATGATGCACTGACTGACCAGCGCCGGATAAATACGTTGCAGAGCGGGCGGCAGAATCACCCGCAGAAAGGTCTGGGTACGGCTCAGACCCAATACCCGCGCCGCTTCCCACTGACCTTTCGGTGTGACCTGGATACCTGCGCGGATAATTTCCGTACTGTAAGCACCCAGATTGATTAACATCGCCAACAGCGCGGCCTGTCCGGCATTGAGCTTAAGCCCCAATCCCGGCAGTCCAAACACGATAAAAAACAGTTGCACCACAAACGGCGTATTACGGATCACTTCGACGTAAACACCCCACAGACGGCTGGCAATATTGGGCTTGCCACTGCGTAACGCCGCACCACAGATACCGATGGCGATCCCACCTACGGTTGCCATGGCCGTCAGCTCAATCGTGACCCACAGTCCAGCCAGCAATTCCGGCCAGTATGGCCACAGCGCAGCAAAATTAAGCTGATAGGTCATGGCTCCTCCTTACGCGCCCAGATTGGCTGGTAGCGGTGCCTTCATCCACTTTTCTGACAGGCTGTTCAGGGTGTGATCTTTTATCGCTTTCTCAATCAAGCTGTTCACTTTGGCTTTCAACGCCGGTTCCTCTTTTCTCATACCGATAAAGCAAGGCGAGTCTTTCAGCATGAATTTCGCTACCGGTGCCTTAGTGGGGTTTTTCTCGGCAATGGCGGCGATAACCAGATTACCGGTTGCCACGTATTCCACCTGCCCGGACAGATAGGCCGACAATGTAGTGTTATTGTCTTCGTAACGTTTTATCGTCGCCGTCTTGGGCGCGATATTACTCAATACCATGTCTTCCACTGCGCCACGGGTAACACCGATACTTTTGCCCTGCAAAGTGGCCGGTGAACTGACATCGCCGGTTTTCGGGCCGAAGACACCCAGGAAGAACGGCGCATAAGCCCGGCTAAAATCGATGACTTTTTCCCGTTCGGCATTTTTACCCAGACTGGAGATCACCAGATCTACCTTATTGGTTTGCAGATACGGGATACGATTAGCACTGCTTACCGGCACCAATTGCAACTTTAGTTTCATTTCTTTGGCCAGATAACGGGCAACATCAATATCGTAGCCTTGTGGTTGCAGATCGGTTCCCACAGAGCCAAACGGCGGGAAATCCTGCGGTATTGCTACACGCAGTACGCCATGTTGTTCGATATCCTTTAACTGGTCAGCCATTACGCTGCCTGCCTGGGCCATCAACAGTGCTGCGCCTACTATTGCTAAAAAACGTTTTTTGATGCTCATCGCGTTTGCCCCTGGTTACGGTAGTATGAAACAAAAGATTCTCAAAAATAAATTACTGAAACTATCGTTACAATGAAAAGCAATATGTGTGCCAGATATAAAACAGAGAGAAAGCGCATAGCGGCAGTGTGCTCCGCCAAAACGTGGAATGACCATGAAATAATAGCAGAAATTGCTATAACATCATGTTTTAACGGACATGGGCATATGTGAAGATTCAGTGTATCAACCATCTGACATAACCTATCTTCAGGCGATATCGCTGATACCAGCTGGAGATAAACTGGCTAAGGCACGCACAGTAACGGAGCACAAAACGGGGAAATAATTGCACCACAATAAAACAACTGCACCAAAATGACCCATCATTGCGGTGATCTTATCGCTGTTCCAGTTCGTCCAGTCGCTGGTAAAGATCCGCGATCTGGTGAATATGCTGGCGACCATCACGCAACATGTCGTGCAGTAATGCATTGCTGATCAAATTCGCCAGACTCATGGCGGAGGCATAGCTGTCAAAGGCTGACACACTGTCCAACGGTGCACACAACGTCCAGTTGGCAAAGGGCTGCAACGTATGGGCCTGGGGTTCGCACAACAGTAATACCGGCACCCGGTTATCCTGCAACTGCTTGAGTAATGGCTGAATCAAGCGTGGACGCCGCCGAAACGCGACAACAATCACCACATCCTGCGCATTCAGGTCCACCAACTCTTCAGAGAGCGTTTGTCCCGGTTGGGTAAGTAACAGCACCTGCGGGCGGATTTGTAACAGTTGCTGGCGTAGATGCAGCGCCACCGGATAGCTGTTACGCAACCCGATAATACAAACGCGCTGTGCCTGCTGTAATGCGGCAATCACGGTGCCAAACGACACTGGATCAATCTGGTTCACCCATTGCGTCAGGTTCGCCATCTCTTGCTTGTAATGGCGTGCCAGCAATGTATTGCCCTGTACCGCATCACGGTTATCCGTTAACGGCATACCGCTTTGGCGCAAAGTCCGCAGTTCATCGCGCATCTCCCGGTAGCTGGGATACCCCAGACGGCGGAATAACCGGCTGACGGTCGCTTTCGAAACACCGCTCAACCGCGCCAGCTCCGCGCTGTTATAGCTAATAAGGTCATCGAAATGATCAAAAATAAACGCGGCTACCCGTTGTTCCTGCGGGGAGAGTTCACTGTACTGACTGCGCAACCGCTCATCAATCTGCTTCATGCTTGCCTCTGTAACTTTCGTTTCAGCCGTATCATCTTGTTGCACCATACCATAAAGCGTCGCTTATACGGCAAGTGGAAAAAGATGGAACGGGTTTTGCTTTACCCCGAACACCCTACAACCACAACGCTCCGTGAGATTAGAAAAAATGATGCAAAGTAATATTGCCCCATCGGGGATGGCGGTAACACCACATCACCTGGCGAGCACCACCGCGCAAACCATTCTGCGGGAAGGTGGTAACGCCATTGAAGCAATGGTGGCCGCCGCTGCGGCTATCGCGGTGGTATATCCGCATATGAACAGTCTGGGTGGCGACGGCTTCTGGCTGATTGTGCCGCCAGAAGGCGAGCCTATCGCCATTGATGCCAGCGGAAGCGCTGGTTCACTGGCTAACCGGGCGCTGTATGCCGGTGAAACGCATATTCCTCACCGAGGCCCGAAAGCAGCGCTGACTGTGGCGGGGACGATTGGCGGTTGGCAGGAAGCATTGGCCTGTTCAGCTGAAATGGGCGGCAAACCGTTGCCGTTGTCACACTTGCTGGCCGATGCTATTCGTTATGCCAGTGAGGGAATTCCTGTCACCCAGTCGCAGGAAGACGCATTGACCAGTCGTTATCATGAACTCAACGATTTCCCGGCGTTTTGTCAGATGTTTCTACCCGAGGGAACGATCCCTCGCACCGGTAGCCGCTTTATTCAGTCCGATCTGGCCCACACCCTGACTCAACTGGCCGAAGACGGGCTGGACAGTTTTTACCGTGGTGCTCTGGCGCACCGTATGGCGCAGCAAATGGCACAACTGGGCATGCCCATTACCGCTGATGATCTGGCCGGCTATCGCGCCCGTCGTACCACACCATTACGGTTGGCACACAGCCGGGGAGAAATTTTCAACCTCGCGCCCCCGACGCAAGGGCTGGTTTCCCTGGCGATCCTCGGTATTACTGACCGTCTGGCAATAGCAGATCAAAGTGACAGCCAGACCGTGCACCGTATTGTGGAAGCCACCAAGCTGGCATTCGGTCTGCGTGACCGTTTTATTACCGATCCACGCTACATCACTCAGGATATTCAAAGCCTGCTGGAAAGCCACCATCTCAATACGCTGAGCCAGCGAGTCAATACCCGTGCCGCTGCACCGTGGGGTGAAGGAAAAGGTCCTGGCGACACGGTATGGATGGGCGTCTGTGATCGTAACGGGCTGGCGGTGTCTTTTATCCAGAGCATTTATCACGAATTTGGCAGTGGCGTAGTGCTGCCGGGAACGGGCGTGTTATGGCAGAACCGCGGTGCGTCTTTCAGTCTTGATCCCAATCATCTGCTGGCGCTGGAACCGGGCAAGCAACCATTCCATACCCTGAATCCCGCCGCCGCTCGTCTGTCAGACGGCCGTACGATGGTTTACGGTTCAATGGGTGGCGACGGTCAGCCACAAACACAGGCCGCGCTGTTTATCCGCCATATCGTGCAGGGTTTACCGCTGCAACAGGCAATTACCGCCCCGCGCTGGCTGCTCGGCCGCACCTGGGGTCAATCCACCGATACCCTCAAGCTGGAAGACCGCTTTACTCCCGCGACAGTGGACGCACTGCGCACACTGGGGCATGACGTGGAACTACTTCCCGGTTTCAGTGAAACCGTTGGTCACGCTGGCGCCATTGTGCGTCACGTTAACGGCATGCTGGAAGGCGCATTTGATCCCCGGAGCAACGGCAGTGCCGCTGGCTTTTAATCGCATCATCCTCAGGAGGCCAACCGAATCATGAGCACTCAACATATTGATAACGCAGTACTTTGTACTTATCTGCAACAGATGGAAACACTGCTGATGTTAACGTTGGATGACGCCCGTCGCCAGGAATTACAACGCCAGTTCAGCCGTATTGCGGCGATGGCACAGCCGCTGATGGACTATCCCCTTGATGGCCGGCAGGAAGTTGCCGGAGTGTATCAACCATGAATCATCCCGGTCAGTTATCCATTCGCCAGTTGCGTGAACTGCTGGCCCGCGGTGAGCTGTCGGCTCAGGAAATTGCCCGACAGACACTGGCGAACATTGAATACGATAATCCAACGCTTAATGCCTACACTCACATTACCTACCAACGCATACTGGACGAAGCAGATCGTCTCGACCAGCAACGGCGTCAGGGGGATCCATTGCCGCCGTTGGCTGGCGTGCCCTATGCAGTGAAAAACCTGTTTGATATCGCGGGTGAAACCACACTGGCGGGTGCCAAATTGTTCAGCCGACGCCCGCCCGCCACACAAGATGCGTTTGCCGTGCGCCAACTTGCCGGACAGGGCGCGCTGCTTTCCGGCTTGCTCAATATGGATGCCTACGCCTACGGTTTTACCACCGAAAACAGCCACTACGGTGCAACCCACAATCCGCATGATGTGACGCGCATCGCGGGGGGATCATCCGGCGGCTCGGCAGCAGCAGTGGCAGCCGGGCTGGTCAATTTTTCCCTCGGCAGCGACACCAATGGCTCCATCCGCGTCCCGGCGTCACTGTGTGGTATCTTTGGGCTCAAACCCACGTTCGGCCGGCTCTCCCGCAGCGGTACACAACCGTTTGTCGCCAGTCTGGACCACATCGGTCCGCTGGCGCGCAGTACCGAAGACCTGGCTCAAGTGTTTGACGTACTGCAAGGTACTGATGCCGCGGATCGTTTTCAGGCATCACAATCATCACTAAGCACCTACGAACAGCTGTCCGCAGACCAACCGCTGCGTTGCAAGGTGCTGGGCGGTTATTTTGCCGACTGGTGTGACGATCACGCTAAAACCGCAGTACAGCAGGTGGCGCATGCGCTCAATGCGGCAGATGAGGTGACGCTGGCGCAAGCCGCTCTGGCACGTACCGCCGCGTTTATCCTCTCCGCCAGTGAGGGGGGTAATCAGTACCTTCCGGCGCTACGCGCCACGCCAGACCTGTTCGAACCGCTGTCACGGGAACGACTGCTGGCCGGCGCAATGCTTCCGGCGGTCTGGTATGTGCAAGCGCAGCGTTTTCGCGATCACTTCCGCCAGCAGGTGCTGCCGTTGTTTGAGCATACCGATGTACTGATTGCCCCGGCCACACCCTGCCCGGCGACACGCATCGGTCAGGAAACCATGCATATCAACGGCGAGGATCTACCCATCCGCGCCAGCATGGGCATGCTCACACAACCGATATCCTTTCTCGGTCTGCCCGTCGTCACCGTACCGCTGGCGACCACTTACGGTCTGCCCATCGGCGTACAGCTAATTGCCGCACCCTGGCGGGAAGATATAGTGCTACGGGCGGCATGGCGGTTGGAACAACAAGGTATTGCACGAGTGTTACCCCCAGCGTTTAAATCATCATAAACACGGAATATCAGCATGAAGTTGAATGACATCAATCTCCCCGACGTACTGATGGACGTCACCACTGCCTTTTATCGCTACGAAAAGGCCCTCACCGGCAATGATGTTGAGGTGCTGGATGAACTGTTCTGGCACGATGCTCGCACTGTACGTTATGGCGCATCCGAGAATCTATACGGTATTGAACAGATTCGCGATTTTCGCGCCACACGTCCATCAACAGGGCTGGACCGACAATTACAGAATACGGTAATCACCACCTATGGTCAGGATATGGCCGTCGCCAGTACGGAGTTCCGCCGGGCAGGAACAGAGAAGATTGGCCGTCAGATGCAGACCTGGATCAGAACCGAACAAGGCTGGCGCATTGTAGCGGCACATGTGAGTGTGATGGCGTGACAGAAGGATAACCGGGAAATACACAGGGTGAGATTCACGTCGCAACATCTCACCCTTTGCATCCACCCACAACACATCCTGCAATCAGCCCTGATACGGGTGCTGGTCACGCCAGTGCTCGGCAATATCCTGACGACGACAGATCCACACCCGATCATGCTGCTGGATGTAATCGAGGAAACGCTGCAACGCCCGGAAGCGACCCGGTCGTCCCAACAGACGGCAGTGCATACCAATCGATAGCATTTTTGGCGCTTCTTCACCTTCGGCATACAACACATCAAAGCTGTCTTTCAGATAGGTAAAGAACTGGTCGCCGCTGTTAAAGCCCTGTGGAGAGGCAAAACGCATATCGTTGGTTTCCAGTGTATAAGGCACAATCAAGTGCGGCAGAGTCTCACCATCGGCGCGAGTCACCGGCATCCAGAACGGCAGATCATCGCCATAGTAATCACTGTCATACAGAAAACCACCCTGCTCGACCACCAGTTGACGGGTATTGGGGCTGTCGCGCCCGGTGTACCAGCCTAGCGGCGGCTGGCCAAATAGCGCAGTCAGCACTTCCACCGCCTGCCGCATATGCTGACGTTCAATGTCAATATCCATATCCTGATAGTGGATCCAGCGCCAACCGTGGCTTACCACATCGTAACCGGCAGATGTGATCGCCTCGACCACTGCCGGATTACGCACCAGCGCCATTGCCACGCCAAAAATGGTGAGTGGCAGTCCACGGCGCTGAAACTCCTGATGAATACGCCAGAAACCGGCTCGGGGGCCATATTCATATAACGAATCCATCGACATATGCCGCGCCGGATAACTGGCCGCACCAATGATATCGGAAAGAAACTGTTCAGACCCAGCATCACCATGCAACACATTATTTTCCGCACCTTCCTCGTAGTTCAGCACGAACTGCACCGCAATCCGCGCCTGTCCCGGCCAGTTGGCATGGGGCGGCTTACCGGCATAACCGATTAAATCCCGTGGATAATGGTCATCAAATCCCTCAGTCATCCACGTTGGTGATGTCTTCATTACGCTATTCCTCTATTTGCTGCGTTACTGTAACTGGCTGAATATGCCCGTCAGCGGTTTAGCGAGCGGATAATCAAGATCACCCCGTTTGCTGGTAGTCAGTCCCAGCGCCGCAAGTGACTCAAGCAACTTGATGGCGGCACTGACGCCATCGATCACCGGCATCCCCAGTTCCTGCGTCAGCTCCACGGCCAGATCGGCCATACCACCACAGCCCAGCACAATGGCGCCGGATCCATCTTGATGCATAGATTGTATACAAAGCTCTCGCACCCTTTGCTGCGCCAGACCCTGACCGTCTTCCAGCGCCAGAACCGGCAGATCGATGGCATGCAGTGCCGCGCAATGGTGTTCAAAACCGTAACGCTGTAATAAATGGCGGGCAATAATCAGCGTGCGCGGCAGCGTAGTGACGATGGAAAAACGCGTTGCCACCAGCGTTGCCATATGCATGGCCGCTTCTGCAATACCTATCACCGGGGCACTGGCCAGTTCCCGCGCAGCCAGCAAGCCCGGATCACCAAAACAGGCAATAACATGGCCATCAACGCCCTGTGCTTTTCCCTGTTTGATTTGTTCCAGCACCCCAATGGCCGCAATGGCTTCATCAAAGTGGCCCTCAATGGAAGGCGCCCCCTGCGAAGGACAGACCGCAATAATTTCGGTACCCATTGCAGCCACTCGCCGCGCCGCCGCGCCGATGGTTTCAGTCATCGCCAGGCTGGTGTTGGGGTTAATCACTTGAATGACACACGCATTCATGCCTTTTTCTCCCCGACATTGCCAAACAGACGGGCGAAATCCGGCACGTTTTCACTATCTTGATCAAAACGCAGGCTGGCAACGATATCGCTGAAATGCTGCTGCATCTCTACTGACAACGCCGGAACATCCCCTTGTCGCAACAGGTCCAGCAAAGTGTGATGATCATGGCAGCGGCAGCCCTGCTGCCAGGGTGCGCCATAGGCAGCAATCACCAGTGACGAACGCAGGGTAAGTTGCGACACCAAACCCGTCAGCACAGTATTGCCAGAGACCGCTTGCAGTTGAATGTGAAATGCGGCGGAGAGTCGTATGGCTTCCGGTCCATTCTGCGCCTGATGTGCCTGCTGTTCGGATTGCACCAACTTTTCCAGTGCCACCCGATGCGTGGGTTGGCAGTGCGCCACTACCTGTGGCAGGTTGGAACACTCCAGCAGACTGCGGGTCTGAAAGATCTCTCGCGCTTCGTCTACTGTGGGTGTGGCTACCTGTGCACCACGTTTGGGCGTTAACGTGATCATTTGCACTGTCGCAAGACGCTGTAATACTTTTCGAATCCCGGTACGGCTAACGTCAAATACGTCGGCCAGCGCCTCCTCCGGCAATTTCGTTCCTGGCAATAACTGATGCTCAACAATGGCATTCAGTAATGCGTGATAAATAACGTCATCTTTTTGTTGAAAAAACGTATCTCTTTCAAGTCCATAAGTCTGATTCATAGGTTTGTCCCGTCGCCACGTCATCGCTAAATCGTATACATAAAAATGACAAACTGTATACAAAAAATCTCTTTTTGGCCCAATTCCTGCAATATCCCATTACATACATCGAGATCATCTATTTCACGATCGCAGTCAACAGGAGCAGATTTCATGCCAGAAAATAATACGTTAGCCAATGACGCCCAGGCACATTACAGCCCCAGATTGTGTAATGAAGATCTGGCCCCGACGCGCGTCCAAAGCTGGTCCTGGTACAACATTTTTTCGTTCTGGATGTCGGATGTACACAGCATGGGAGGTTATGTGGTGGCCGCCAGCTTCTTCACGTTGGGTCTGGCCAGTTGGCAGGTTCTGTTATGCCTGCTGATAGGTATTTGTATCGTACAACTGTGCGCCAATCTGGTAGCCAAACCCAGCCAGATGAGCGGCGTACCTTATGCGGTAGTTTGCCGTCAGGCTTTTGGCGTGTTTGGCGCCAACATCCCGGCGGTTATTCGAGGTCTGATCGCCTTCGCCTGGTATGGCATTCAAACCTATCTGGCTGCCAACGCCTTGATGCTGGTGCTACTGAAGTTCTATCCGACCCTCACGCCACTAACGCAGAATCACTGGCTTGGCTTGTCGGCTCTGGGCTGGATCTGTTTTGGCATCATGTGGTTCCTGCAGGCAATGGTGTTCTGGCACGGCATGAGCGCTATCAAGCGCTTTATTGATGTCGCCGGTCCGGCGGTCTACATAGTGATGCTATCGCTGGCTGGTTGGATTATCTACAAAACCGGTCTGGAAAATATCTCTTTTACTCTCGCCAGCAAAACCCTCACTACCGGAGAACAGACATGGCAAATGATCACCGCGACCGCGCTGGTCGTCTCTTACTTCTCCGGTCCATTGCTGAACTTCGGCGATTTTGCCCGCTATGGCAAAAACATGCAGGAAATCCGACGCGGTAACCGCTGGGGTTTACCGTTTAACTTCTTGCTGTTTTCCATCGTTACCGTGGTGATTGTCTCCGGCACCCAGTCGCTGTTCGGACAGATGATTACCGACCCGATTGAAACGGTTAGTCGTGTAGGCAGTAGCGTAGCGGTAGCACTCGGCCTGCTGACCATGATCGTGGCGACCATCGGCATTAATATCGTAGCAAACTTTGTTTCCCCGGCGTTTGATTTTTCCAACTGTTCACCGCAACGCATCAGCTTCCGTACCGGCGGTATGATCGCCGCCGTGGGTTCCGTCCTGCTGACACCATGGAACCTGTTTCAGTCACCGGAACTGATTCACTACACGCTGGATGTACTCGGCGCCTTTATCGGCCCACTGTTTGGCATTCTGCTGGCAGACTTTTACCTGATTAAAGGCGCCAAGATCCATGTGGATGATCTGTTCGACGCTACGCCGACCGGTCGTTATTGGTATCGCAACGGCTTTAATCCCAATGCGGTTCTGGCGCTGATCCCGGCGGTCGCTATCGGTTTGATCATCAGCTTCATCCCGGCCTGGCATGCCGTAGCTAATTTCAGTTGGTTCATCGGCACATTTCTGGGTGCCAGTTGCTATCGTTACCTGGCGCGTCATGAACACGCGGTAAAAACCAGCGCCACCACAATGCGTGGGTTGTTATTGCGCAAGGACTGATATTCAGCGGCACGAATAAAAACCACGGGGGAGTTCCATAAAAAACGACGACTCCCCCGCAATGCTTGCCCATCAAGAAACCAGGATACCCGCGCCAACCACCACGTTCGCCTCCTTCTGGAGGCCCGATATGATAATCACCCTACGCAGGATTAAGTGAAACATTACGACACCACTTTTCAGGTTGAGAATGGACCGGGCAGATTCAGCCTTGTGCCAAACATACCAACTTGATGGTTTGCTGAGCAGCAACCAGTAACGTTGTTTGCTGAAAATGCAGGATCCCCTGTTCAGGGTGGCAGAAGCTGCGTTCCCCACCTTCACGATACAGAACATCCTGATTTTGCCAATGCTCGGCAAACCGCTGGCTTTGCCCCAACAAATCATCCACCAACGCCTGCATTTGGGCATCACCAGGACGACGATTAAAATCGGCACGAAACTCAGCGACCAGTCGCTGCGCCCGTTCCTGCCAGTCGACAATCAGCGATTGTGCAGTTGGGACAAGAAACACATAGCGCAACAGGTTACGCGTCTCCGCCGTTTCATCCAGCCAGCCGATAAATAGCTCGGCAGCAGCAGGATTCCAGGCCCGAGCAGTCCAGGCATGGTCGAGCAGATAAGCGGGGGCGGATACCATGGAGGGTAAATGGAGTAATGCGTCCGATAGCGCCTCTGCGGTTTCCGGTTCAGATTGCCGGTCACGCTTGCCCGCCAGATCAAACAACGAAGCACGTTCGGCCGCATTCAATTGCAAGGCGTCAGCCAACCGGGAAAGCGCCGGAACCGAAGCATCGACATGCCGACCTTGTTCCAGCCAGGTAATCCATGTCACGCCCAGCCCTGCGGCATCGGCAAGCTCTTCCCGCCGCCATCCCGGCGTGCGACGACGCCCGGCCTTGTCTGGTGGTGAAAGCCGCTCACGATGGGCACGAATAAACGCCCCCAGAATACGCCGCGTATCAGAAACCGTCATAGTGCAATTTATACCAGGATAAGTGCTTGCCTTGTTGTCGTTAATCATTCAACTGAGAATCAGGGCTTCTCCAACTCTTCAGGACATCAACGATGAAAACTGAAAGCCATAATGCCATTATTACCCGCCAGTACGCCACACAAGCCACGGCGTATTTAAACAGTACGGTACATGCCCAGGGAGATGATCTGGATCTGATGGCACAACGTCTCGGCCAGCGTCCCGATGCCACCATCCTGGATCTGGGATGCGGCGGCGGACATGTGTCGTTCCGACTGGCACCACGGGTACACCGCGTCGTCGCTTGTGATCTCGCTCAATCCATGTTGGATACCGTTGCACAGGAAGCCGCTAAACGTAATCTGCTCAATATTGTGACCAAACAGGGTGCCGCCGAATCATTATCCTGCCCGTCGGAATCTTTTGATGTGGTTGCTACTCGTTACAGCGCCCACCACTGGCGGCACATTGCGCTCGGCATTGAACAAATGGCGCGCACCCTGAAACCCGGTGGCATGGGTATGTTTATGGATGTCGTCTCCCCCGGCGATTCGTTACTGGATACCTGGTTGCAAAGTATCGAATTGCTGCGCGATCCTTCACATGTACGCAACGCTTCCCTACAGGAGTGGCAGCAATTATTGGCGGCGGCGGGACTAGCGGTACGCGAGGTAAAAACGTTTCGTCTGCGTCTGGAGTTTTCATCCTGGGTGGAACGCATGAAGACGCCCACTGACCATATTGTCGCCATCCGTTCATTACAGCAACGTGCGGGAGCCGAGGTCACTGAATACTTTGAGATTGTCAGTGATGGGAGTTTCACCGTAGACACAGCGCTTATCATTGCAACAAAAGCCTGACCTGACGAGCATCGCTCGATCCCATTGATATTCTTCTCCCCCTTCTAACGCTGTCAGCCCCGCTGGTAGCGTTATCCATTTGCTTCATTTTGGTTCTGGTTCTGCGCTACCTCAGTGCATAAGAACTATGTCTTTACTTTATAAGTCACTAATAAATCATATAAAACAATAAATTAAAAATATGGCACGGCGTTTGTATGAATGGACTCAATCTTGTGTACTAGATGGAATTCATCTTATGACTTTAAGGAATAGCGTTACCGGTTTTACCCTGTGCCAGTGGCAACAGCATTATCAACAACAGCCACTGTCAGTAGCCGATACCCTGTTACAACTACGACATGATCTATCACTGGAAGACAACGCCTGGATCTATCTCGCCAGTGAAACCCAGTTACAGGAGCAGATTGATCAGTTGACGCAGCAGCAAAATGCTTCGGCATTACCACTGTATGGCATCCCGTTTGCGGTAAAAGACAATATTGATGTTGCAGGCTGGCCGACAACCGCTGCCTGCCCGGCTTTTAGCTACAGCGCCAAACAGGATGCTGCCGTTGTCGCCCGCCTAAAAGCGGCCGGCGCTATCGTGATAGGTAAAACCAATCTGGACCAGTTCGCTACCGGATTGGTAGGAACCCGCTCTCCACACGGTGCCGTGCACAACAGCATCAACTCGAAGTATGTCAGCGGAGGTTCCAGCTCCGGTTCCGCGTCAGTCGTGGCCCGTGGTATCGTTCCGTTTTCACTGGGCACCGATACCGCAGGTTCAGGCCGGGTTCCTGCCGGATTTAACAATATCGTTGGTCTGAAACCCACCAAAGGCTGGCTATCCACCCACGGCGTAGTGCCAGCCTGCCGTCTCAACGACTGCGTGTCGGTATTCGCATTGACGGTTGCCGATGCCAAAATGGTGGCAGAGCTGGCCGCTGGCTATGATACGCAGGATGCCTACTCCCGCCCGCACCCAAACACCACCCCGGCCGCCTTTTCACCCCAGTTGCGTTTTGCCATACCGAAAGTGTTGGAGTTTTGTGGCGACACACTGGCAGAACAGGCATTCCGACATACGCTAACCCAACTGCACGCTATGGGGGCAACACTGGAGCCCATCGATTTTTCTATTTTTAATCAATTAGCTCGTCAACTGTATGAAGGGCCATGGGTGGCGGAGCGGACGGTTGCCGTGGGATCACTGCTCACGGATAACCCACAGGCGCTGGATCCGGTGGTCCGCGGTATTATCGAAAATGGCATGGATTACAGCGCCTGTGATGTCTTCAATGCGGAGTATCTGCGGGCAGAACTGGCACGCCAGATCAACGATGTTTTGGCGCCGTTCGACGCACTGGTGGTTCCGACCACCCCAACCATCCGCACTATTGACGAAATGGCACAGGAACCGGTGCAATATAACGCCCAGTTTGGTCTCTACACCAACTTTACCAATCTGGCGGATTTGTGTGCGCTGGCGCTACCTGCCGCCTTCCGGGCCGATGGGTTGCCCGCCGGAATCACGCTGATTGCCCCGGCCTGGCACGATGCGGCGCTGTCCGCTTTCGGTCAACATTGGCAAGCGATGAACCCGCTGCCGTTAGGCGCCACCGGAATAACATTCAGTCCCCACTCACCCGTCGCCACCCCATCATCCCGCCATGTGCGCATCGCCGTAGTGGGTGCGCATCTCACCGGTATGCCGCTGAATTTCCAGTTACTGACCCGCCAAGCCGTGTTGGTGGAACAGACCACCACCAGCGACGATTACCGCTTATATGCATTGGCGAATACCCAGCCACCGAAACCCGGATTGGTAAAACCACCGCTGGTCGCCCGATTGTGGTTGAACTGTGGGACATCCCATTGGCGCGTTTTGGCGAGTTTGTGGCCGAGATCCCGGCACCACTCGGTATTGGCACGCTGACACTGGCGGATGATCGGCAGGTGAAAGGGTTTATCTGTGAACCCGCCGCGTTGAACGATGCACGGGATATTACCGAGTTTGGTGGCTGGCGCGCTTATCTCGCCAGTTTAGCCCAATCATAAGGCGTCTTTTACCAAGGTTTACCACCAGATCAATTGTCAACTGTGGTGAAATATCTGCCAGGTAATAAAGGAACCAGACGATGCAATTTTCCCCTTTTGGCGCGGATAAAACCCGCCAAAAAAGCAGACCAACAGTGCTGGCGGAGCAAATCTACCAGCAACTGAAGCAGGATATTTTTGATTTTCGACTGTTACCTGGCGATCGCTTCACAGAAAGCGAACTGGCGCAGCGAATGTCCGTCAGCCGCACACCGGTACGTCAGGCGTTGTTCCGGCTGGAAACCGAAGGCTACGTGGATGTCTATTTTCGCAGTGGCTGGCAGGTTCGTCCGTTTGATTTTGCCTATTTTGAAGATTTGTACGACCTTCGCACCGTGCTGGAACGGGAAGCGATACGCCGTCTGTGTGAGCTGCCCTCTGGCCTCTGCGCTAAAAAACTCCGGTTTCTGAAGCAGTTCTGGATCGACGAACCGCCGCTTACTGATAGTGATGCCGTTTCCAGCCATGATGAAGAGTTTCACATGGTGTTGGTCGCCACCACCGGGAACCACGAAATGGCGCGGGTACACCGGGATGTGACGGAAAAAATCCGTATTATCCGTCGTCTGGACTTTACCAAGCAGGCACGTATCGTCGCCACCTATCAGGAACACTCCGCCATCCTGCTGGCCATTTTTCAGCAGCACACCGTCGACGCTCAACACATTCTCAGCAAACATATTGCCAGCAGCAAGGCTGAAGTTCGCAATATCACGCTACACCTTTTACAACAGGCGAGACGCCAGACACCGTCCACAGTACCGAACGGAGACGCTGATTAACCCACTAACCACATTATGTTCATCTATATTGTCACTGCGCATTGAGGGGGCACCTGCCGCGTCGTTTAATCAAAGCATTTGCTCTACACGCCTGATCGAGATTGGATTCCGTCAGAACGCCAAAACTGCGGGTACCACCAATATTGGGATAACGCATTCCTTATTCTGGCACCATGGCCACTTCAGTAATACCACTCAATAATGTGGCATTGATAACCATTGATAAAATGAGTACCGGACAAAATGATGACACTCATATCTAGTGTGCCCATGGGATGATATGGAGTATGGAATAGGGTTGATCTTTAGCATTCAAAACCGGTGAAACGGGTAAATATTCCTGTTGAATTATGTGAATTACTTCTCGAATTTATAAGCATTTATCTTTGCAACAAAGAGCAGTATCAAAGCGCTTTATTCCCATCGATATCCCCCAGAAAATCAGGCAATATCCGCGCTGTATCATCGCCGATTACCCTGCCTATATTCCAGAGAGAATCATTTCATGGCATTGCAATATACCCACCCGTAACAATTTAATTACTCTTCCTGATATGCAGATTATTCCCCCGAAAAACCATTGATCAGCAAGTTTATTAACAATTCTTTTCATTGCCAAAATACGTACTTCAAACACCCTATTTCACCACAAAAATACCCTCCTGATAATCGCTATTGACTCGTTACAATGATAAAAGGTTAACCATATGAAAAATAATCATTTTAAATATAAAAAACCGACAGTATCAGGGCAAAATAATTTCAAGAGGCCTCCGCGAATTTATCCTATACTAATAGCATGGGATTTTTTTGTCTGTCAGTAGCGCGAGGCAGACAAAGGTTGCCTCAGATTCATATTATGGTAGGGTATAGGGCGCTTTAATTTATTATCAGGACAATGCTATAGGACAATAAATCACTATAGGAAAGAATCAATTACATGGCAATTAAACTCGAAGTAAAGAATCTCTACAAAATATTTGGCGTTCATACTGAACGTGCATTCAAACTAATTGATAAGGATTTAGATAAAGATCAGATTTTTGAAAAAACAGGCCTGACGGTCGGCGTCAAAAATGTTAATCTGGCCATTGAAGAAGGCGAGATATTTGTCATCATGGGCTTATCCGGCTCCGGAAAATCCACCTTGGTACGCCTTCTCAATCGTCTGATAGAACCGACTCGCGGCCAGGTATTAATTGACGGTGAAGACATTGCCAAAATATCGGATACCGCCTTACGCGAAGTCCGCCGTAAAAAAATCAGTATGGTGTTTCAGTCATTTGCACTGATGCCTCACCTGGATATTCTGAATAACACCGCATTTGGTATGGAACTGGCAGGTATACCCAAGCCAGAGCGAGAGCAAAAAGCGATCAGCGCGTTACAGCAGGTAGGGTTGGAGGCCAATGCCGCGTCCTATCCGGATGAGCTGTCTGGCGGTATGCGGCAGCGCGTTGGCCTGGCCCGTGCGTTAGCTAATGATCCAGATATTCTGCTAATGGATGAGGCCTTCTCCGCACTTGACCCGTTGATTCGTACCGAAATGCAAGATGAACTGATTAAACTGCAATCCCGTCAGCAACGAACCATTGTGTTTATTTCACACGATCTGGATGAAGCCATGCGTATTGGTGATCGTATTGCCATCATGCATAGCGGTGAAGTCATTCAGGTCGGCACCCCGGATGAAATCCTCAACAATCCGGCCAACAACTACGTACGTAGTTTTTTCCGTGGTGTGGATATCAGCCACGTGTTCAGCGCCAAAGATATTGCTCGCCGCCGACCAGTGGCTATTATCCGCAAAACCCCCGGTGTCGGGCCGCGCTCAGCACTACAAATCCTGCAAGAAGAGGATCGCGACTATGGCTACGTGCTGGAACGGGGTCAGAAATTCATCGGTATCGTCTCTATTGAGTCACTGAAAAAAGCGCTCAAAGAGCAACAGCCACTGGAACAGGCACTGCTCTCTGTTCCCGCTCCCGTTGCCGCTGATATGTCACTCAACGATTTAATCTCACAGGTCGCTCAATCTCCCTGTGCCGTGCCAGTCATTGGCGAAAATAATGAGTACATCGGCATCATATCCAAAGGGATGTTGCTGCAGGCACTGGATAAGGAGACCGCTCTGAATGACTGATTCAACAACCAATCCCTGGGGAGACACCACCACTGGTCTGGACGTGTCCTCTCAAGTCACTACACCACCACAAACCGACCCTTGGGCAACCGCGCAGAGCGTATCGACACCGCATGCCGGTAATGCCTGGAACACTACACCACCCGCAGGTACAACCGACGGCAGCACCAACTGGCTTGACAGTGTGCCTCATGCGCCAACGGAGCATTTCAGCCTGCTTCATCCCTTCAAACATACCCTGATTCCACTGGATCACTGGGTAACGACAGGGATTGACTGGCTGGTGCTGCATTTTCGCCCCCTGTTTCAGGGTATCCGAGTACCTGTAGACTTCATTTTAAGTGGATTTCAGCATTTATTGCTGGGCATGCCTGCTCCAGTGGCTATCATTCTGTTTTCCCTGATAGCCTGGCAAATATCAAGCTTCGGTATGGGATTAGCCACTTTTATATCACTGATTGTGATCGGCGCCATTGGAGCCTGGTCCCAGGCAATGGTGACGTTGGCATTGGTACTTACCGCGCTGTTCTTTTGCATACTTATCGGCTTGCCGATGGGTATTTGGCTGGCCCGTAGTGAGAGGGCCGCGAAAATTATTCGTCCATTGCTGGACGCTATGCAGACTACACCAGCCTTCGTCTATCTGGTTCCGATCGTCATGCTATTTGGTATCGGTAATGTGCCAGGCGTCGTGGTCACCATTATTTTTGCCTTACCCCCCATAATTCGTCTGACCATCCTGGGTATTCGTCAGGTTCCGGCGGACCTGGTGGAAGCAGCTGAATCTTTCGGCGCCAGTCCGAGCCAGATGCTGTTTAAAGTCCAGTTGCCGCTCGCTATGCCGACCATCATGGCCGGTGTCAACCAAACTCTGATGCTGGCACTGTCAATGGTGGTGATCGCATCCATGATTGCGGTTGGCGGGTTGGGACAAATGGTGCTGCGCGGCATTGGTCGCCTTGATATGGGACTGGCCGCCATCGGCGGTGTGGGTATTGTCATTCTGGCTATTATTCTTGACCGTTTGACTCAGTCACTGGGACGAGACCAACGCAGTCGAGGGAATCAGCGCTGGTATGTCAAAGGCCCGCTAGGTCTATTCCTTCGTCCTTTCATCAAATCCTGATTGGTTAGCCATGGCCGCACCATCAGCCATACGTGAATCTCAATACTCGCTGTTCAAGGGCGCACGCAGCGCCCCATCACATCACCACGAGGAAGCATTATGCGCAAAACAAGCATGGTTATTCTTGCCCTGAGTGCCGTACTCAGTACTTCATCAATGGCCGCAAAACTACCGGGCAACGGTATTAAGGTTCAGCCCCTGCAAAGCAGCCTGGCTGAAGAAACGTTCCAAACTCTGCTGGTTAACAAGGCTCTGGATAAACTGGGATACGACGTGCTGCCTATCCGTGAAGTGGATTACAACGTCGCTTACACGGCCATAGCGGCCGGAGATGCCACTTTCATGGCTGTTAACTGGGACCCGCTGCACGCCGACCAGTACAAGGCCGCCGGTGGTGACGCCAAATTTTACCGCCAGGGTGCCTATATCTCGGGCGCTGCCCAGGGGTATCTGATCGATAAAAAAACCGCGGATAAATACAAGATAACCAACATCGCCCAACTGAAAGATCCCAAGATAGCCAAACTGTTTGACTCCAACGGTGACGGCAAAGCCGACCTGACAGGCTGTAATCCTGGCTGGGGATGTGAAGCCATGATCAATCATCAACTGAAGGCATATCATCTTAACCAGACCGTTGAACATAATCAGGGTAACTATGCGGCCCTGATCGCCGATACCATCGCTCGTTATCACGAAGGCAAGCCTATTCTCTATTACACCTGGACGCCTTACTGGGTGAGCGATGTTTTGGTTCCAGGACGTGATGTCGTCTGGTTACAGGTACCGTTCTCTTCTCAGCCAGGTGAAATGAAAGGTGTCAGCACCAAACTGCCTAATGGTATGGATTACGGTTTCCCGGTGAATACCATGCGTATTGTCGCTAACAAGAAATGGGCGGAAAAAAATCCGGCTGCGGCTAAACTTTTCGCCATTATGAAATTACCAATCGCCGATGTGAATGCGCAAAACCTGCGGATGCACAACGGAGAAGCGTCTCAACAGGATATTGAACGCCAAACAGAGGGCTGGATCCACGCGCATCAGAAACTGTTTGATAGTTGGGTCAGCACCGCTCTCAGCGCAGCAAAATAACGCCCTTTTAGAGTCCCTACCTGTCCGTGGCTGACGCAAAACCTTTTGCATCAGCCACGGACGTCCAGGTTCCCTTACCAGATCAATCTTCGCCTATCCACACTTCCCTTCCCGATCAATGCAACTGTCTATAAGCATAATAATATGTCATAAAACAGCAGGATATCTGGCAAGCCCTTCGATTATCTGCTGGAATCTTTATCGAAGCTGTTCGATACTGAGCATTATTTTCTTAACACGATATTAACTATCCCCACTATGCCTACACAACAGCATACAGCGTTAAGCCCGATGCTCACCCTGGTAATGTCCGCCGCTACCGGCCTTGCGGTCGCCAGTAATTACTATGCCCAGCCATTGCTGGATGCCATAGCCAACGCATTCAATCTCTCGGTTAATCAAGCCGGGTTTATCGTTACTGCGGCGCAATTGGGCTACGCTTTCGGTTTACTCTTCCTGGTACCGCTCGGTGATATGTTGGAACGCCGCAGCCTGATTGTCATCATGACATTACTGGCCGCCGGCGGCATGCTGATTACCGCCTCTTCCCCTACACTGTGGCTGATGATTGTCGGAACGGCGCTCACCGGCCTGTTTTCGGTGGTAGCACAATTGCTGGTTCCGCTGGCGGCCACGCTGGCAACACCGGAAACCCGCGGCAAAGTAGTGGGTACCATTATGAGTGGACTGTTGCTGGGTATCCTGCTGGCCCGTACAGTCGCGGGGGCATTGGCTTCGCTGGGAGACTGGCGTACCGTTTACTGGTTCGCCAGCGCATTAATGACCGTCATGGCGCTGATACTGTGGCGAGCATTGCCACGTTACCATCAACCCAGCAACCTCAATTATCCGCACTTGCTGGTGTCGATTTTCACATTGTTCAGTGTGTCACCTTCACTGAGAACCCGTGCTCTGCTGGGTGGGCTGACTTTTGCCAATTTCAGCATTTTATGGACTTCAATGGCGTTCCTGCTATCCGCATCACCCTATCAATATTCAGAAGGTATCATCGGGTTGTTTGGTCTGGTCGGCGCTGCCGGTGCCGTTGCCGCCAACAGTGCCGGACGCAGGGCAGATCGCGGCAAGGCGGTCACCACCACCACAGCAGGACTGCTGTTATTGACCGTGTCATGGATTCCTATCGCTTTCGGTATACATTCCATCGTGGCGTTGCTACTGGGTATTATTCTGCTGGATTCAGCCGTTCAAGGGGTACACGTTACCAATCAAACTGTACTGTATCGCATGATGCCCGAAGCGCGTAACCGTCTTACCTCTGGTTACATGACTTGCTACTTTATCGGTGGTGCGCTTGGCTCGCTTATCTCGGCATCTGCTTATCAGCATTTTGGCTGGCTTGGCGTATCCGCAGCCGGTGTATCATTGAGCCTCATAAACCTGCTGATATGGTGGCAGGGACACAACCATGAACATATTCACTCTTCGCCCCCGTCGCGTTGATATTTTTTGTATTACCCACCTATCACTGATGGGTAGCATTCCATACCGCACTATGGGATCGATAACTATGATGCTTCTTTCTGACAATACAGCACAATGAGCGGTGATATCCATGGACAATGCCGATCGCTTAACGCCGAATAATATTGCAACACTAGCCAGTGCCTCGTTCAGTGAAGGTTTGTTCGATAGCCTGCCAATTGTTATCGGCTACCTGCCGGTAGCATTTGCCTTTGGTATGAATGCTGTCAAGCTTGGTTTTACCCCACTAGAGGCCATCTTCCTGTCCAGCATCATCTACGCTGGTGCCAGCCAGTTCGTCATAACCGCCCTGCTCAGCGCCGGTGCATCCATCTGGGTGGCCGCCTTTACCGTGATGGCGATGGACGTTCGGCACATTTTATACGGACCAGCCTTGCGCCACCGTATTTTACAACGGTTGCCAACCGGTAAAACAGCACTGTGGGCATTCGGATTGACCGATGAAGTCTTTGCCGCAGCAACCACCCGATTGGCACGGGACAATCGGCGCTGGTCGGAGCAATGGATGCTAGGGGTAGCGATGTGCTCCTGGTTATCGTGGGTAGCAGGAACCGTGATAGGCGCTATTTTTGGTAATGGCCCGTTGGTCGCCTATCCAGCCGTTGAAGCTGCTCTCACTTTCATGCTACCGGCACTATTTTTGAGTTTCCTGTTAGCCTCGTTCAAACGCCGTCAAAGTCTGGTGGTAGCCGCTGCGTTAAGTGGAGCATTGCTCGGACTACTGGCATCGTCAATTCCTGCGGCGATACTTATCGGCATCAGTGCCGGTTGCCTGGCGACACTGATCCAATCCAACATCCAAACCGAGAAGGAAGCATGAATACATCAATTTTATTTATTGGTTTGATTGTTGGAACGGTGAATTTTCTTTTTCGGTATCTGCCTTTACGGCTAGGTGCTTCACGCGTTTCCAGTGGCCTTCAGCATGGCAAAACGGGACTTCTGCTGGATAGCATAGGCATTGCATCCATCTGTGCTTTACTGGTGGTTTCCAGCGTTCCAGATATGCTTAAACAGAGCGAAAAAGTTCTGCCAGCGTTAGCCGGGTTTACCGTGCTAACGCTGTGCTTCTATACCACTCGCAGTATTATCATTGCGACACTGGCAGGTGCGTTATGTTATGGAATTGCCTTTAAATTTTTTATCACTATGATTTGACACGGTGTAAGCTGCGCTGAACGATTGGTTTTAATTATCTAAACCACATCTAACCCGGCACAGAAACTTACTTACTTTCTGTCACAGAATAAACATAATCATGTGGCTTTCTATCATTTACCTAATTAGTAACATTAGTTATTATACTGGCCGTGATTAATGAGGTTGACATTAATGGATAGTTCATTTGCTCCAATCGAAGAGATGTTACACATGCGGGCAGATCGTCGGCCAGATTTCCCTTATCAGGAAGTTCTGATCCTCAGGCTGTTTATGCATGTGCAGGCGAAAATTCTCGAACACCGTAATCGGATTTTGAAAGAACAGGATATCAACGAAACGCTATTTATGGCGTTGATTACCCTGGAAGCACAGGAAAATTACAGTATTCAGCCGTCAGAACTCAGTGCCGCTCTAGGGTCTTCACGAACCAATGCGACTCGCATTGCTGACGAACTGGAGAAACGCGGCTGGATTGAACGGCAGGAAAGTGATAGCGACCGGCGCTGCCTGTATCTGTCCATGACGGACAAAGGGAAAGCCTTTCTGAATGAACTGTTACCACCACAATACAGAAGCCTGCATTTCCTCTGTTCGATACTCGAAAACGATGAGCAAAAGCAATTAGAAGTCCTGATGCGTAAATTATTGCTGCGCCTTGATGAAATGGATCAGGGAACACATTAATCCACAGCATCACTCCATAGCAACGGCTATCGTCATCTCAATAGTCATGCAGACCCCATCGTATCTGTGGATATGCCTTTGTCCCAGAAGAGCCATACCCGGTGCTCTCACTTTCCGTTGACAATCAGGGTTAATTGATTGTCAGCAACGGATGAACTGCTAAGCCGGCTAAGAAAACCGGTAGATACAATCAACATATTTATCGCGGAATGTATTACCGAGATAGTTATCACCAATCAAGTTAGCCGACACACGGAAAATAAAGATAATCAAGGGAGAATATCATGAGTGCCAACGTGGAAAATCAAGCTCCACAACCAACACATAAAAATAAAAAAAAGCAGCGTAAACGGATCTTAACACTGTTCAGCATCATCTTTATCTTTCTGGGCTGTGTATGGTTTGCTTATTGGTATCTGGTATTGAGACATCACCAGGAAACTGATGACGCCTATGTAGCAGGCAATCAAGTCCAAATCATGGCGCAAGTTACCGGCAGCGTAACGCAAGTGAACGTTGATAACACCGATTTAGTGAAGAAAGGTGATGTACTGGTGGAGTTGGATGCCACGGATGCCCAACAAGCTTTTAAACGAGCACAAGCCGTGCTTGCCAGCAACGTACGTCAAACCCACCAGCTCATTATCAATAGCAGGCAATACCAGGCCAATATATCATTGAAACAAACCGCACTGGATCAGGCCACCAGCGATTTAAACCGCCGGGAAGCGCTCGGTAAAGTAAATGCCATTGGGAAAGAAGATGTACAGCACGCCCGTGATGCTGTTTCCAGCGCTAAAGACTCACTGGAAGTTGCCAAGCAACAATATGCAGCCAACCAGGCCATGATCCTGGATACCTCACTGGAAAAACAGCCGGCGGTACAGCAGGCAGCGCTCGATTTGCGTGATGCCTGGTTGGCGCTGAAACGTACACACATTGTCAGCCCAGTTGACGGTTACGTTTCCCGTCGCAATGTGCAGGTAGGTGCCCGCATTTCAACCACTTCCTCGCTGATGGCAGTCGTCCCAGCCGATCATCTATGGATCGATGCCAACTTCAAGGAAACTCAACTCGCCAACATGCGTATTGGTCAGCCTGCGTCTGTCACCAGTGACATCTACGGTGATGATGTTATCTATAAAGGCAAAGTCGTTGGTCTGGATATGGGAACAGGTAGCGCCTTCTCATTATTACCGGCTCAAAATGCCACCGGCAACTGGATCAAAGTGGTACAGCGCCTTCCAGTGCGTATCGAACTGGATCCTAAGCAGATCGCCGAGCATCCTTTACGGATTGGTTTATCCACACAAGTGACTGTGGACACGGCCAATGATGAAGGGAAAATGTTGTCCGACACACGACGCAGTAAACCAGCCTATCAGAGTGACGCATTGGAGTTGAACCTCGCCCCCGTCAACAAGCTGATCGATGACATTATCAGGGACAATGCCAGTTAAGCATGCATAAGGAGATGAGTGTGCAGAAAAAACCGCTTGAAGGCATAAGTCTGGCCTTCATGACGTTCGCGCTAGCCATGGCGACCTTCATGCAAGTACTGGACTCCACAATTGCCAATGTAGCCATCCCAACTATCTCGGGTAATCTTGGTGCCTCTAATTCACAAGGAACGTGGGTTATTACCTCATTCGGGGTAGCTAACGCCATTTCTATTCCACTCACCGGCTGGCTGGCTAAGCGCCTGGGAGAAGTCAGGCTGTTTGTCTGGTCGACGGGACTATTCGCACTAATGTCATGGATGTGCGGGGTTTCTACTAGCCTGGAAATGCTGATCTTCGCCCGCATATTACAAGGATTGGTCGCCGGCCCTATTATCCCGCTGTCCCAGAGTCTGCTGCTCAATAATTATCCCCCGGCTAAACGTGGCATAGCACTGTCGCTGTGGGCTATGACGGTGGTGGTTGCACCAATTTTTGGCCCGATCCTTGGCGGCTGGATCAGTGATAACTACCATTGGGGTTGGATATTTTTCATCAACGTTCCTTTAGGCGTTGTCGTCGTACTGATTACATTGCAGGTACTGCGTGGTCGGGAAACTAAAACGGAGATCCGCCCCATTGATACCATTGGACTGGTATTGCTGGCGTTAGGCGTTGGTAGCCTACAGATGATGATGGATAGAGGGAAAGAGCTGGATTGGTTTAACTCTACCGAAATTATCATACTGACGATAGTCGCGGCGATAGCGCTGTTGTTCCTGATTGTGTGGGAACTGACAGATGACAATCCGGTGGTCGATTTGTCGCTGTTCAAATCGCGTAACTTTACCATCGGTTGTCTATGCACCAGTCTGGCCTTCATGTTCTACTTCGGTGCCATTGTTTTGTTACCGCTGCTATTGCAGGAAGTGTATGGCTATACCGCCACCTGGGCTGGGCTGGCGTCCGCACCAGTAGGACTAATGCCCGTGTTGCTGGCACCGATTATTGGTCGGTTCTCGTCACAGTTGGACATGCGCAAGCTGGTCACTTTCAGCTTCATCATGTATGCCATCTGTTTTTACTGGCGAGCCTATACGTTTGAGCCCGGCATGGATTTTGGCGCTTCCGCCTGGCCACAATTCTTCCAGGGGTTTGCTGTCGCGTGCTTTTTTATGCCGTTGACAACCATTACCTTGTCAGGTTTGCCGCCGGAGAGGATGGCGTCCGCCTCCAGTCTTTTTAACTTCAGCAGGACGCTGGCTGGTTCCATTGGCACTTCGGTGACGACCACGCTGTGGGCACGACGTGAGTCGCTACATCACGTTCAGTTGACCGAGTCAATAACCGCTTACAATCCAATCGCACAGGAAACCTATCGGCAATTGGAAGCAATGGGACTAACTAAGGAGCAGGTTTCAGCCTACATTGCCAATCAGATTACAGGACAAGGATTGATTATTGCTGCCAATGAAGTTTTCTGGGCCGCGGCTGGTGTATTCCTGGCCTTAACGGTATTGGTATGGTTTTCCCGTCCTCCGTTTAGCAGTGGAGTCGGAGCTGGTGGCGGCGCGCACTGACAGCGATATCTTCCTTTGATATCAGTCAAGGTTGCACTCCGAGTATCTGGCATGAGGAAAGGCATTCCTTCGGGGAGACTATCCTCATGCGTCATCTACTGCGGTAGGTGAATGATACCAGCTCCAGTGTCCAGACTATTATCTGCTTTGCCAGCAAATTAATGGTGGTTCTGACGCCACCATTCCGCCAGCAGAATACCCGTTGCGACAGAAATATTCAGGCTTTCCACTTTCCCAGTACCGTCGATAGAGATTTTCATATCTCCTTGCTGCCAGGCGCTATCAGAAAGGCCATCGCCTTCCTGCCCTAACACGATGACCATTTTGGCCGGCAGCGTTGTTTGGGATAATGCCGTCCCTTTATGGCTGGATGTCGTTACAATGGTATAGCCAGCACGACGAAACTGAGACAGCACATCAATAAAATCATCGGCATTGATGGCTTTCACATGTTCCGCACCACCTTCCGCAGTACGTACCGCCGCACCGGACTCCAGCTGCGCCGCATCCTGAACCAGTACACCATTCACACCAAAGTGCGCACAACTACGTATGATACCGCCCAGATTATGTGGATTACCTACATCTTCCAATGCCAGTACGCAATCGGTCTCACTCACACTGTGCAAGTATTCACTTACATCCATACCATTGCGTTTCTTGATCAGAAAACACACGCCACCGTGATGTTCAGTACCTGATGCTTTAGTTAGCTCGTCTTCTTCAACTACATGATAAGCTTTACGATTCGCCGCCATCCAGCGAAGTGCATCACGGAAACGCGGTGTGACTTCCTGCAGGAACCAGGCCCGGATAATCGCTTCTGGGCGACTTTTAAATAGCGCCTGACAAGCATTTTCACCATATACGCGAGTTTCTTCCGCCCGTTGACGACGAATCTGCTCATGGTCAATCTGGCTTTTGCCACCAATACCGCCATGATCAGGTGTTTCATCCGGTGCGCGGGAGACGGTCTTCCACGGTGAATCATAACCCGTATTGTCATCACGACGGGCCGGACGTTCGCGATCACTGCTCTTCTCGCTAGGCCACTTTTCACGCCCTTTATCCTGACTTGCACCACGTGGTCCATTGTCACGCGACGAACGCGGATTTTTATCTCGCGATCCGCTATCATTACGACGGTTGTCTGTCGGACGTTTGTTTTTATTGTTTTTTTCGTCCCCATCATCGCTACGGACGTACATCACACGGACTTTGCCGTTTTTCCCACTGAATGAATCACTCATGTCTTTCTCCACCTACGCGCTGGGCGCGAAGATTACCTTATGTACACCGGCTTAGCTACCTGCTTGTCATAAAAGCCAACAACTATTGTAGCCATTGAATAAACCACCTTGTTCATACCGCGACCACTATCCATACTTATCCTACTCCAAGTTATCCGTTGTTGATCTTCTATTGCTCCACCGCATACTTTTATCAACAGCTCACTTAATCAGCCCTTTATCATTTGAGGCATTGTTATGAATACGGTATGTGCATCTTGCCACACAACAAACCGGTTACCTGAAGAACGTATTGACGATCACGCCAAATGTGGTCGATGTGGTATGCCGTTGTTCAGCGGCGAAGTGATCAATGCAACCGAACAAACGCTGGATAAATTATTGCAAGACGACCTACCGATAGTCGTAGATTTCTGGGCTCCTTGGTGCGGTCCTTGTGTCAGCTTTGCGCCCGTATTTACAAGCGTAGCCCAGGAAAATGGCAGCAAAGTCCGCTTCGTCAAGATAAATACCGAGGCCGAGCCAGCACTCAGTGCTCGTTTTCGTATCCGCAGTATTCCCACAATCATGCTCTTCAAGCAAGGCAAGCTGGTGGACATGGTGAATGGCGCTATGCCTAAAGCCTCTTTTGAAAAATGGCTGAGTGAATCACTCTGATTCTCCCGTAAACCCAGTGCATTCGGTATGCCGGGCCTTTTGGTCCATTCACCAGTGGTTTAGAATGACGCTTTTAAGCGGGATACTATGACCGAAAATGCCGTTCTTCGTTTACGCCAGCAACGTCTTGGGCAAGCCACGCGCCCTTTCCGCGCGCGTGGTTGTCGGGTAATACGCTGTCAGCGCTGTCTGTTACCCGTCGCCAACTGCTTATGCCATACCATTCACTCTCAATCCTCCCGCAGCCGCTTTTGTCTGGTCATGTTTGATACCGAACCGCTGAAACCCAGTAATACCGGCCGCCTGATTGCCGATATTCTGCCAGATACCCAGGCTTTTCTGTGGTCGCGTACCGATCCGGATCCCTTCCTGCTAAACGCAATCAAGAATCCCGACTATCAGCCTTATCTGGTGTTTCTGGCTGATAAAAATGAAACAGGGAGACAGGTGCTTCACCAATTACCGGCGCAAGGTAAACCACCGTTATTTATCCTGTTGGATGCCACCTGGCCAGAAGCGCGCAAAATGTTTCGTAAAAGCCCTTATCTGGATCCGTTACCGATATTGTCATTGGACGTTGATGCAATTTCACGCTATCAACTTCGGGAAGCCAGCAGTGCTGGACAGCACTGTACCGCCGAAATCGCGATCGCATTGTTGCAGCAAGCTGACGATACATTGGCATCCAGTGCATTAGCAGAACATTTTGATCGTTTCAGAAAACATTATCTGGCCGGCAAAGCCAATCATGCCCCGCGAGAAATTCCACTAGTTGTCACAGCAATACCGACAGAAAGCGTTTAATATCTATTAATTAGGCAGTACGTGATCACAATGAATACACAACTCACCAGATCACTCGCCCATCGTGAAACACTGCCCGGTCTTTATCCTGACAGGAGCGATTTATGAGCCAGCGCGGGTTAGAAGCACTATTACGTCCCAAATCAATAGCCGTTCTTGGCGCATCAGAAAAACCGGGGCGGGCAGGGTTTCTTATGATGCGCAATTTGCTGGATGGTAATTTCAGCGGACCGGTGTTACCGGTTACACCAAAATATCGCGCTGTCTGTGGCGTACTGGCTTATCCTGATGTTGCCAGTCTTCCCATGACACCGGATCTCGCTGTCATTTGCACCCGTGCCGAGCGTAATCTGCTCTTGTTGGAAGATTTGGGAAAACACGGTTGTAAAACCGTCATCATACTGTCGGCACCTCCGGTTCAATTCACTGAACTCAAGGCCTGCGCCACCCTGTATCATATGCGACTGCTGGGTCCCAACAGTCTCGGGCTACTGGCCCCCTGGCAGGGACTTAACGCCAGTTTTTCACCCGTTCCGATAATAAAAGGAAAGCTGGCATTTATTTCGCAATCAGCGGCAGTATCCAATACTATTCTTGACTGGGCACAACAGAGAGGTATCGGCTTCTCTTACTTCATCGCGCTAGGTGACAGCATCGACATCGACGTAGATGACTTGCTGGATTTTCTGGCCCGTGACAGCAAAACCAGCGCTATTTTGCTACATCTGGAACAGATCAGCGATGCGCGGCGTTTTCTTTCTGCTGCCCGCAGCGCCTCACGCAACAAACCCATTCTGGTGATCAAAAGCGGGCGTAGTCAGCAGGCACAACAACTTCTCCACGGTACCCGTCAAGGATTGGATGCTGCCTATGATGCGGCCATTCAACGTGCAGGGTTACTACGCGTCAGGGATACACATGAGCTATTTTCCGCAGTAGAAACCCTCAGTCACTTGCGACCACTACGAGGTGAGCGTTTACTACTGATCAGTAATGGAGCCTCTCCGGCGGCTCAAGCACTTGACCAACTTCTCAGCCGACAGGGAAAACTGGCGCTGATAAATGAAGCCACACAACAGGCATTGCAAGAAGCGCTGCCTGATTCCGTGTCTGTCGGTAATCCGCTTGATCTACGTGATGATGCTACTGCCGAACGCTATCTGGCCGCATTGACGATCCTGTTGGATAATGATGACTATGATGCCTTACTGATCATTCATGCCCCAAGTGCTGCCGCGCCAGGTACCGAAAGCGCAGAAAAAATGATTCATTTGCTCCAGCAGCACCCACGCGGCAAACGGATGACAATTTTAACCAACTGGTGTGGCGAGTTCTCCTCGCAGGAAGCACGTCGTTTGTTCAATGGAGCCGGTATTCCTACTTATCGGACACCCGAAGGTGCCGTGACAGCATTTATGCATATTGTCGAATACCGGCGGAACCAGAAACAATTGATGGAAACACCGGTATTGCCACAAGATCTCACGGCCAATACTGGTGAAGCCCATAAGCTTATCTGCCAAGCGCTGAAAGAGGGAGCCACACAACTTGATACACATGAAGTACAGCCCATATTGAAATCCTATGGACTGAATACACTGCCTACCTGGATCGCTGGCGACAGTACTGAAGCCGTCTACATCGCGGAAAAAATTGGTTATCCGGTCGCAATTAAGCTGAGATCCCCAGACATTGCGCATAAATCAGAAGTACAGGGAGTCATGCTCTATTTAGGTACTGCACGTGAGGTACAACAGGCTGCTGATGCAATGCTGGAACGGGTTAAGCGTACCTATCCACAGGCCCGAATATACGGTCTGCTAGTGCAGAGAATGGCAAATCGTGCCGGTGCGCAGGAATTGAGGGTCGCGGTAGTACAAGATGCCGTTTTCGGCCCGCTGATCATGCTGGGTGAAGGTGGTGTTGAATGGCACAATGAGACACAGGCTGCAGTGGCATTGCCCCCATTGAACATGACACTGGCCCGCTACCTGATCATGCAGGCACTGAAAAATGGTAAAATACGCGGCCATAGCGCCCTCAAACCGTTAGATATTCCCTCATTGAGTCGCCTGCTGGTACAGGTATCCAACCTTATTCTTGACTGTCCGGAAATTTCCCGTCTTGATATCCATCCCTTGTTGGCCTCAGGGGACGAATTCACGTTACTGGACGTGACACTACACATCTCGCCCTTTAGCGGCGATCCACAATCAAGACTATCAATCAGACCTTATCCGCAGCAACTAGAGGAAATCGTCACATTAAAAAATGAGACGACCTGCCTGTTCCGCCCTATTCTGCCTGAAGATGAACCGCTGCTGAAAAATTTTATCAGCAAAGTGACCAAAGAGGATCTTTACTACCGGTATTTCAGTGAAATCAATGAGTTTAGCCATGAAGACCTAGCCAATATGACCCAAATTGACTACGATCGAGAAATGGCATTTGTCGCTCTCCGGCCAACTGATGCAGGACCAGAAATTATTGGTGTTAGCCGCGCCATTTCCGATCCCGATAATACTGACGCAGAGTTTGCGGTTTTGGTTCGTTCTGATTTAAAAGGACTGGGATTAGGCAGACACCTGATGGAAAAGCTAATTCACTATGCTGATGTTCATGGGCTGGAGAAACTTACCGGCATTACCATGCCCCATAATCAGGGCATGTTGACACTGGCAAAGAAACTGGGTTTTTCTCTCGATATCCAATTGGAAGAAGGGATCGTTTCTTTAGAATTGCTGTTAAATACACCACATCAAATGTGATATAGCCCCTTGTATAGCAAACGATATGCTATCAATGGTAAAACTTGCTCACAACAGCCGGAAAGTAATGGTATTATCGCCCGATTCAACTATACGTTAATGTTCACCATGACCAGGCATGGTCATAACACGATGAGAGAAGAACCGCACTGTGATGTTGTCAAAATTAAAACGTAATCAATACCAACAACACCTTGCACAACTGCCTAAAATCCCCCAGTCAGCTGACAATGTACAGACGCTTCATAGTCCAGCACTTTTTCGCACCACGCTCATAAACACGATTCTTGCCGCCAAGAAACGTGTTTATTTAGTGGCGCTCTATCTGGAACATGATGATGGTGGTAAAGCAATTCTTTCTGCACTCTATCAGGCGAAGCGGCAATGTCCTGAACTGGACATTCGAGTGCTGGTTGACTGGCACCGCGCACAACGCGGGCGCATTGGTGCCAAAGCAGTTAACACCAACGCCGATTGGTACTGTGAGATGGCACAGCAAAATACTGATGCCAGCTTCCCGGTTTATGGCGTTCCGGTGAACACTCGAGAAGCGTTAGGTGTGCTCCATCTTAAAGGTTTCATCATTGACGACACCGTACTTTATAGCGGAGCTAGTCTGAACGACGTTTATCTGAACAGTCATGATAAATATCGTTATGACCGCTATCAGCTTATCTGTAATCCTGCGCTTGCTGACACTATGAGCCACTATGTAAACGATTTACTGATGGCACCGGCAATACAACGGCTTGATTACGAAACTCGTCCTAGAACGATTGAAATCAAAAATGAAATCCGCCAATTCCGTCAATCATTACGCACCGCGTTTTATCGGATTCCAGCCTATAACGATACTGGCGATACACTAACGGTCACACCACTAGTAGGATTGGGGAAAAACAGTCCATTAAATAAAACAATTCATCATTTGATGTACTGTTGTGAACAGCATCTGGTGATGTGTACGCCTTACTTTAATCTGCCAACGCTGCTAGTCAGAAACATCATTCGGCTGCTGCGTGATGGTAAGAAGGTAGAAATCATCATCGGTGATAAAACCGCAAACGATTTTTTTATTCCAGAAGACCAACCCTTTAAAATTATCGGTGCCTTGCCATATCTGTATGAAATCAACTTGCGACGTTTCCTCAGCCGCCTGCAGAAATATATTGATAGTTCGCAGTTGGTCGTTCGCCTGTGGACAGACGCGGACAACAGTTTTCACTTGAAAGGTATGTGGGTCGATGATGAATGGCAACTACTGACGGGTAATAACCTTAATCCCCGAGCCTGGCATCTTGATCTCGAAAATGCCATTCTTATTCATGATCCCTGCCAATTACTGTCAGAACAACGAATGCAGGAACTGGAATGTATTCGCTCTCACTCGACTATTGTTCATCATTATCAAGAACTTGAAGGCATTGCACAATATCCGGTTAAAGTACGTAAACTAATTCGGCGATTGCGCCGGGTTCGTATAGACAAGCTGATTAGCCGTCTCCTTTAGCCCATAAATAAACCTCGTATCTACGGGGTTTATTTATATACAAAGAAACGAAACGAAATCAAACTCCCCCGTGTTTTGCCATATCACTTTAATATTTTGGATAAATCCAGATAGCATCTAATCCATAGGCCTCGCAAATATTAAAAATCATGAGAAAAAATCCCAAATTACGTTAATGATTTTAGCCTTTTATCTCTGACTGTTTGCCATCTGTAGACTAGGTACTAAATTTAAAAGCGAAAACCCGCGGTATCCACTGAAGGTTTACCGTTATTTGATACTGGCCCGGCGGCGACATACTGGGCAGATATCCCTCCGTGCCTGCCGGCTGCATCAACACGACAGACGTGAAAAAGCCCTCTGCTTTCACAGAGGGCTTCGTCTACTAGTTGAATGCCTGGCAGTTCCCTACTCTCACATGGGGAGACCCCACACTACCATCGGCGCTACGGCGTTTCACTGCTGAGTTCGGCATGGGGTCAGGTGGGACCACCGCGCTATCGCCGCCAGGCAAATTCTGTTTCGTTCCAACCGTCACACTTCCGCGCAACCATCAGAACCAATACCGGAACATCACTGAAAATATCTCGTCTCTCATTCCAAAACACCTTGGGTGTTGTAAGGTTAAGCCTCTCGGGTCATTAGTACTGGTCAGCTCAACGCATCACTGCGCTTACACACCCAGCCTATCAACGTCTTCGTCTTAAACGTCCCTTCAGGGGCCTTGAAGGCCCAGGGAAGACTCATCTCGGGGCAAGTTTCCCGCTTAGATGCTTTCAGCGGTTATCTCTTCCGCACGTAGCTACCGGGCAATGCAATTGGCATCACAACCCGTACACCAGTGGTGCGTTCACTCCGGTCCTCTCGTACTAGGAGCAACCCCCTCAATCTTCCAACGCCCACGGCAGATAGGGACCGAACTGTCTCACGACGTTCTAAACCCAGCTCGCGTACCACTTTAAATGGCGAACAGCCATACCCTTGGGACCTACTTCAGCCCCAGGATGTGATGAGCCGACATCGAGGTGCCAAACACCGCCGTCGATATGAACTCTTGGGCGGTATCAGCCTGTTATCCCCGGAGTACCTTTTATCCGTTGAGCGATGGCCCTTCCATTCAGAACCACCGGATCACTAAGACCTGCTTTCGCACCTGCTCGAGCCGTCACTCTCGCAGTCAAGCTAGCTTATGCCTTTGCACTAACCTCCTGATGTCCGACCAGGATTAGCTAACCTTCGTACTCCTCCGTTACTCTTTGGGAGGAGACCGCCCCAGTCAAACTACCCACCAGACACTGTCCGCAACCCGGTTCACGGGCCCACGTTAGAACATCAAACATCAAAGGGTGGTATTTCAAGGTTGGCTCCACGCAGACTGGCGTCCACGCTTCGAAGCCTCCCACCTATCCTACACATCAAGGCTCAAGGTTCAGTGTCAAGCTATAGTAAAGGTTCACGGGGTCTTTCCGTCTTGCCGCGGGTACACTGCATCTTCACAGCGAGTTCAATTTCACTGAGTCTCGGGTGGAGACAGCCTGGCCATCATTACGCCATTCGTGCAGGTCGGAACTTACCCGACAAGGAATTTCGCTACCTTAGGACCGTTATAGTTACGGCCGCCGTTTACCGGGGCTTCGATCAAGAGCTTCGCCTTGCGGCTTACCCCATCAATTAACCTTCCGGCACCGGGCAGGCGTCACACCGTATACGTCCACTTTCGTGTTTGCACAGTGCTGTGTTTTTAGTAAACAGTTGCAGCCAGCTGGTATCTGCGACTGCGCAATGCTCCATCCGCAGGGGACTTCACCTCGCACAGCGTGCCTTCTCCCGAAGTTACGGCACCATTTTGCCTAGTTCCTTCACCCGAGTTCTCTCAAGCGCCTGAGTATTCTCTACCTGACCACCTGTGTCGGTTTGGGGTACGATTCGATGTTACCTGATGCTTAGGGGCTTTTCCTGGAAGCGTGGCATTTGTCACTTCGACACCGTAGTGCCTCGTCATCACGCCTCGGTGTTGACAGCGCTCCGGATTTGCCTGGAGCACCCACCTACACGCTTAAACCGGGACAACCGTCGCCCGGCCAACATAGCCTTCTCCGTCCCCCCTTCGCAGTAACACCCAGTACAGGAATATTAACCTGTTTCCCATCGACTACGCCTTTCGGCCTCGCCTTAGGGGTCGACTCACCCTGCCCCGATTAACGTTGGACAGGAACCCTTGGTCTTCCGGCGTGCGGGTTTTTCACCCGCATTATCGTTACTTATGTCAGCATTCGCACTTCTGATACCTCCAGCAATCCTCACAGACCACCTTCAACGGCTTACAGAACGCTCCCCTACCCAACAACGCCTAAGCGTCGCTGCCGCAGCTTCGGTGCATGGTTTAGCCCCGTTACATCTTCCGCGCAGGCCGACTCGACCAGTGAGCTATTACGCTTTCTTTAAATGATGGCTGCTTCTAAGCCAACATCCTGGCTGTCTGGGCCTTCCCACATCGTTTCCCACTTAACCATGACTTTGGGACCTTAGCTGGCGGTCTGGGTTGTTTCCCTCTTCACGACGGACGTTAGCACCCGCCGTGTGTCTCCCGTGATAACATTCTTCGGTATTCGCAGTTTGCATCGAGTTGGTAAGCCGGGATGGCCCCCTAGTCGAAACAGTGCTCTACCCCCGAAGATGACTTCACGAGGCGCTACCTAAATAGCTTTCGGGGAGAACCAGCTATCTCCCGGTTTGATTGGCCTTTCACCCCCAGCCACAGGTCATCCGCTAATTTTTCAACATTAGTCGGTTCGGTCCTCCAGTTAGTGTTACCCAACCTTCAACCTGCCCATGGCTAGATCACCGGGTTTCGGGTCTATACCTTGCAACTTGACGCCCAGTTAAGACTCGGTTTCCCTGCGGCTCCCCTATTCGGTTAACCTTGCTACAAAATATAAGTCGCTGACCCATTATACAAAAGGTACGCAGTCACCCCACCCCAAAGCACTCACCGCTTGTTTTGTGTGTTGGGCGTCGCAAAAGACGCGCCGCCACCGCGATGCTGCTGTTGCGGTGCCTTCATCACCAGAGAATGCTTTGGTGGTGGGGCTCCCACTGCTTGTACGTACACGGTTTCAGGTTCTGTTTCACTCCCCTCGCCGGGGTTCTTTTCGCCTTTCCCTCACGGTACTGGTTCACTATCGGTCAGTCAGGAGTATTTAGCCTTGGAGGATGGTCCCCCCATCTTCAGACAGGATATCTCGTGTCCCGCCCTACTCGTCGAACTCACAGCACGTGCATTTTCGTGTACGGGACTGTCACCCTGTACCGTGCGACTTTCCAGACGCTTCCACTGATGCACAAACTGATTCTGGTTCTGGGCTCTTCCCCGTTCGCTCGCCGCTACTGGGGGAATCTCGGTTGATTTCTTTTCCTCGGGGTACTGAGATGTTTCAGTTCCCCCGGTTCGCCTCATGCCACTATGTATTCATGTCATGATAGTGTGTCGAAACACACTGGGTTTCCCCATTCGGGTATCGTCGGCTATGACGGTTCATATCACCTTGCCGACGCTTTTCGCAGATTAGCACGCCCTTCATCGCCTCTGACTGCCTAGGCATCCACCGTGTACGCTTAGTCGCTTAACCTCACAACCCGAAGGTGTCTTTTTCATGAAGAGCAAGACCACCTCGCGCTGCAATTATTTGAGAGACTCTGATACAGCCAACTCCCGCCATCAAGGCCAGGTTTCGCTGTATCGTTTCAATTTTCAGCTTGTTCCAGATTGTTAAAGAGCAAATAACATAAACCTGACTATCGCTAATCAGCTTTAGGTTATCGTTGACCGTGCCTTTCACCCACTGTCATTTTTGGCGTCCCCTAGGGGATTCGAACCCCTGTTACCGCCGTGAAAGGGCGGTGTCCTAGGCCTCTAGACGAAGGGGACACATCATGTCGGCTTCGCAGACGCGCGCTCTGTTTTCATCAGACAATCTGTGTGAGCACTTCACATTACCACTATCTTTGGTAAGGAGGTGATCCAACCGCAGGTTCCCCTACGGTTACCTTGTTACGACTTCACCCCAGTCATGAATCACAAAGTGGTAAGCGCCCTCCCGAAGGTTAAGCTACCTACTTCTTTTGCAACCCACTCCCATGGTGTGACGGGCGGTGTGTACAAGGCCCGGGAACGTATTCACCGTAGCATTCTGATCTACGATTACTAGCGATTCCGACTTCATGGAGTCGAGTTGCAGACTCCAATCCGGACTACGACGCACTTTATGAGGTCCGCTTGCCCTCGCGAGTTCGCTTCTCTTTGTATGCGCCATTGTAGCACGTGTGTAGCCCTACTCGTAAGGGCCATGATGACTTGACGTCATCCCCACCTTCCTCCGGTTTATCACCGGCAGTCTCCCTTGAGTTCCCGCCATTACGCGCTGGCAACAAAGGATAAGGGTTGCGCTCGTTGCGGGACTTAACCCAACATTTCACAACACGAGCTGACGACAGCCATGCAGCACCTGTCTCTCAGTTCCCGAAGGCACAAGTCTGTCTCCAGTCTCTTCTGAGGATGTCAAGAGTAGGTAAGGTTCTTCGCGTTGCATCGAATTAAACCACATGCTCCACCGCTTGTGCGGGCCCCCGTCAATTCATTTGAGTTTTAACCTTGCGGCCGTACTCCCCAGGCGGTCGACTTAACGCGTTAGCTCCGAAAGCCACGGCTCAAGGCCACAACCTTCAAGTCGACATCGTTTACAGCGTGGACTACCAGGGTATCTAATCCTGTTTGCTCCCCACGCTTTCGCACCTGAGCGTCAGTCTTCGTCCAGGGGGCCGCCTTCGCCACCGGTATTCCTCCAGATCTCTACGCATTTCACCGCTACACCTGGAATTCTACCCCCCCTCTACGAGACTCTAGTCTGTCAGTTTTGAATGCAGTTCCCAGGTTAAGCCCGGGGATTTCACATCCAACTTAACAGACCGCCTGCGTGCGCTTTACGCCCAGTCATTCCGATTAACGCTTGCACCCTCCGTATTACCGCGGCTGCTGGCACGGAGTTAGCCGGTGCTTCTTCTGCGGGTAACGTCAATGAAACACTCTGTTAGAGTGCTCCCCTTCCTCCCCGCTGAAAGTACTTTACAACCCGAAGGCCTTCTTCATACACGCGGCATGGCTGCATCAGGGTTTCCCCCATTGTGCAATATTCCCCACTGCTGCCTCCCGTAGGAGTCTGGACCGTGTCTCAGTTCCAGTGTGGCTGGTCATCCTCTCAGACCAGCTAGAGATCGTCGCCTAGGTGAGCCATTACCTCACCTACCAGCTAATCCCATCTGGGTTCATCCAATGGCGTGAGGCCCGAAGGTCCCCCACTTTGGTCTTGCGACGTCATGCGGTATTAGCTACCGTTTCCAGTAGTTATCCCCCTCCATCAGGCAGATCCCCAGACATTACTCACCCGTCCGCCGCTCGCCGGCGGGGAAGCAAGCTTCCCCCCCGCTGCCGCTCGACTTGCATGTGTTAGGCCTGCCGCCAGCGTTCAATCTGAGCCATGATCAAACTCTTCAATTTAAGATTTGTTTGATGTGCTTCCGAAGAAGCGATGCTCAAAGAATTTATAACTGTTTATTCGTAATGAATTTACTGTCAGTCACTCTTCAAGTCTTTTCGTATTGATTACGATAGGGTCCTGTGAGTGCCCACACAGATTGTCTGATTATATTGTTAAAGAGCGTTCGTCGCGGCACTGCCGCTGACGTGAGGTCGCGTATACTACGCTATCCTCTTGCAGAGTCAACGAATAATTCGTTTTTCCCCGCCTGACTCGGCGTTGTGTTGTTCACCAGCACCGGGTCAGTGGAGGCGCATTATAGGCACTTCTCCTGGCCTGACAAGGGGTAATTGCAAAAAAAATCACAAGTGCGTTTTTTTTCACCCCATCGTTTATTTACTGCGCTGTTTTATCGCGTTTGGCAGGTCGGCAAGACTATCAATTATCCAGTCAGCCAGTTTTTCACTCTCTTCCGTAATCGGTTTTCCGGTACGAACCAAGACTTTGGTGCCTACACCCGCAGAGATTGCCGCCTGCATATCTTCTGCTTTATCCCCCACCATATAGGAAGCCGCCATATCGATATCTAAATGATGCTGTGCCGCTTCCAACATTCCTGGTTTAGGTTTACGACAATCACATTGCTGCCGATACTCATCACTGCCAACATCAGGATGATGAGGACAAAAATAGATGCCATCCAAATCAACACCACGATCAACCAAAGACCAATCCATCCACTCGGTCAACCGCATAAACTGATCTTCAGTGAATTTACCTCGTGCAATACCCGATTGATTCGTCACCAGAACCAAAGCAAACCCCATCCGCTTTAATTCAGACATGGCATCAATGACACCATCAATAAACTGGAATTGGTCGATTTCATGCACATACCCATGATCAACATTTATGGTACCGTCACGGTCAAGAAAGATTGCTGGAACGCTTTGTGCCACTTAAATTTGCTCCTGATAACGTAAATTACCGCGTAGTATCGCATGTTTTCATCTTCAGAGAGAGAGAATGACGGCCATGACAATCTCCATTGACTTAGACGTCTAGACGCCTTAACATCCCGTCCACATTCTGGCCTGTATATAATGATATTTATCCGGCCACCGTTATTATCGATAAAATTTATGATAGAAATTTCTAATATTACCAAGACGTTCCAGCAGAACGGACGAACGATTACCGCACTCGACGACGTGAGTCTTCGCGTTCCTGCTGGGCAAATATATGGTGTAATTGGTGCTTCCGGCGCGGGTAAAAGCACATTGATTCGCTGTGTAAATTTGCTGGAGCGTCCGACTCAGGGAAAGGTATTGGTTGATGGGCAGGATCTGACTCAATTGTCAGAAAGCCAGCTAACGCGAGCTCGTCGCCAGATTGGCATGATTTTCCAACACTTCAATCTGCTTTCCTCACGAACTGTTTTTGGCAATGTGGCATTACCACTTGAACTGGATAATATGCCTAAAGCAGAAATCAAACAGCGCATACATAATTTGCTGGAGTTAGTCGGTTTGTCGGATAAACACGATGTCTATCCAACAAATCTTTCCGGCGGACAAAAACAGCGGGTAGCCATTGCCAGGGCGCTGGCTAGCGCGCCTAAAGTGCTGTTATGCGATGAAGCCACCAGTGCACTGGATCCGGCAACCACACGCTCCATTCTTGAACTACTGAAAGACATTAACCGTCGTCTGGGATTAACAATTTTACTGATCACCCATGAAATGGATGTCGTGAAACGCATTTGTGACCAGGTCGCCATTATTAGTGATGGTCGTCTGATTGAGCAGGACACGGTAAGTGAGGTTTTCTCTCATCCCAAGACACCCTTGGCACAAACATTTATTCAGTCAACGCTACATCTGGATATTCCTGATGACTATCTGGAGCGGATGATACCAACACCCAAGCTGGGAAGTTTACCCTTGTTGCGTATGGAGTTTACCGGCCAATCGGTTGATGCACCTTTGCTGTCTGAAATAGCCCGACGCTTTAATATCAACAACAACATTATCAGCGCTCAGATGGACTACGCCGGTGGCGTGAAATTCGGCATCATGTTGGCAGAAATGCACGGCGAAGTAGCGGATACTACTGCCGCAATTCAGTTCCTGAAAGATCACCATGTAAATATCGAGGTATTGGGTTATGTCTGAAGCAATGATCTGGTTACTTGCCCGTGGTGTCTGGGAAACCGTAATCATGACACTTGTTTCTGGTTTTTTTGGCTTTGTACTTGGATTACCTGTTGGTGTTCTTCTTTATATCACCCGTCCAGGACAAATTATCGCTAATCCTAAAATCTACCGTAGCATCTCCGCGCTGGTAAATATTTTCCGCTCGATTCCATTCATCATTTTACTCGTTTGGATGATTCCATTTACTCGCATAATTGTCGGTACAGCTATCGGGTTACAAGCGGCAATGGTTCCATTAACTGTCGGTGCAGCGCCGTTTATTGCCCGCATGGTAGAAAATGCACTGTTGGAAATTCCGACCGGTTTAATTGAAGCGGCCCGGGCAATGGGAGCCACACCGATGCAAATAATCAAAAAAATATTGCTACCCGAAGCGCTACCAGGGTTGATCAATGCTGCCACCATCACATTGATAACTCTGGTGGGCTATTCTGCTATGGGAGGCGCAGTCGGTGCTGGCGGATTAGGTCAGATTGGTTACCAGTACGGCTATGTCGGGTATAACGCCACAATAATGAATATCGTATTAGTATTGTTAGTTATTTTGGTTTATCTAATTCAATTCTGTGGTGATAAGGCAGTACGGGCAGTCACACACAAGTAATTGTTCAATAGCCATGCACTCATCAAGTGCGTGATGGAAAGACTCTGAAGCTGAGGTAAGGAAATGGCAATTAAATTGAAATCTATCGCTACTGTTGGTGCCTTGATTGGTGTATTGGCATTAGCCGGTTGTGATCAGAAACAAAAAGATCCCAACCACATAAAAGTGGGCGTTATCGTTGGTGCCGAGCAACAAGTCGCGGAAGTTGCACAAAAAGTGGCTAAAGAGAAATATGGGCTGGACGTTGAGCTGGTTACCTTCAACGACTACGTTTTACCTAACGAGGCGCTAAGCAAAGGAGATATTGATCTCAATGCATTCCAGCATAAACCTTACCTCGATCAGCAAATCAAGGATCGTGGTTATAAACTGGTTCCGGTTGGTAACACCTTTGTCTATCCCATTGCCGGTTACTCTAAAAAGATCAAATCTCTGGACGAACTGCAAAACGGTGCACAAATTGCGCTGCCAAATGATCCAACCAATCTAGGACGCTCACTATTACTGCTGCAAAAAGTGGGGTTAATTAAACTGAAAGATAACGTCGGACTGATGCCAACAGCACTAGATGTGACAGAAAACCCGAAAAATCTGAAGTTGGTTGAACTGGAAGCGCCACAATTGCCGCGATCACTGGATGACAACCAAATTGCGCTAGCAGTGATTAATACTACCTATGCTAGCCAGATTAACCTGACACCTGCCAAAGATGGTTTGTTCGTGGAAGACAAAGACTCTCCATATGTCAATCTACTCGTCGCTCGTGAAGATAACAAAGATGCCGAAAATGTAAAAAAATTCGTGCAAGCTTATCAATCTGAAGAAGTGAACCAGGCAGCAAATAAAATCTTTAACGGTGGTGCAGTTAAAGGCTGGTAAACTCACACTTACATCATGTAAATAAATAACAAGACGGGCTTTAGCCCGTCTTGTTATTTATTTAATAGCTTGCTTCAATAGCCTCATCTAAAAAACCAGAGGGAAACCTATGCGTTCTATACTCTTTCTGATGTTAGCCTTTTCGCTGACCGGATGTTCTCTGCTAAATAAATCGACGCACCCAGCGCCCAAACAGCCAGTTCATACAGCCACTGAACACTCTCCCAAAGCCAAACCGGTTTACCGCCCAGTACACGCTGTTCTGTATAAAAATGCCGAAGAGCTAGTCGGTAAACCATTCCGTGATATGGGGGAAGTTTCAGGATCATCTTGTCAGGTAAGCGCTCGGGACACACCACCCAACATAGCCAGTGCACAGAAAAGAATGCAAAGTCGTGCTGCAGCTATGAAGGCAAACGCGGTTTTGTTGCATGACTGTCAGATCGTTAGCAGTATTGCAGGTTGTTATCGTCAGGCAATATGCCAAGGTACAGCACTGAAAGTTTCTGAATAATGAGCCAATTCATCTTCAATCAGATCGGTGTGATCCGCTCACCTTATAAAGAGAAATTCGCCGTCCCACGGCAACCCGGTCTTATTGAAGATGGTGGTGGCGAGTTGTACCTTACTCCGCCTTACAACCACCCGGAAACAGTGCGTGGACTGGGTGACTTTAGCTATATATGGTTGCTCTTTATTTTTCACCAAACATTGAATGCCGGTTGGCATCCGACAGTACGTCCCCCACGGCTCGGCGGGAATACTCGTGTTGGTGTATTCTCCTCTCGGTCAACATTCCGCCCCAATCCTATTGGTATGTCACTGGTTAAGTTAAAATCCATTCGCATTGAAAAAGATATTGTTGCCCTTGAGTTAGGCAGCCTTGATCTGGTTGATGGAACGCCCGTTATTGACATCAAACCTTATATTCCCTTTGCGGAAAGTAAACCACAGGCAAAAGCAGGCTTTGCCCAATTGGCACCAGCGACAGACATGTCAGTGACTTTTACGTCTTTAGCAGAACAACAACTTGCGGCCTGTCAGCATAAATATCCCTATTTACGCCGTTTTATCACCCAAGTGCTGGCACAGGATCCTCGTCCCGCTTATCGCAAAAATGTGGCAGACTCGAGAGAATATGCCGCATTACTGTTAGAATTTAACGTCCGATGGCGGATAACTGACGAGCAAACAGAAGTAATATGCCTGGACCCGAGCTAAAAACCCCGGTCTTCTCTTTTGAGTAACCGTTCACACTGGTAAACTAGGCCACTTTTTATGTCTTCGGCTGTATTACAGCCAATGATATCTATCGTTCTGACGGAACTAAAACATCATGCGTACAAGTCAATATTTGCTCTCCACATTGAAGGAGACTCCCGCCGATGCAGAAGTCATCAGCCATCAGCTAATGCTGCGTGCCGGGATGATTCGTAAACTGGCCTCAGGGCTTTACACGTGGTTGCCGACCGGATTACGGGTTCTGAAAAAAGTCGAAAACATTGTGCGAGAAGAGATGGATAACGCCGGTGCTATCGAGATATCCATGCCTGTCGTCCAACCTGCAGATTTATGGCAAGAAAGTGGCCGTTGGGAACAATACGGTCCAGAATTACTTCGTTTTGTTGATCGCGGAGATCGCCCGTTTGTCCTGGGCCCAACACATGAAGAAGTGATTACCGATCTGATCCGCAATGAAATCAGCTCGTACAAACAGTTACCACTGAATTTTTACCAAATTCAGACTAAATTCCGTGATGAAGTCCGCCCACGTTTTGGTGTAATGCGCGCCCGCGAATTTCTGATGAAAGATGCCTATTCCTTTCATACATCACAGGAATCGTTGCAGGTGACTTACGATGCCATGTATGCCGCATATCATAAGATTTTCAGCCGCATGGATCTGGATTTCCGTGCAGTACAGGCTGATACCGGCTCTATTGGAGGCAACGCATCCCACGAATTCCAAGTTCTGGCTGGCAGTGGAGAAGACGATATCGTCTTCTCCACGGAATCCGCGTATGCCGCTAACATCGAACTGGCAGAAGCAGTTGCCTCCATGGCAACACCCGCAGCAGCAACGGAAGAACTGCGACTGGTCGATACACCAAACGCGAAAACCATCGCGGAACTGGTTGAACAATTCAACATACCAGTAAAAAAAACGGTCAAAACTCTGTTAGTCAAAGCCACCGAAGAAAGTGGACATAAGCTGGTGGCACTGTTAGTTCGTGGCGATCACGAACTCAATGAAGTGAAAGCCGAAAAATTTGAACCGATTGCTAACCCGTTGACATTCGCCACTGAAGAAGAGATCCGTGCCACCATAGGCGCTGGTCCAGGTTCTCTGGGCCCGGTTAACTTACCGGTTCCGGTGATCATTGACCGCACAGTGGCGGTGATGAGTGACTTTAGCGCTGGTGCCAATATCGATGGTAAGCACTATTTTGGTATCAACTGGGAACGCGATATGGCATTGCCACAAGTTGCCGATATCCGCAATGTCGTTGAAGGAGACAGAAGCCCGGATGGTAAAGGCACGCTGTTGATCAAACGCGGTATTGAAGTAGGTCATATATTCCAACTTGGTACAAAATACTCCGAAGCGCTGAAAGCCACAGTGCAAGGTGAGGATGGGCGCAATCAAATCCTGACAATGGGGTGCTACGGTATTGGCGTTAGCCGTGTTATCGCCGCTGCTATTGAGCAAAATCATGATGACCGCGGTATTATCTGGCCAGAAGCGATTGCGCCGTTCCATGTGGCTATTCTGCCAATGAATATGCATAAATCCTTCCGTGTGCAGGAAATGACGGAAAGTATTTATCAGCAGTTACGGGCTAAAGGAGTTGATGTTTTGTTGGATGACCGTAAAGAACGTCCTGGGGTGATGTTTGCCGATATGGAGCTGATCGGGATCCCACATACCATCGTTATCGGTGACCGTAACCTTGATAACGAAGAGGTTGAATACAAGAACCGCCGTAACGGCGAGAAGCAGATGCTTAAAACCAGTGAAATTGTGGATTTTCTGCTGGCACGGGTTTTCCATTAATCCGCTGTTTATCACTGAATAGTCGCTAAGCGTGGTATAAAAAAATGGTGGGTAATCCCTAATGCCGATCAGTTAAGGATCACTTGAACGATCCAGCCACTGTGTAAGAATCCGTAATCTCTCCAGGGATTACGGATTTTTTTATGTTATTCAGCCAAGCTTTAGATACTGCCCATAAATTTTCCCCGCAGGAGTTTGCTGCTCTTGCAGACCTGCTTTCTCCTGAACTGATTGATGAGTGCCTGGCCGACACAGGCATCGTCACCCTGCGCAAGCGCCGTCTCTCCATGGAGATGATGGTCTGGGCTGTCACCGGCATGGCCCTGTTCCGCTCTCACTCCATGAGCCAATTGGTCTCCCATATGGACATTCTTCTGCCTGGTAACCGGCCTTTTGTTGCACCCAGTGCCGTTGTTCAGGCCCGTCAACGGCTCGGGGAGGATGCTATCCGGCTGATGTTCGAAAAAACACGCCAACTCTGGTTTGAAAAAACGCCCTTGTCTCATTGGAACGGACTGACGCTGATGGCAGTAGACGGCACGCTGTGGAGAACACCGGACACACCAGAGAATGATGCCGCTTTTGGCCGTACCGCCAATGTGAATAAGCGGTCCGAATGGCCACAACTGCGTATGGTCTGCCAAATGGAAGTGACAAGTCATCTGTTATCTGCCGTTGCCTTCGACAGCGTCTCTGATGCAGGTGAGGCTGAGCTTGCTGCCCAGCTTATCGCCAAAACGCCTGACCACTCGTTGACCATTATGGATAAAGGCTTCTATGCCTTGGGCCTGCTGCATCGCTGGCAGTCATCAGGCGCAGAAAGACACTGGATGCTGCCATTACGCAAAGGTGCACAGTATGAGGTGGTGAGAAACCTGGGGCCCGGGCAGAGCTTGGTGACCCTGCGGCTGTCACCCCAGGCGAAAAAGAAATGGCGGGATGCCCCGGAAACCCTGACAGCAAGGCTGATAAGCAAGGAAGTGGGTGGCAAAACGGTGCAGATACTGACGTCGATGTGTGATCCGCTCAGATACCCGAAAGCAGATATCGTTGACCTGTACAGTCACAGGTGGGAGATAGAGCACGGGTTCAGGGAGATGAAACAGCATCTGCTGAATAATGAGCTGACGTTGAGGAGTAAAAAGCCGGAGCTGGTGCGTCAGGAACTGTGGGGTGTGGCGCTGGCGTACAATCTGTTGCGCTTTATGATGGCGCAGATGGCGTACAGTCTGAAAGGTGTGGAGCCTTATCAGATGGGATTTAAGCAGTCGGCGTTGTATCTGTGCAGTCATCTGCGGTTACTGCCAGGAGTGTCCCCGGGAAAACTGCCAAAAGTCATGGAAGAGATACTGAGCATGGCATCTAGCTTCGTGCTACCAGGGAGAAGAGCGCGACATTACCCGAGAGCCGTAAAAAAGAGGCCGCAACGTTATCCGTTACGGCCACCTTTAAAAGCTTAACTGACGAGCATTATGGGTAATCCCACCATTTTTTATTTTTCAGAACAGCCAGTGAATATTATTCACGAAACAGCTCTTCAATATCCAATCCTTGTACCTGCAATATTTCACGCAGACGCCGCAATCCCTCAACCTGAATCTGGCGAACACGCTCGCGGGTTAATCCGATCTCACGACCAACATCTTCCAGCGTAGCGGCTTCATACCCCAGCAAACCAAAACGACGAGCCAGAACTTCACGCTGCTTGGCGTTCAGCTCAAACAACCATTTAACGATATTTTGCTTCATATCGTTATCCTGAGTTGTATTTTCAGGTCCGTTATCTTTTTCGTCTGCCAGAATATCCAGTAACGCTTTTTCCGAATCCCCACCCAATGGCGTATCAACGGAAGTAATGCGCTCATTCAAGCGTAGCATGCGGTTAACGTCATCAACCGGTCTATCGAGCTGTTCGGCAATTTCTTCCGCACTCGGCTCATGATCCAGTTTATGAGATAATTCACGCGCGGTACGAAGGTAAACATTAAGTTCTTTAACGATGTGAATAGGCAAACGAATAGTCCGAGTCTGATTCATAATCGCTCGCTCTATGGTCTGCCGAATCCACCAAGTAGCGTAGGTTGAAAAGCGGAATCCTCTTTCAGGATCAAATTTTTCAACTGCCCGAATCAGACCGAGATTTCCCTCTTCTATCAGGTCAAGCAGTGCCAGTCCACGGTTGTTGTAACGGCGGGCAATTTTCACCACCAACCGCAGGTTGCTTTCGATCATACGGCGGCGTGATGATACATCACCACGCAACGCGCGCCGGGCAAAATAAACCTCTTCTTCAGCGGTTAAAAGAGGTGAATAGCCAATCTCTCCTAAATAGAGTTGCGTTGCATCTAAAACTCGCTGGACAATACTTTGTGATAGCAACTCATCTTCTTGCGAGTCATTATCATTAGTCTCTTCTTCTGTCAGCGCTTTGTCATCAAATACATCAATTCCATTCTCGTCGAAATCAGTATCTTCATGTAACTCGTTAACTTTCAGCGTACTTTGGCTCATAAGTGGCTCCTACCCGTGATCCCATGGCAGAATACCGAAATACCCTGCCCGATTTATCGCTGCGAAAGAAAACGCAGCGGGTTTACGGATTTCCCCTTGTAACGAATTTCAAAATGTAAGCGTACTGAACTGGTTCCGGTGCTACCCATAGTAGCGATTTTTTGCCCCGCCTTTACCTCTTGTTGTTCCCGGACCAGCATGGTTTCGTTATGGGCATAGGCGCTCAGGTAGTCATCATTATGTTTGATGATTATCAGATTACCGTAACCGCGCAACGCGTTTCCCGCATACACTACACGCCCGCCAGCGGTAGCGACTACAGGTTGCCCACGTGAGCCAGCGATATCAATCCCTTTATTTCCCCCCTCAGCGGCTGAGAAATTATCTATGACTTTCCCTTCTGTAGGCCAACGCCAACCAGTGATAGCAACATTACTGCTGCTGGGTACTGGCCTCGGTTCGGCAACAGGAGCCGACGCCCCTGCCTTGGGTAACATCTTACCCACATTCTTTTTACCCGAATTTCCAGAATACGCATTAGTCGATTGAGAATCAACCTGAGAAGTTTGCATCTGCCCGTTTCTGGTTGCATTCACGGGTAACATGTGACCACTATTACTGGCCATTACCTGTGAATCATTAACGTTCATATTGTTGCCCAGCGTCAGTGTCTGGCCGACATTCAGACTGTACGGTTCAGGAATGCCATTGCGCTGAGCCAGCTCCCGGTAATCGTTACCGCTGATCCAGGCAATATAAAACAGGGTATCGCCGCGCTTGACGATATAGTTAGTACCGGTATAACTGCCTTTCGGAATATTACTGTAGCTGCGGTTATAAACTATCTTGCCTTCATGAGTGGTAATATTGGAAGAGCTTGGCGAAGTAATGCGCGGAGTCGGAGAAGACATCATGCCTCCCCGACTTCCAGTGCCACCATCCACACTGCTGATCGGTGCCGATCGATTGTTACTGTTAGAACAACTTGCTAATCCTGCAACAATAACCATACATGCAGCGATCTGTTGCCAATTCATTATTTGGCCTCCCATGCGCCGAACTCCCCTATAACCATAAAATTTACTATTCTATCCAGCCAGTGATATCCCTCATCCGTAGAAAAGTCGCTGAACTCTGGTAATTATTCTGTATTCAGAATGAGAAAATGTACTTTTTCATCAGGGCATACAAGCCAATTTAAGAAATAATGCAATTCTGTGATGCTAGCGATATCAACAAATTAGTACAATAAACACTTGTGTTGAAATCTTAAAGGCTGAGAACATTTAAATGATGATTTGTCACGGTATCAGGCAAGCTCACCTTTGACCAGCGGAACAAACCTAACAGCTTCAACGGTCTGAACGATATACTCACCGCTATGGTGTTCTACCACCTGCAACATTTGCTGCTGTTCACCCACCGGTAATACCATAATGCCACCTTCATCGAGCTGCTCCATCAACGCGGCAGGAATTTCAGGTGGCGCAGCCGTGACGATTATGGCATCAAAAGGGCCTTTTGATGCCCAGCCTTGCCATCCATCACCATGACGTGTAGATACATTATGCAAATCAAGCTGTTTAAGGCGACGTTTGGCCTGCCACTGTAGTCCTTTAATACGTTCGACTGAACATACATGTTGAACCAGGTGAGCCAGAATTGCAGTTTGATAACCGGAACCCGTGCCTATTTCCAATACTCTTGAAACTGGTGTTAACCGTAAGAGTTCGGTCATTCTGGCAACCATATAAGGCTGGGAGATCGTTTGGCCAAAACCTATTGGTAGCGCTGTATTTTCATAGGCTTTATGTTCAAAAGCCTCATCAACAAAGCGCTCCCGAGGTACGGCAGCTACCGCCTGTAACAGACGCTCATCCTGAATCCCCTGCTGATGCAACTGCGCCAGCAACGTATGCATACGCTTGTTTACCATTCCCCGCAAACCTCAGCGCTAGCTAACCTTATCAACGTATCTATCCTCTAAAGAAAGGGAATATATCTCTGTAACATCAAGAAAATATTCAGATATTCTAAAACTGAAAAAGGTAAACTCGTGTTGAATGAGGCAGTAATGTCTGCCGCCTACTGTGCCTGTAGCACAATTTCCCTTACTACGCTGGTGGCAAAACTTCCCGCTGGAAGCCAAAAGCGCAATTGAACCGTCATCTTATCCTGCCATTCCCACTGCAATTCCCGAGGATAAAGTAAAACGGCACGACGAGCGGGCTCTACCCGCTCACGCTGCAATAATGACAACAGCAATGGTTGTGTCTGCAGGCACTGTTGCTCAAAGTCCAGAGCCGCATCTTGCGTACCTAACGCGCCATCGCCAGGCAATGGCGCCGTAATCTGTAATGTGCCCTGTTCGACACGCTGCTGTAGAGCAGTTAGCTCATCCTTCTGCGCCACAAACCAACTACCTCGACCCGTCAATTGTAAAGCATCACCGCAAAAAACCACTTTCTCCTGTTGCTGCGCCAAGCGGGCGCTGGTAACACAATTAAAGAGTTCACTACGGCTGGCAGAAAGATAAAAGCTGCGTTTACTACGTTCTTTCACCAGAATGTCATTACTCGCCCAACGCCGGGCCTGATCAAGGTTATTGCCCTCGCGGCCAAACCGCTGACTACCGAAATAATTAGGCACGCCAGCAGTAGTAATACGTTGCAAACGATCTTCTACCGATTGTCGATCGCTGATGTGACGCAATACCAGCGTAAAGGCATTGCCTTGCAGCGCACCTATACGCAGTTTACGACGGTGTCGAGCAGCCTCAAGAAGCTCACATCCTTCCAGTTCAAATGCCTGCAGATCCGGAGTTTCTTTTCCTGGTAAATGGAGACAAAACCATTGTTCAGTAACCGCATGACGATCTTTAAGACCGGCATAACTGACAGCACGCGCAGGAATATGCGCAAACTTTGCCAGCGCTTCAGCCACAAATACAGTATTACATCCCCGTTTACGTATCCGTACCAACAGATGTTCGCCTTCGCCATCTGGTTGAAAACCGAGATCCTCGACCACAATAAAATCGTCAGCAGTGGATTTCATCAGCCCCGTTGACTGTGGTTTTCCATGCAACCAGGTAAGCTCATCTGCAGTGTTCATCGTTACCATGCCACGACCCCGGCAGAATCATCTTTTAACAACAATACGACTGCTTCACAGGCAATGCCCTCGCCACGACCAGTAAATCCTAGTTGTTCAGTCGTGGTCGCTTTGACATTCACATCATCCATGTGGCATTGCAGATCTTCCGCCAGATTGACACGCATTTGTGGAATATGTGGAGCCATTTTGGGGGCCTGGGCAATGATGGTGACATCCAGATTTCCCAGACAGTAACCTTTATCTCTGATACGTTGCCATGCATCGCGTAGCAGCTCTCGACTGTCTATATTTTTATAAGAAAGGTCGGTGTCAGGAAAGAGTTTACCGATATCCCCCAGAGCAACCGCACCCAACAACGCGTCAGTTATGGCATGCAACACGACATCACCATCAGAATGGGCCAACAATCCCTGATCATAGGGGATACGAACACCACCGATCACCAGTGGACCTTCGCCACCAAATTTATGGACATCGAAACCGTGACCGATACGCATCGCGCACTCTCCTTTTAGGTAATCTTTTGATTTTTAAAATTATTGGTCAGATAAAACTCAGCCAAAGCCAAATCCTCCAGACGTGTTATCTTGATATTATCCGATCTGCCACTGACAATCTGTGGATGATAACCGCAGTACTCCAACGCTGATGCTTCATCAGTGATGGATACGCCATCATTCAGTGCCCGCTGAAGGCAGGTTCTGAGCAAATCCAAAGGAAAGAGCTGCGGAGTTAAAGCATGCCAGAGGTCATCTCGTTCTACTGTATGCTCAATCAACCCATCTGAACTACGCTTCATCGTATCACGAACAGGAGCAGCCAGAATGCCGCCTATCTCACTCTGTTCTGTCAGCGCCAACAGATGATCCAGATCATCTCGATGCAGACATGGACGAGCTGCATCATGTACCAGTACCCATTCGGTCTGAGTCACACGCAGCAAACCCGCCAAGACGGAATCCGCACGCTGTTTGCCACCGGTCACCACTGCGATCTGCGGATTATTTGCCAAAGGCAGAGAGTAAAAATAGCCATCATCGGCACTGATAACTACGATCACTTGCCGAATGCGAGGATGCTGTAGCAACGCGTCAATAGTATGTTCGAGGATGGTTTTGGAACCGATAGTCAAATACTGTTTCGGACGGTCACTTTTCATCCGGCTACCATTGCCAGCAGCCGGCAAGATAGCAACGACCTCATGCGGGGGGGCAATCAGAGTAGACATACCTAGCGTAATGTTGGGTTGGAGGATGGCGCAGGTAGCGCGGTAGTGGCAGTGCGACGGCCAGATTGATCAGGGACCAGACGATAGAAACTTTCACCAGGTTTAATCATTCCCAGCTCATTACGTGCACGCTCTTCGATGGCTTCCTGTCCACCATTAAGATCGTCGATTTCAGCAAACAACTGCTCGTTACGGGATTTTAGTTTGGCGTTATTCTCCTGTTGAACAGACACACTATCTTTCACCCGCACGTAATCATGGATACCATTTTTGCCCAGCCACAGTGAATACTGCAACCAGCCAAGTATTATTAACAATAACAGCGTAAGTTTTCCCATTCCGCCCCCTGAAAAGCCATCTAATCATCCCATAACTTTTATCCAGACTCCACAGTGCATCAACAATTGCTGAATACATGAGAGAGAAAAAAGCCTCTAAATAGCGAAGAAAGAGGGGAAAGGTAAATTTTTTACAAGACAACACGATTCAACAAAGAAGTGGAACGGAGGAGAATCGGGGGGAATAATCGCCGATAAAACGACTAACACGGCCTGAATGATCACCACCAGCCAGTAAGTAATGCAAATACCAGCCAGAACAACGATACCGTCGTGATCCCGCTGCACAAAATCATCAGCGTGGTATTTTCCTGCCACAATATACTGTAAGCCACACCAATCAACACCGATAACGGCATCAGAGCCAGGAAAAAAGGCCAGGTGTATAGCATCAGAAACAAAGTGACATTCAGGCCGTAGACTAAAAAAGGAAGGACAAACGCCAGCCAATAGAAAGAGAAACCAGCGATAGCCCCCATAAACGGATAGGATACTTGAGTATCTTCATCCCGCCGATGGCTAGCTTCACTACCCAGTAATGGTGTGACATTCTGCATAATCTTTATCTTTCCCACGGTCTCCCTATCATCAAACGCCTGATGATATTTTCACAAGGAGATCAAGGGTTGATAATAGCTCGACCCTGCAACATATCTAACAATTGAGAGATCAAATGTGTTACCAATTGTTCTCCATCTAAATGCAATTCTGGCAGCTCAGGTGCCTCATAAACAGCGTCAATGCCGGTAAAATTACGCAACTCACCCGCACGAGCTTTCTTGTACAACCCTTTGGGATCGCGTGTTTCACAGATCGCCAGTGGCGTATCCACAAAAACTTCAATAAATGGCTGACCATCCAGCAAATCACGCACCATTTTCCGCTCAGCACGGTGCGGTGATATAAACGCCGTTAACACAACCAGACCCGCGTCGACCATTAATTTAGATACTTCGCCTACCCGGCGGATATTCTCCCGCCGGTCATCATCACTGAAGCCTAAATCACGACATAGACCATGCCGGACATTATCGCCGTCTAACAGATAGGTACTGACGCCTTTTGCATGCAGCGCCTGCTCCAGCGCGCCAGCCAACGTAGATTTACCAGAACCGGAAAGTCCGGTAAACCACACCACGGCACCACGGTGTCCATGCCGGCGTTCTCGATCAGTTTGTGTAACCGCATGAGGATGCCAGACAACATTCTCGTCAGCAGACGCCATCACTCGGGGAGAATATTCAGACACGCTATTTCCCTCCCAACAGATCACGCGCACCCCAATGAGGGAAATGACGGCGGACTAACGCATTCAACTCCAGCTCAAACGCACTATAAGCATCAGGATCCTGATACGGCTGTTCAATCACTTCACGTACCAGGCCGGCACCCACCGTGACATTGGTTAAACGGTCGATAAAAATCATACCGCCGGTAACAGGATTCTGTTGGTAATTATCCAATGCCAGCGGTTCATCAAAAGTCAGTTCAACCAGCCCAATGCCATTCAATGGCAAAGCATCCGTCACACGCTGCGTCAGCGTATTGATTTCAACCTGATACTGGATATTTTCCACCCGGGCGCGCGTTTTTTTACCCGCAATCTTGATATTGTAACTTTGGCCCGGCACTAACGGTTGTTCCGCCATCCAGACCACATCCACCCGCGCACTTTGTACTGTATTCAGGTTTTCAGCACTATCCACCAGCAGGTCTCCCCGACTGATATCAATTTCGTTTTCCAGTACCAGTGTTATGGCTTCTCCCACTTGCGCCATCTGCAAGTCGCCATCAAAGGTGACAATTCGGCTGATGGTGGACTCAACGCCAGAAGGTAACACCTTGATACGATTACCGACGCGGACGACTCCCGAAGCCACGGTTCCCGAGTAACCACGGAAATCCAGGTTAGGGCGGTTGACATACTGCACAGGAAAACGCATCGGTTGTTCCAGACTACGTGGAATCACGTTGACCGTTTCCAGAACATCCAGCAATGTCGGGCCAGTGTACCAGTTCATCGTCTCACTGGGTGAAGCTACATTGTCACCATCCAGTGCAGAAATGGGTACAAAAGTAATATTCAAGTCGGTAGGCAGTTGCTGGGCAAAGTCCAGATAATCCTGTTTGAATTGTTCAAAAACAGTTTGCTGGTAATCCACCAAATCCATTTTATTCACAGCGACCACCAGATGGCGAATACCCAGCAAGGTGGCAATAAAGCTATGTCGCCTAGTCTGATCCAACACACCTTTACGGGCATCGATCAGCAGAATGGCCAGTTCACAAGTAGAAGCGCCTGTCGCCATATTACGCGTGTACTGCTCATGGCCCGGCGTATCAGCAATAATAAATTTACGCTTCTCGGTAGAGAAATAGCGATAAGCCACATCAATGGTAATACCCTGCTCACGTTCTGCCTGCAGACCATCCACCAGTAATGCCAGATCCAGCTTTTCACCCTGGGTGCCAAGCCGCTTGCTGTCACTATGCAGTGTGGAGAGCTGATCTTCATAAATCTGACGGGTATCGTGCAACAAACGCCCGATAAGCGTACTTTTGCCATCGTCGACGCTGCCACAGGTCAGAAAACGCAGCAAACTTTTATTCTGCTGTGCTTGGAGGTAAGCCTCGACACCGCCCTGTTCAGCGATCTGTTTTGCTATTACATGATTCATTCGACCGATTCCTCAGAAATACCCTTGACGCTTTTTCAGCTCCATTGACCCGGCTTGATCGCGGTCGATCACCCGTCCTTGACGCTCACTGGTAGTAGAGACCAGCATCTCTTCAATGATTTCCGGCAATGTTTGTGCTTGCGACTCCACCGCTCCCGTCAGCGGCCAGCATCCCAGAGTACGGAAACGCACCATACGTTGCGTAATCACCTCACCCGGTTGCAGATTGATACGGTCGTCATCCACCATCAGTAACATGCCATCACGTGACACAATTGGACGTGGAGCCGCCAGATAGAGTGGGACAATATCGATATTTTCCAGATAGATGTACTGCCAGATATCTAGCTCAGTCCAGTTAGACAGCGGGAACACACGGATACTTTCACCTTTATTGATCTGTCCGTTGTAATTGTGCCACAGCTCCGGGCGCTGGTTTTTAGGATCCCAACGATGAAAACGATCACGAAACGAATAAATACGTTCCTTGGCACGCGATTTTTCTTCATCCCGACGTGCGCCACCAAAGGCGGCATCAAAACCGTATTTATCCAGTGCCTGCTTTAACCCTTCGGTTTTCATAATATCGGTGTGTTTGGCACTGCCGTGTACAAAGGGGTTAATTCCCATAGCAACGCCCTGTGGATTACGGTGTATCAGCAATTCACAGCCATAGGCTTTGGCCGTGCGATCACGGAATTCGTACATTGCGCGGAATTTCCAACCAGTATCCACGTGCAGTAATGGAAACGGCAGTGTTCCCGGATAAAATGCCTTACGCGCCAGATGGAGCATGACCGATGAATCCTTGCCGATCGAATAGAGCATTACCGGGTTACCAAATTCAGCCGCCACTTCACGGATGATCTGAATGCTTTCTGCTTCTAACTGCCGTAAATGCGTGAGTCTTTTTTCGTCCATAATCGTACCTTAAGACAAATTCACGACGACCGGACGGTGTTCAACCGTAGCCATCTGCGTTTGTGTATGTTCACCAAACCAGGCGATATGCTGGTGTAAATTGACCACTTCGCCGATCACCAGCAAAGCCGGCGTCGGAGCTTGCTGCGCCAGTTGTTCCAATGTCTGCAGTGTGCCGATCAGCACCTGCTGATCACGTCGTGTACCACGACTAATCACCGCCACGGGCGTTGTCGCCTCACGTCCGTGAGTAATCAACTGATGGCTGATCTCCGCTGCCTTGACCGTTCCCATATAGATCGCCAAAGTCTGACGCCCACAAGCTAGTGCCGACCAATCCAAAACATCACCATCAGGACGACAATGACCGGTGATGAACACGACGCTCTGGGCATAATCCCGATGCGTCAGCGGAATACCGGCATACGCTGTTGCTCCCGCTGCCGCCGTAATTCCCGGCACCACCTGAAATGGAATCCCTGCTCGTGCCACATATTGCAACTCTTCGCCACCACGACCAAACATGAACGGATCGCCACCTTTCAGACGCACGACACGTTTCCCCTGCTGCGCCAACGTGACGAGCAGTTGATTAATCTCTTCCTGAGGTAGCAGATGTGCACTAGCACGCTTACCGACACAGATGCGTTCCGCATCCCGGCGTACCAGTTCCAATACATCCGAACTGACCAGATGGTCATACAGCACCGCATCAGCCTGCTGGATCAATTGTAAACCGCGGAGTGTGAGTAACCCCGCATCCCCCGGACCGGCACCAACCAACGCTACTTCGCCCTGTACTGACTGAGGCTGTTCGAGCTGCTGCTGTAGCTCCTGCTCTGCCTGCGCCAATTGTCCGGCGGCGATTAAACTGGCAAAGCGTCCGTTGAAAATACGCTCCCAGAAACGCCTGCGCTCTGTTATCGATTGCAAACGCTGTTTGATTCGGGTACGCCAACTACCCGCCAATTGAGCCATTTGCCCCAAGCTGGAGGGTAATAACGCTTCCAATTTTTCGCGCAACATCCGTGCCAGCACCGGTGCTTGTCCACCAGAAGAGATCGCTACCAGCAAAGGAGAACGGTCGACCAACGAAGGGAAAATAAACGAGCATTTTGGCTGATCATCTACCACGTTAACCAACAACTGACGCCGATTGGCGGCATCAAATACCACCGCGTTCAGTTCGGTATCATCAGTCGCCGCGATGACCAGAAAAACACCGTCTAACTGCAATGGCGTAAACTCCTGGGCAATCCAAGCGATCTTTCCCGTCTGCTGCTGCACACTAAGTGGCTCACACAATGCCTTAGCCACCACTTTTACTTCGGCGCCAGCACGTTGAAGCAGTTCAATTTTACGCGTTGCCACTTCGCCGCCACCGACGACAAGTACGGGGCGATGCCGGAGATCAGCGAATAAAGGAAGATAGTTCACAGAGGCCTTTACTAAGCTAAACAAATCATAAAGTGACTATAAAGTGTATGGGGAAGGGTTATGAAATGCCGAATTAGAATGATAAGTTCCGTAATGGAATAACGAGTTATTAAAAACAGAACAAAAAGCCTAATAACTGTTTATATTATCCCTTAATTACACTGCATTTATTGTTGAACAATATAGCATTTTTCTGATTCAACATTTTTCACGCTTACATCAAAAACAGTGTGCGTTTATTTACATCAAAATAGATCTCCGCTTTCACGGAGATCACGGAAACAGCAAGAATCACCACATAAAAGTGATTACTACAACAAAAAGATTAACCGTCAAAAGCACATTTACTGACAACAGTAGTCAAGCCGAGATAGCGTTCAGCCTTCGTGCAGCCCGCACTCTCGCTTAAGGCCGAAAAAACGGGTTTCCTCTTCACTCATACCTGGCTCCCATTTACGAGTAGTATGTGTATCGCCTACCGACAAATAGCCTTGATCCCACAGCGGATGATAGCTCAGGTCGTTTTCTTTCAGATACTGATAAACTTGCCGATTATCCCAGTCAATAATCGGCAAGAGCTTGAACACACCACGCTGCACCGCCAATACCGGTAGATGACCACGACTGCCAGACTGCTCACGACGCAACCCGGCAAACCAGCTCTGCGCCTGTAGTTCCTTAAGGGCACGATTCATCGGTTCAACCTTGTTGATGTGATTATACTGCTCAATACCTTTCACACCCTGCTCCCACAGTTTGCCATAGCGAGCTTCCTGCCAGGCTGGAGAGAATTCCGCACGATAGACATGCAGATTCAGATTGAGCCGCTCCGTCAGGTTATCGATAAACTGATAGGTTTCCGGAAACAGGTACCCGGTATCCGTCAGGATAACCGGGATATCTGGACGCTGCTGAGTCACCAGATGCAGACACACTGCCGCCTGAATGCCAAAACTGGAGGAGAGCACAAAATTACCCGGCAGATTTTCCAGTGCCCAGGCTACTCGCTCATGTGCCGATAGTAATTCAAGTTGGCCGTTTATCACCACCAACGCGGCAGACTGTTCCGAATGTGGCAAAACGTTAAGCGCCGCCAGATCAAACGTAGACATCAGGCTCTCCTGTCAGTCATAAAAATCACGAGCTGGGTCCAGCACCGGTTTAACAATGTTGGTGCGGATCGTAAAATCGCCGAAGCCTTCCCTGTCATGACGCTCTTTGGCCCAACGGCCAATCAATTGATCAATATCACTGAGGATTTCCGCTTCGGTAATATTCTCCCGATACATACGTGGAATTCGCGTACCTTCCCGATTCCCACCAATATGCAGGTTATAACGGCCAATCGCTTTACCCACCAGTCCAATTTCCGCCAGTAAAGAACGACCACAGCCATTGGGGCAGCCAGTTACCCGCAAAACGATATGTTCATCAGCCACACCATGTTGCTGCATTACCGCTTCCACTTTAGTGACAAACTCGGGAAGGAAACGTTCAGCTTCCGCCATCGCCAGCGGGCAGGTTGGCAGCGACACGCACGCCATTGAATTCTTACGCTGCTCACTGATCGCATCATCCATCAGCCCATATTGCCGGGCTAATGTTTCAATGCTGGCCTTATCCCGTGACAATACACCAGCCACAATCAGATTCTGATTGGCTGTCAGACGAAAATCTCCCTTATGAATTTTGGCAATCTCGGCGATACCGGTTTTCAGCGGACGTCCCGGATAATCCAGGATGCGGCCATTCTCAATAAACAGTGTTAAATGCCATTTATTGTCAATACCTTTTGTCCAGCCGATACGATCACCACGTCCGGTGAATTCATACGGACGTACCGTTCCGAACATTACACCCGACCGACGCTCTACTTCTTGTTTGAAAATATCTACGCCAACCCGCTCCAGAGTGTATTTGGTTTTGGCGTTTTTACGATTAGTGCGATTGCCCCAGTCACGTTGAGTGGTTACCACAGCTTCAGCCACCGCCAACGTCTGCTCCACAGGGATGTAACCCAGTTCGCTGGCGGTACGCGGATAGGTCGCTTTATCACCGTGAGCGATGGATAATCCCCCGCCCACCAGTACGTTAAAGCCCACCAGGCGACCATTGTCGGCAATAGCAACGAAGTTCAGGTCGTTAGCATGCAGATCCACATCATTCTGTGGTGGAATGACTACCGTGGTTTTAAATTTACGCGGCAAATAAGCCGGACCGAGAATCGGCTCTTCGTCCGTAGTGGCTACTTTTTCCTGATCGAGCCAAATTTCAGCATAGGCGCGAGTACGCGGTAACAGATGCTCTGAGATCTTTTTCGCCCATTCATAAGCCTGCTGGTGCAGTTCAGACTCTACCGGGTTAGAGGTACACAATACATTACGGTTAACATCATTGGCGGTAGCCAGTGAATCCAGCCCCACATCGTGTAATACCTGGTGAGCCGATTTCAACTTCGATTTCAGAATACCGTGAAACTGAAACGTCTGCCGGTTAGTGATACGAATGCTACCGTACAGCGTCTCCTCCGCAGCAAATTTATCAATGCCCAGCCACTGCTCAGGCGTCATTACCCCACCGGGTAGACGGCAACGCAGCATCATGGCATGCCGTGGTTCCAGTTTCTGTTCAGCCCGCTCGGCACGAATATCACGGTCATCCTGCTGATACATACCATGAAAACGGATCAGCAAAAAATTATCGCCGTTAAAACCGCCAGTCAGGCCGTCGTTTAAATCTTCAGCTATGGTGCCACGCAGAAAATTACTTTCCAGCTTCAGACGTTCGGCATCAGCCAGTTTACCTTCTACCACCAGAGGGCCAGGATGTTTATCGCTCATTAGTACACATCTCGCTGATAACGCCGCTCAAGGCGCAGTTCACTTAAAAATTCATCTGCCAGCTCGGTATCCATGCCACCGTGTGCCGCCACCACATCCAATAATGCCCTTTCGACATCTTTCGCCATATGATTAGCATCGCCACAAACGTAAATATGTGCACCATCCTGAATCCAGCGCCACACTTCAGCGCCTTTTTCGCGGATCCGGTCCTGCACATAAATTTTGTGCGGCTGATCACGTGACCAGGCTAGATCGACATCGGTCAGCAAGCCATCTTTCACATAGCGTTGCCACTCCACCTGATACAGAAAATCTTCGGTAAAGTGCGGGTTACCAAAAAACAGCCAGTTTTTACCCTTGGCACCCGCGGCTTCCCGTTGTTGCATAAAGGCACGAAATGGTGCAATTCCGGTTCCGGGGCCAATCATGATAACGGGTACCTCTGGATTGGTTGGCAGACGGAAATTGTCATTGCGTTCAATGAAAACACGTATTTCGTCATCTTCACCAAGCCGATCTGCCAGATAACCAGAAGCACCACCTATGCGGTGACGCCCTTCATAATCATAGCGAACTACCCCAACGGTGATATGTGCTTCATTGCCAACCTCTTCCTGTGAAGAAGCGATAGAGTACAAGCGTGGCGTCAATGGACGCAGTAACGCTATTAACTGCTCTGCCGTTAGTTCTGTCGGGGCTTCGCGTACCATATCAACCAGCGGCGTCTGCTGTGCGTACTGTTGTAGCACGGCCTTTTCCGCCACCAGTCCCAACAGTTTTTCACTACGTGACCAGGCGGCATATTTTTCCACAATCGGTGCCGTGTTCTGGGTCAATTCAAAATGACAACGCAACGCTTGCGATAACGGCACGGTCTCCCCCGACACCACCACGGGTTCGTCACCTTTCAACCACAGTAAATCCAATAATTCCTGCACCAGCGCCGGATCATTTTCATACCAGACACCGAGGGCATCACCAGGCTGATAACGCAACCCGGATTCCCCCAAATCGATTTCGATATGGCGGATATCCTTTTCAGAAGCGCGCCCAGTAATGACTTGATTCACCGACAAAGAGGCCACCAGCGGTGCCTCCTTGGTATATGGGCTACTGACAATAGTATTAGCCGTTGAACTGACTGCTGTCGGCGCGGTTACCCTGCTCTGAGCCGACAATCGAGGCTGAATCGTGTCCACCAACTGGCGACGCCACTGCTCCGCCTGCGACTGATATTCCATATCCGCATCAACACGCTCCAACAAACGCTCGGCACCCAGTTCCGCCAAACGGCGGTCGAAATCTTTGCCAGCCTTGCTGAAAAATTCATAAGACGTATCGCCCAGACCAAATACCGCAAACGCTGTACCGGTAAGTTGGGGAGCTTTTTTCGAAAACAAAAATTTATACAACCCCACCGCCTCTTCCGGCGGTTCTCCTTCACCCTGGGTAGACGTTACCAACAGCAGCAGCGTTTCCTGCGCAATCTGTTTGAATTTGTAATCACCGGCATTGACCAGCGTCACCGGCAGGTTGGCGGCCAATAAATCATCGCGCACCTGTTCAGCCACGCGTCGGGCATTACCTGTCTGAGAAGCTGAAATCAGCGTGATTATCTGCGGTGGTGCGGAAGCAATAGTCGCACTGTTCGTAATATCCGTTGTTGTCACTCCGGATTGCTGCTGCGCTATCCCCCAAAAATAACCGGACAACCAGGACAGTTGCATTGGTGATAAATCACCAGTTGCCGCCTGCAAGCGCGAAAGTTGCTCCGTACTCAACGGGAGCAACGAAGTCGGGGAAACCGAAGTTGTCATCGTGATATCTGTATCCTTGTTCTGGTCGGCCGGCACTCATGCAGATTGAGCGAGATAAAAATCGAATAGGGTATAAGGTAACCATCCGCATGGTAACAATTAAAGAAATGATGGACATATCAAATAACCAAAACGACTAAATGGTTTTTTTGATAGAAACTACCACTAAAAGTGGTATGTCGCATCCATAGCAAAATATCTCATTCATACTTTAGCTACAGAAAATATGCCTCTATGTTCACAATTAAGCAGTGAAAATCACTATTCACGCTTACTTACTGGGGAGAAATAGCACAACAGACAACTTTCCGGTAGTATGCGTCGGTTTTTCAGGCCATAAGAGATTTACCGCCATGCCAACCACACTGTTCAAAGATTTTCAGTTTGAAGCTGCACATCGTCTTCCCCATGTTCCTGCCGGACACAAATGCGGCCGCCTGCATGGACACTCATTTATCGTCCGACTGGAAATTACTGGCGAAGTCGGCGCGTATACCGGCTGGGTAATGGATTTCGCCGAGCTGAAAGCAGCATTTAAACCAGTATGGGAACAGTTGGATCACCACTATCTGAATGAGATTCCCGGTCTGGAAAACCCGACCAGTGAAGTATTGGCCCAGTGGATCTGGCAGCAGATGAAATCATCACTGCCGGAACTGAGTGCAGTCATGGTTAAAGAAACCTGCACCGCGGGCTGTATCTATCGGGGTGAAGGCATCAATAACGCCTGAATCCGGGCATCAGGCAATATTGAGATATTTGTGGGTCTGCATCGATAACCGCCAGTTGCGGGCAATACAGGTTTCAATGCACAGCCGGGTAGCATCCTCTTTCTGACTAATGGGCTGCAAAGCGACAATACGGGATTTATCGTCAGTCAGGCGGGCCAGCAGTATATCCAGCGCGGCGATATCCCGCTCCCGCGCGACTGGATGTTTGATTTCATCGGCACGCAGCAACGCCTGATCGATAACCACCATACCACCGCGCATATTCACTTTCGGCGAGACAGTGACCCAACATTTCGGCGAACAGCGCACTTCGTGTGTGCCGCTGGTTTCAATCTGTGTGCTGAATCCCTGCCGCTCCAACGCTTGTGTCAGCGGTGTCAGATCGTGGATACAGGGTTCTCCGCCGGTAATCACCACATGCCGAGCGGTATAGCCCAGTTTACTGATCTGTAACAGGATATCATTCACGCTGGCTTCACCCCAGGCGTCACTCTCCTGGGTTTTTACCAAGACTTCATCCAGCGGAATCTGTCGAACCGCCAACATATCCCAGGTATGTTTGGTATCACACCAACTGCACCCCACCGGGCAGCCCTGTAGACGGATGAATACCGCTGGCACACCAGTAAAGTAACCTTCACCCTGTAGGGTCTGGAACATTTCGTTAATCGGGTACAGCATCGTGTTTCATTATTCCTTCTGGCTAAATCCGCATTATCACCGATAGCGGATAACAATCATAAAAAAACGGGCTTCCAACCACGAAAGCCCGTACAGAATAAGCCATGAGCCCAATTATAAATACACACGCAAATATTCAGACAGACACAAAATCGCCATCGCCTGGCCATACGGCATGGAAGTCAGCGGAATCTGGCGGTAATAGTCCAGGTCCTTGCCCATCGCGGTGCCGAAAGACACCTGTAGCAGCTCACCGTCACTATTTATATTGTTCACCACACCACGAATCGCCTTTTCAGCCACGACAGAGTAGCGTTTATCAATGTAACGCTTACGCACTGCCTTCAGAATACCGTAGGCAAACCCGGCGGTAGCGGAGCTTTCCAGATAGGAATTCGGGTCATCCAACAAGGTGTGCCACAGGCCGCTGTCATCCTGATATTTCTCCAGCGCCTCAACCTGGTTTTCCAGTACCTGAATCAGAAAACGACGGGTTGCATTGTGTGCTGGCAGGTCAAGCAGTTCGATAAATTCCGGGATGACAATCGTCAGCCAACTGTTACCACGTGCCCAACGCGCCTCGGCAAAATTATGACTACCCGCGAATGTCCAGCCGTGGAACCATAGCCCGCTCTGGCGATCCATCAAATACTGCACATGTAACAGAAACTGATAAGTCGCTTCCTCAACGAATTCAGGGCGGTTGAGCAATTTACCGATTTTGGCCAGCGGCAACACACTCATCATCAGCGTATCGTCCCACAGTTGATCGGTATTTTCACTGTTATACACAATATGTTGCAGGCCGTTTTTATGGGTGCGCGGCATGTCGTACATCACCCACTCAGCCCAACGCTCAAGGTAAGGTAGCCAACGGCTGTCACCCGTTTCTTCATAGCGATAGGCCAGCGTCAGAAACGGACAAACAGTATTGACGTTCTTGGTCGGCGTGCCTTCCTCCAAACGAGCGGTAAACCAGTCATCAATGATGGTCCGCATCTGTTCATCACCAGTCTGACGATAATATTGATAAATACCATACAACCCGATGCCATGCGTCCATTCCCAGCCAGCCCAGCCTTTGGTATCAATGACACGCCCATCATCCAGTCGCAGCAAAAACTCCCCGGTTTTGTCCTCGATATTGATCAGATTATTGGTAATACGACAAATCAGCGCTTTCAGACCATCACGTGAAATAAAGTATGCAGGCTGGCACAACAGCGGACTGTGTTTTACAGGAAAGACGTTCATAGCGTTCCTCGAATTCGATTACATCACACCAAGCATTTTTGGTAAAAATAGTGTTAATTCAGGTAAATAGGTGATAAGCATCAGCACAGCGATGATGGCAATGTAGAAAGGGATTAGTGGCTTAATCAGATCTTCCACTTTGACTTGCCCGACACTGGCCCCGACATACAGTCCGCTACCGACAGGCGGTGTGATAGTGCCAATCGCCAGGTTGTAAACCATCAGAATCCCAAAATGCACCGGATCGACGCCGATTCTCACCATGATTGGCAGCAGAATGGGAGTGAAAATCAAAATTGCCGGGCCAATATCCATAAACGCGCCCACGACCAACAGGAAGAGTGTCACTACCAGCAAGATTATTTTCGGACTTTGTGAAATACCCAGGATCAGTTTGCTAAGAGCACCTGGAATACCAGTCATCGACATGGCAAACGACATCGCGGAAGACGTTGCCAACAAGAACATGATAACGCCCGTCATAATAAAGGTCTGGATGAGGATCCTTGGGATATCCGTCCAGGACAGCGTTTTATACAAGAACAGTGTCAGATAGGCGGTATAGATTACTGCCACCGCCGAGGCTTCGATGGCAGTGAAGATTCCCTGGACGATACCACCGACAATAATGACCACCAGCAGCATACTCGGAAGCGCATCACGTGTAACTTTCCAGGCCATCCCCTTTTGCAGAGCAAAGAAATTAGTATAGTTGTTACGCTTGGCAACGATATAAGCCACTACCATACAACTGATTCCCCATAAAACTCCTGCCACCAGCCCCCCGGCAAACAGCGCAGCGATAGAGGTTCCACCACTGGCTAGTGCATACAGGATGAAGGCGGTAGTAGGTGGAATCAGCATGCCCGTCGGCGCTGAAGCAATATTGACAGCGGAAGCAAAACTACGGCTGTATCCCTCTTTAGCACTCATCGGCACCAGTACACCGCCAATGGAGGTTGATGCCGCAATCGCCGAGCCGGAGACCGCACCAAACATCATATTCCCGGCGATATTAGTGTAAGAGAGTGAACCGGGAATGCGGCCAGTGAAGAGTTTTGCAAAATTCACCAAACGGGAGGCTATACCACCGTTATTCATGATGACCCCGGACAGAATGAAAAACGGGACCGCCAGCAGTGCAAAACTGTCTAAGCTGGAAAACATTTTTTGCGCCGTGGTGAACATCGCGATATTGAACGGCAGCACCAACATGATAGTCGCGCCGGAAGCAATCACGATACACAAACCAATGGGGGCGCCTAAAGCCAGTAACAAGATAAAAATACCCACCAACATGCTGGCGGCGATAACAGGATCAATCATGATGGCCTCCCGCTAATGTATGACCTTGTTTCGGGTTCGACTTCTTATTCTGGTTCTGTGCCTCCTTGCTCATATCGACGATATTCAGCACGCAGTAAACAATGGTGAGGACACCTGAAAGCGGGAGGGAGTAATACACTTTCCCCATCGAAATCTGCAAGACTGGAGAAATCTGCATCATGGCGTTTAGCGAAACATGCCAGCCGCCAATGATCAGGATGTAAATCGAAAATAGGATAAACACCACCTGAATAACCATGTTCCAGTAAGCGGTCAGGCGTGGCGGGCACTTATCCAGGAACAGCGTTAAACTAATGTGTTCACGTTTACCTGCAACATAGGCTAAACCAATGACGGACAGCCAAACCAGGGAGAAACAGAGAAATTCTTCTGAGAAAATGCTGGGTGCATTGAATATATAGCGACTGATAACCTGCCAACAGGCAACCAAAACCATCACGATCAGTAAACTGCAACAGAAGACCTCTATGACTCTGTCCAGCCATTTTCTAATTATGTTCATAAAACCCTCAACATCATGCCAAATGGGAGAAAGGAAACCCTTTCTCCACAACAAAACCTATTGACTCACTTGGCTGATTTTTTGGTACAGCGCATAAACCTGTGGCTTGCTTTTCAGTTTTTCATAGATCGGCTGGACCGCCTTTTTAAACGGGGCATAGTCGATGTTGAAGAACTGCACTCCAAACTGGGATTTGGCCAGATCACGGGTTTTATCCATCTCTTCCTTCCACGCTTTCTTCTCAACCTCAACCGATTCGTGAATCGATTCCTGTAACGCTTTCATTTGATCCGGTGTTAACTTGGTTTTGGTCAAACTACTCATGATCACAATGTCAGGAATGCGGGTATGCATGTCGTAGGTGTAATACTTGGCCACTTCTCCGTGGCGGGCGATAGTGAGGGCAAATTCATTATTCTCCGCACCATCAATGATACCTTGCTGCAATGAGGTATAGACTTCTGCCTGACTCATGGCGATAGGGGAAGCACCGAGCAGTTTCATTGTGTTGATGGACGTTTCACTCTGCATGACCCGAATCTTTTTCCCTTTCAGATCATCAATACTTTTGACCGGTCCTTTGCTCATATAGAAACTGCGCGCACCAGAGTCATACCACCCCATGCCAATGAAACCCTGTGTTTCAGTAGATTGATAAACCGGATCCATGATGTCGGGATCGTCCATCACCTTGTAAAATTCTTCTTGATTCTTAAATAGATAGGGTAAAGAGAACACCCCATAAAGCGGAGAGAAACTTTCCAATAAACCCGATGAAACCTTGGTCAGGTCAATCGCACCGACCTGCGTCATTTCAACCAGTTCACGCTCACCACCGAGCTGGCTGTCGGGGAAATACTGAATTTGCACCTCACCATGCGTTTTTTGTTCAACACTTTGACCGATGTATTGCAGCGCTTGTTTTACTGGTTCACTATTTTCCGCATAGGCCAGCTTAAGTACGGTTGCTGCGTAAACACCGTGACTGAGTGAGAAGAGTAAGGCCGCAGCAACCAGCTTCATCGAGGTATTAATTTTACATATCTTCATCGCCATTCTTCTCCAATCGTTTTTTATGACGGTTTCAGGACAGACCAATATTTCGCTGTCATTGCCCTAACGTAGCACCCGACCATACTGAAGACCTTTGTGCTTTTGCCATGTCGGGCTATGCACTGGCAACCTGAAGAAGAACATCTTGATCGGGTTCAAAGTTTTTATAAAAAGCAATTTTAACAAAACAAAACCTGAAGTTCGTTTATGACGATCACAGGAAACGAGGGGTTACTGCCACGCCACCACGAGAAAGACTTGTGGCATCAAGGCCGATAACGCAGGAGAGAAAAAGAGTTGCTCGTCAGTGCAGTTAGCGCACCGAGAAACGTTGTGGTTTAGGAGATATCGTGGCCTGGAAAATACCGAAGTGATGACAAAAAAAAACCAGAGGTACAAAGCACCTCTGGTTTTTTTGTTACGTAACGCAGGACGTTTTTACTGCATGTTGCCAGCAATACCGCTCCGCGGAAGACGCGATAATTACGCCTGGCCTTTCACTTCTTTCAGACCATTAAACGGTGCGCGGGCACCCAGTGCTTCTTCGATACGAATCAGCTGGTTGTATTTGGCAACACGGTCAGAACGGCTCATGGAACCGGTCTTGATCTGGCCAGCCGCCGTACCTACCGCCAGGTCAGCGATGGTGGCATCTTCAGTTTCGCCAGAACGGTGAGAAATGATAGCGGTGTAGCCAGCATCTTTCGCCATCTTGATAGCTGCCATGGTTTCGGTCAGAGAACCAATCTGATTGAATTTAATCAGGATGGAGTTGACGATACCTTTTTCGATGCCTTCTTTCAGGATCTTGGTGTTGGTCACGAACAGATCGTCACCCACCAACTGAATTTTGTCACCCAGCACTTTGGTCTGGTAAGCAAAACCGTCCCAGTCGGACTCATCCAGACCATCTTCGATAGACACGATCGGGTATTCGTTGGTCAGGCCTTCCAGATAGTGAGTGAATTCCTGAGAAGTAAAGGTTTTACCTTCGCCTTTCAGCTCGTAGTTACCCGTTTCTTTGTTGTAGAATTCGGAAGCCGCGCAGTCCATGGCCAACGTGATGTCTTTACCCAGCACGTAGCCGGCTTTTTCTACCGCTTCTTTGATAGCAGCCAATGCAGCCGAGTTGGATTCCAGGTTTGGTGCATAACCACCTTCATCACCCACAGCGGTATTCATACCTTTAGCTTTCAGGACTTTTGCCAGGTTATGGAACACTTCAGAACCGATACGGATCGCTTCTTTCACGGTTTTCGCGCCAACCGGCTGAATCATGAACTCCTGGATATCAACGTTATTATCCGCGTGTTCGCCACCGTTGATGATGTTCATCATCGGCAATGGCATAGAAAATTTGCCTGGGGTACCGTTCAGTTCGGCAATATGTTCATACAGCGGCATACCTTTGGAAGCCGCCGCCGCTTTAGCGCTGGCCAGAGAAACCGCCAGAATGGCATTAGCACCGAAGTTGGATTTGTTTTCAGTGCCATCCAGATCGATCATGATCTTATCGATGTTAGCCTGGTCTTTAGCATCTTTTCCCAGAACGGCTTGAGCAAGAGGACCATTAACAGCAGCAACCGCTTTGGTAACACCTTTGCCCAGGAAACGGGATTTATCGCCATCACGCAGTTCCAGCGCTTCGCGGGAACCGGTAGAAGCACCTGACGGCGCCGCAGCCAGACCAACGAAACCACCTTCCAGGTGAACTTCAGCCTCAACAGTCGGATTTCCGCGTGAGTCGATGATTTCACGGCCAATGACTTTAACAATTTTGGACATTAGATTTTCCTCAGTACAAGTTAAACTAAAACCTCAGACAAACAACGCGCGATCACAGACTCGCGCATTGCTGACAAAATTCATTTCACCAAGCGCTTCTGATACGCCCCTGCGGCTTTTACAAAGCCAGCAAACAAGGGGTGTCCATCACGGGGAGTTGACGTAAATTCCGGATGGAACTGACACGCGACAAACCACGGATGATCAGGAATTTCAATAATTTCCACCAGCTTGCGATCGGAGGAAAGACCGGCAACACGTAATCCCGCCGCTTCAAGCGGTTTCAACAACATATTGTTCACTTCATAACGGTGACGATGACGTTCAATAATCGTCGGTTCACCATAAAGCTGGCGTACCAGGCTTCCTTCAGCCAGATGGCATTGCTGTCCGCCTACACGCATAGTACCGCCCAGATCGCTCTTCTCGCTGCGGACTTCGATGTTACCATCTTCGTCACGCCACTCGGTGATCAACGCGACAACCGGGTACTTACAGTCTGGTACAAACTCTGTTGAGTTTGCCCCATCCATACCGGCAACATTACGGGCAAATTCAATTAATGCGACCTGCAACCCCAGACAAATGCCTAAATAGGGAATCTGATTTTCACGGGCATAACCAGCCGCCATGATTTTGCCTTCGATACCACGATAGCCAAAGCCACCCGGAATCAGAATCGCATCTAAACCTTTCAGCACGCCGACACCACGGGTTTCAACGTCCTGTGAATCAATAAGCTTGATATTCACCGTCAGGCGATTCTTCAAACCACCATGTTTCAATGCTTCAATTACTGACTTATAGGCATCCGGTAGTTCAACATACTTACCGACCATACCAATCGTCACTTCGCCGCCAGGATTCGCTTCTGCATAAATGACTTGTTCCCATTCTGACAGATCAGCTTCCTCACAGTCTAAGCTGAATCGTTTACAAATATAATCGTCCAGGCCCTGTGATTTCAATAGCGCCGGGATTTTATAAATGGAATCAAGATCCTTCAGAGAGATAACCGCTTTTTCCGGTACGTTGCAGAACAACGCAATTTTTGCGCGCTCATTAGCCGGCACGGTACGATCAGAACGGCAAATCAGCACATCGGGCTGAATACCGATAGACAGCAGCTCTTTAACGGAATGTTGGGTAGGTTTGGTTTTCACTTCACCGGCCGCCGCCAGATAAGGTACTAGCGTCAGGTGCATAAACAGCGTGTGCTCACGCCCTACTTCCGCTGCCATCTGGCGAATAGCTTCCAGGAATGGCAGGGATTCGATGTCACCCACCGTACCGCCGATTTCCACCAGCACGACATCATGGCCTTCACCGCCTTCAATGATGCGCTCTTTAATCGCGTTAGTGATGTGAGGAATAACCTGAATGGTCGCCCCCAGATAGTCTCCCCGACGCTCTTTACGCAAAACATCGGAATAGATACGTCCGGTGGTGAAGTTGTTACGGCGCGTCATTTTAGTGCGGATAAAGCGCTCATAATGTCCCAGATCAAGATCGGTTTCTGCGCCATCTTCAGTAACAAACACTTCGCCGTGCTGCGTTGGGCTCATCGTACCCGGATCCACATTGATATACGGGTCCAGTTTCATGATGGTAACGTTGAGGCCACGGGCTTCGAGAATAGCCGCGAGAGAGGCTGCGGCAATGCCTTTACCCAGAGAGGAAACGACCCCGCCGGTCACAAAAATATAATTAGTTGTCATGCTGAACCTGAGAGTTTAGGTTTAAGGACGATAGAAAGACCAAGACGGGAAAGTAGTATACCCGAACCTGATGAACGTCACAAATGTTCGTTTTGCCAATTGTGACGTAGCCATCTTCTTGGTGAACGGGCGCTAACGCCAAAAAGCGATCGTAACAAGTTATTTAATAATCATACAGATAGCGTAAAAAAGATCCCTAAACAGGCATTATCTCAGAGGGAAAGGACTTACCTGTTTTTTTCAGTCTCTTTCACTTGCTGCCAGGCTACTTCCATTTCGTCCAGACTCGCGTCAGAGAGCGTTTTTCCTTTAGTACTAATGATTTGTTCTACCTGACGGAAGCGTCGGCTGAATTTATGATTCGCCTTTTGCAGCGCAATTTCCGCTTTATGTCCGAGATGACGGGAAAAATTCACGGCAGCAAACAGCATATCGCCAATTTCTTCTTCCAGTTTATCTTCATCAATCACCGCCTGCTTTGCCTCAAACATGACTTCGTCTATTTCTTCATAGAGCTTGTCAAGTACTGGTCCCAGGCTGGTCCAGTCAAAACCGACAGCGGCACAGCGCTGCTGTATCTTTTGCGCTCTCATCAGTGCCGGAAACGATTCAGGGATGTCATCCAACTGCGAATGACGATCTTTTTCGGCACGTTCCTGCGACTTGGTCTGTTCCCAATTGGCCAGCACGGCTTTACTGTCTGGCAGGCAAGCATCAGCAAAAATATGCGGGTGACGGCGTTCCAGCTTATCGCTAATGGCATCACACACGTCAGAAAAATCAAACAACCCTTGCTCTTGTGCCATCTGCGCGTAAAACACGACCTGAAATAACAGGTCGCCCAGTTCACTGCGCAAATCATCAAAATCTTTACGGCTGATGGCGTCCAAAACTTCGTACGTTTCTTCCAGCGTATAAGGTGCAATAGTGTCAAACGTCTGCTCACGATCCCAGGGGCAACCCTTTGCTGGATCGCGTAGTTTTTTCATGATGTCAAGCAGGCGTTCTGTGGATGAAGGCATTGTTCTGTCCTGATTTTTCCGATGGGTTTTTCCGATGAGAAGGAAAGCAGAATTGATAAGCGTCGAGAGTATGATGGCAAATCGACATGCTTAACCCCGACCAGTCCCCCTTTTCAGGAGAAAGAAGGCAAAAATACCCTCTCCTGAAAAGAAAAGGACGGGAAGGTGTCATGCACAAAGTCCGACAAACATTCGCGGCTGGGTTCACTCAGGCTCCTTGCTGACGACGAGCGTCAATAACGTCTGGTAGCTGATTCAGCTTCGCCAATACGCGCCCCAACACCTGAAGGTTGTAGATTTCTATCTCCATATCAATGGTGGCGACCTGCTGCTTCACATCACTACGGCTGGAAACCCCAAGCACATTAACCTTTTCGTTGGCCAGGATGGTGGTGATATCACGCAGTAATCCGCTACGATCATTAGCAGTAACGCGTACCACTAGTGAATAACCGCTGGAGTAACTTTCTCCCCACACTGCTTCCACAATTCGTTCCGGCGCATGGACACGCAGATCATCCAGTTGCTCACAATCCGCCCGATGAATGGAAATCCCCCGCCCGCGGGTAATGAACCCCACAATTTCATCGCCGGGGATCGGCTGGCAGCAACGAGCAATATGGTGCATCAGGTTACCAACCCCTTCCACCACCACTCGTCCATTATCTTTGTTATTGCGTTGGATGGCTGGCTGTGGCTTTTGTGTCAACTGACGCAACGCCTCGCGATCCTGCTCTTCCGCACTGGGCTGATTCACCTTGGATTGCAGGAAATTTACCATCTGGTTGAGACGGATATCCCCACCGCCAATGCCCGCCAGCAACTCATCCATGGAATTAATGTTATAGCGAGGCAGCAACAGCTTCTCCGCCATCTTCAGACTGATGTTCAGATTATCCAGCTCATCATCCAGGATTTGTTTGCCCGCCAGAATATTCTTATCGCGATCCTGTTTACGGAACCAGTTATGAATTTTGGAACGACCACGACTGGTGGTGACATAACCCAGATTAGGATTCAGCCAGTCACGGCTGGGGTTAGGCTGTTTTTGGGTAATGACTTCGATCTGGTCACCCATCTGTAGCTGGTAGGTAAACGGCACAATCCGTCCGCCGACCTTGGCGCCAATGCAACGGTGACCAATATCGCTGTGAATATGGTAGGCAAAATCCAGCGGGGTTGAGCCGATAGGCAGATCCATTACGTCCCCTTTCGGGGTAAACACATAAACCCGATCATCAAACACCTGACTACGAACTTCGTCCAGCATTTCATCCGAATCAGCCATTTCTTCCTGCCAGGCCAGCAGTTTGCGTAACCAGGCAATACGGCCTTCATAGCCGGCACGACCGACGACCGAAGCACCTTCTTTATACTTCCAGTGCGCCGCCACGCCCAGTTCGGCATCTTCGTGCATCTGCCGGGTACGAATCTGTATTTCCAGCGTTTTACCGCCAGGCCCCAACACCACAGTATGAATAGACTGATAACCATTCGGTTTCGGGTTGGCTACATAGTCATCAAATTCATCCGGCAGATGGCGATAGTGAGTGTGAACAATCCCCAACGCCGCATAACAATCCTGCAAACGCTCAACCACGATACGCACGGCGCGGACATCAAACAGCTCATCGAACGACAGCGATTTCTTTTGCATCTTGCGCCAGATACTGTAGATATGCTTGGGTCGGCCATATATGTCAGCCTTCACATCTTCCTTCGCCATTTCTGCACGCAATGTTTTAACGAAATCATCAATGTACTGTTCACGGTCAATACGCCGCTCATGTAACAGCTTGGCAATCCGTTTGTATTCATCCGGATGCAGGTAACGGAAACAGAAATCTTCCAATTCCCATTTAAGTTGACCAATACCCAGCCGGTTCGCGAGTGGCGCATAGATATTGGTACACTCTTTGGCAGCCAGTACTCTCTCTTCTTCTGGTGCATCTTTCACTTCACGCAGATGTGCGATCCGCTCTGCCAGCTTGATCACAACGCAACGGAAATCTTCCACCATGGCCAGCAACATACGGCGGATATTATCCACCTGCTCTGAGGCCATCGAATCATTCTGCGTGGCTTTCAGTTGGCGGATAGCATCCATATCACGCACGCCATGCACCAGATTGACAATATTCGCACCGAATTCTTCTCTGAGTACGTCTTCATCCACCACGTTGGCATTGGCCAACGGAAACAGCATGGCGGCGCGCATACTGTCATTATCCATACTCAATGTAGACAGAATTTCGACCATCTCGATACCACGCCACAGCAGCAACATAGCATCCGGATGATTCTGAGTTCGTTGTTCACAATAGCGCCAGGTTTCGGCTAAACGGTCACACGATTGCTTGCTGGCAATCCCTAACGACGCAATCCATGCATCCGGTACAAATTCGCCCGCTGTATTCAAATGTGCACTTCTTACCGCAACCATAATTTCTCCCTACTTTACTGAGCCACCGGAACCAAGCAAAAAAAGTGCCATTGATTCGAGATGCCCGGTATGTGGAAACATATCCAGCATCGCGATACGCGCCAGCTGGTAACCCGCCGTCAGCAGGACTTTACTGTCCCGTGCCAGCGTGGTCGGATTACAGGATATATAAACTACATGTTTGGGGCTCAGTTTCACAATCTGTGGCATCACGCCGGGAGCACCCGCACGTGCCGGATCAAGTAACACTTTATCAAACCCTTGGGACGCCCACGGCTGCCGGGTCACATCATCTTCAAGATTTTGGTGAAAAAATGTAACATTGGATAAACCATTACTGTAGGCATTCTCCTTGCCCTTTACCACGAGGGCAGCCACACCTTCCACGCCGACGACCGCTGCTGCACGCTGTGCCAGCGGTAGCGTAAAATTCCCCATGCCGCAAAACAGATCCAGCACCCGATCTTGCGGCTGGACATCCAGCCAATCCATCGCCTGCGCGACCATTTTCTGGTTAATATCATCATTAACCTGAATAAAATCACGCGGACTGAATGCCAGAGATAGTGAATCAACCTGATAATGCGGCTCAGAGCCGTGCAGGCATTCCAACGTGTCGGCATCAGAGGCCAGAAACAAAGAGACAGTCTGTTGCCGGGCAAATCCAGACAATACCTGCCGGTCAGTCTGACTGAGCACATCGAGATGACGCAGAACAACCAGCGGTCCCTGTTCTGCCAGTACCAGTTCCACATGCCCCAGCCGTTTCACCGCTTGTAAACTGCTCAGGCAATCACGCAGCGGCACCAGCAATGTCTCCAGTTCATGGCACAATATCGGGCAGACTTGAATATCTACCAGATCGTGTGAGCCAGCCTGCCGATATCCCATCAGCAAGCGCTGCTGTTTCACCAGATAGTATAATGCAAGTCGGGCACGCCGCCGGTACCCATAGGCCGATCCGGCGATCAACGTCGCCTCCGGTATCGGGGTACCGGTTTCCCGTGCCATCATTCGCGTCAAAGCCGCCATTTTACTGCGATGCTGAAGCGACTGACTAGCGTGCTGCTGCTGGCAGCCTCCGCACACCATAAAGTGTGGACAGCACGGCTCGACACGTTCTTCGCTGCGACTGAGCAACCGTTTGAGCCGGGCATGCGCAAACTGACGTTTTTCGTCAGTAATTTGTATCTCGGCCTGCTCTCCCGGCAATACACCGGCAATAAAAATCGTTTTACCTTGATAGCGGGCAACACCCAGGCCAAAAGGATCGAGATCATTTACCGTCACAGTTATGATTTGCCGGGTCGTCACACGCCGGTTTGGAGAGTAGAATTGCGCCATAATTTGCTGTCATTGTTTTAACGGAATATTCGGCTTTAATTCTCCCACATTGGAACCACATGACCAAATACAGTCTGCGTGCGCGCATGATGATACTGATTCTGGCTCCGACGCTGATGATCGGATTACTGCTCAGTACCTTTTTTGTCATCCACCGCTACAACCAATTGCAGAACCAGTTGGCAGATACCGGTACCAGTATCATTGAACCACTGGCAGCAAACAGCGCTTATGCCATTGCAATGCACCAGCCAGACTCATTACGCCGATTGGTTAATATGTTGCACCGCCAACATTCCGACATCATCCGTGCTATCAGCATTTTCGACGCACAAAATCAACTGATTATCACCTCCAGCGTTCGTGACGACTCAACGATACTTCAACTGTCAAAAGGCGAGCCTATCCCTGGCTCACTCTATATGGAACGCCATGATGATCGCCTGATTTTACGCACGCCGATCTTTACAGATGGTGAATTTACGCCGACCGCTTCCCAGGCAATGCCAAGCTCTATCCCCTCCGGGTATGTCGCTATCGAGCTGAGTTTAAACACGATTGAATTGCAGCAATACCGGGAGATGTCCATGGCGGCACTGTTACTGCTGCTGTGCATGGGTATTGCCGTATTGTTCGCCTACCGGCTAATGCGTGATGTCACCGCGCCTATCAGTAATATGGTGGAAACGGTTGATCGCATCCGGCGCGGTCAGTTGGACAGCCGGGTAGAAGGGAAAATGCTCGGCGAACTGGATATGTTGAAAAACGGCATCAACTCTATGGCGATGTCGCTAACGGCTTATCACGAAGAGATGCAGCAAAATATCGATCAGGCAACTTACGATCTGCGTGAAACGCTGGAGCAGATGGAAATACAGAACGTAGAGCTGGATTTGGCCAAAAAACGCGCTCAGGAAGCCGCCCGGATTAAATCAGAATTTCTGGCCAACATGTCGCATGAACTGCGCACACCACTTAATGGCGTGATCGGATTTACCCGCCAAACACTGAAAACCCAGCTTACCGCTACGCAAAAAGATTATCTGCAAACCATTGAACGTTCTGCCAATAACCTGTTAAACATCATCAATGACGTGCTGGATTTCTCCAAGCTGGAAGCTGGCAAGCTGGTACTGGAGAACATTCCCTTCTCCTTGCATAACACGCTGGATGAAGTGGTGATGCTGCTAGCACATACCGCGCATGAAAAGGGTCTGGAGCTGACGCTAAATATTCAGAACGATGTCCCGGAACAGTTCATCGGCGATCCACTGAGGTTGCAGCAAATCATCACTAATCTGCTTGGTAATGCCATCAAGTTTACTGAACAGGGCAACATTGATATTCGGGTCGAAAAACGTAGGCAGGAACATCAGCAGGTACAACTGGAAATCCAGCTTAAAGATACCGGTATCGGTATCGCTGAAATCCAGCAAGCTCAGCTTTTTCAGGCGTTTCGTCAGGCGGATACCAGTATTTCCCGCCGTCATGGCGGTACCGGCCTGGGTCTGGTTATTACTCAACGACTGGTGCGTGAAATGGGTGGCGATATCAGTTTCCACAGCAAATTAAATCAAGGATCTACCTTTTGGTTCACCATCAACCTGCTGCTTAATCCACATACCATTTCGATTAATAATAACTTTGATATGCTGGAAGGCCGGCACCTGGCCTATGTAGAAGCCAACCCGGCGGCGGCTCAGTCCACGCTGGATATTCTGGCCAATACCCCATTGATAGTGAGTTACAGCCCGACACTGGAACAGCTCCCCAATCACACTTTTGATATTCTGCTGATTGGTGTTCCTGTTAACAGTCACCAAGCCTTGCTTGATTTTACGCCTACGATTCGGGATATCTGCCGTCTGGCGCCAGTGGCTATTCTGGCACTTCCCAGCCTGGCGCAAATTGATGAAGAGCAATTGAAATCTTTTGGCATTCATACCCTACTGAGCAAACCGATTACCGTTCCCCGACTGCGATCATTGTTACAGGATAGTTCGCTGCTTCAACAGACATTGCCGGTAGTCTCCACACCTCAGATTAAAAAAATGCCGCTATCACGACTGCCATTAAGTGTCATGGCCGTAGACGATAATCCTGCTAATTTAAAACTGATTGGTGCATTACTGGATGAGCAAGTGGAAAACATCATTCTGTGTGGAAGCGGTACCGAAGCCGTGGCCAAAGCCCGGGAAAATACACTCAATGTTATTTTGATGGATATCCAGATGCCAGGTATGGACGGCATCCACGCCAGCGAATTAATCCGACAATTACCTTACCATCACCATACGCCGATTATCGCTGTTACGGCTCATGCCATCAGTGGAGAACGCGAATCACTGCTTCAGGCCGGGATAGACGATTATCTGGCCAAGCCGATAGACGAACAGATGTTGCAGAATGTCTTGTTGCGTCATGTACATAATCATGAAAATACCGTGCCACCCGCTACCGAAAAACACCTTATTACCAGTTCCCTTGACTGGGAACTGGCGAAAAGACAAGCGGCCAATAAACCTGAATTGGCACGGGATCTACTCATCATGTTGCTGGATTTTTTACCCCAGGTTCGCCAACAGGTAGAAACCATGCTCAATGGACATAAGGTGGATCATATTGTGGATCTGGTCCACAAGCTGCATGGCAGTTGCAGTTATAGCGGCGTTCCCCGGCTGAAGCAGATCTGCCATTGCCTGGAACAGCAACTACGTGAAGGTGCTGATATCTTGGAATTGGAACCGGAATGGCTGGAACTGCTGGATGAAATAACCAATGTGGATATAGCGGCCAAGCGGCATCTGACAAAAATCAACTGAAACCAGCAGGCAGGCGTAGCAGCAGCAACGCCTGCAATGTTGAGACAAGTCAAACGAGTTTCTGGGCCAGTTTAATCGTCGCCGCGATATTACGCGCCGTCATACGTACATTAGCGGCGGCGTTATCCAACGCTTCCTCCAATGAACAGATATTGTGCAGTATGCTAAATACCGCATCCAGACCATGATCATGCACAACACCGACATCCTCGGTCAGACTTCCTGCAATACCAATGACCGGTTTGTTATAACGTTTGGCTACCCGCGCCACGCCTATTGGCACTTTACCGTGAATGGTCTGGCTGTCGATACGGCCTTCACCGGTAATCACCAGTGATGCATCACGGACCAACGCCTCCAGCCCCAAGGCTTCAGTAACAATTTCAATCCCCTGACGCAGTTCCGCACCGCAAAACGCCTGCAATGCAGCACCCATGCCACCGGCGGCACCCGCACCCGACACTTGTTCGACATCAATATCCAGATCGTGACGGATAACTGCAGCATAATGTTTCAGCGCGCTATCCAACTGTAAGATCATCGCTTGCGTCGCCCCTTTTTGTGGACCAAAAACAGCCGAGGCGCCATTTTCACCCGTCAATGGATTGGTGACATCGCACGCCACCTCAAAACGACAGAACTTAATCCGCTTATCCAGTTCACTGATATCAATCTGAGCCAACGTCTCCAGTTCACCACCGCCAAAACCAATAGAGGCTCCCTGCGCATCCAGCAATTTTGCGCCCAACGCCTGAACCATCCCGGCACCACCGTCGTTGGTTGCACTACCACCAATACCGATAATGCAATGTTTCACACCATGATCCAGTGCACTGCGGATCAATTCACCAGTACCGTAACTGGTGGTTAACAATGGGTTCCGCAATTGAGATGGCACCCGTTCCAGACCACTAGCCGCCGCCATTTCAATGAACGCTGTTTGTTCATCACCAGACAATCCAAAAAAAGCGTCAATATTATCGCCTAACGGACCAGTTACATTCACATGCACAATTTTACCATTGGTCGCCGCCACCATGGCTTCCACGGTACCTTCACCACCATCCGCGACCGGCAACTTGATATAGCAGGCATCAGGAAACACCTCCCGGAACCCGGCTTCAATCTGTGCGGCAACCTCTTGTGCGGATAGGCTCTCTTTATAAGAATCCGGTGCGATAACTATTTTCATAAACAGTCCGATTTCATAAATACTCCGCGCGTTATTGACTAGACGCTTGCCGGAATGATTACCCGTTAACCGGGCTGGCTCCCATAGACGCAGGGCACCAGCCCTGCCAACTACCGAGTGACTTCAATTTTAGCCAGTTTCTCATAGTAACAAGCCAACGCACTGTGATCTGACGTACCCAAACCGTCTGCTTTCAGTGCCTGCATCATCTCCATAACCGCCGCGGTCAACGGCAGTTGCGCCCCGATACTGTGAGAAGTATCCAGCGCGTTTGTCAGATCCTTAATATGCAGATCAATACGGAAACCGGGCTTGAAGTTACGATCCATCACCATCGGAGCCTTGGCATCCAGTACGGTACTGCCCGCAAGTCCGCCACGAATAGCCTGAAACACCAAATCCGGATTCACGCCTGCTTTGGTGGCCAGCACCAAAGCTTCCGACATCGCCGCGATGTTCAGTGCCACAATCACCTGATTTGCCAGTTTGGTCACGTTACCCGCGCCCACATCCCCCGTATGTACCACGGATCCGGCCATTGATTTCATGATGTCATAGCAGCGCGCAAAGATTGCTTTATCTCCGCCAACCATTACGGAAAGCGTGCCATCAATTGCTTTGGGCTCACCCCCGCTCACCGGGGCATCCAGCATATCCACCCCTTTCTCCGCCAGCGCGGAGGCGACTTCACGACTAACCAGTGGTGCAATAGAGCTCATATCGATGACCACGCTACCACTACGCGCACCTTCGATTACACCATTTTCACCCAATACCACCTCTTTCACATTCGGTGAATTCGGTAACATGGTGATGACGATATCACTCTGTTCTGCAACAGATTTAGGGGTTTCCGCCGCTACAGCGCCCGCCGCTACGATTTCGGCGACAGCATCGCTATTTCTATCCAGCACGACTAATGAGTAACCCGCTTTGATCAGGTTTTTACTCATCGGTTTCCCCATGATGCCCAGTCCAATAAAACCAATTTTCATCGCTATAACCCCATTGTCAGATGCATTTAGATACCTTGTGCTGCATTAATCCGGACAGCATGCCTTGCGATTCCCTCTCCCGCTCATTCACGGTGCCAACAACCTGATAGATAGATTAATTTTCGCTTTTCACGCAAAAATGACACCATCAGGTTATTCAGGGAACCTGTCGTTTGGTTACTGTTTGAATTTGTCACACAGTGCCTGTGTAGCGGCACGGAAAGCGCCTAGATCACTGCCGACCGCGACAAAGGTGGCCCCCCATTCCAGATAACGACGGGCATCCGCTTCCTGTGGAGCCAGAATGCCGCTGGATTTGCCATGAGCCGCCGCACGGTCAAAAATATGGCGGATAACTTTTTGCACGGCTGGATGATTTGGCTGCCCCAAATAGCCCAGCGCCGCAGAAAGATCTCCCGGGCCGACAAAAATACCGTCGACACCTTCTACCGCCGCAATCGCATCCAGGTTATCCACCCCATCCTGGCTTTCGATCTGAACCAACACCGTGATGTTGTCGTTAATCGTGGCGAAGTAATCAGGTTCTGTGCCATAGGCGTTACTACGATGGGCGACAGAAACCCCGCGGATCCCGGCAGGCGGATAGCGTGTTGATGCAACGGCACGCACAGCTTCTTCTTCAGTTTCTACAAACGGGATCAAAAAATTGTTAAACCCGATATCCAGCAAACGTTTGATAATCACCGGCTCATTGCAAGGTGGACGAACCACCGGCGCACTATGGCTGCCCTTCAGCGCCATCAATTGCGGAATAAACGTGTTGATATCGTTCGGTGCGTGTTCCCCATCCAGTACCAGCCAGTCAAATCCCGCCAACCCAAGTACTTCGGTGGAAATGGGGTTGCCAAGTGCACACCAGCAACCAATCTGTGTTGTTCCTTGCTGTAAGTCTTGACGAAAACGGTTAGGTAATAGTGGAGTTTTCATGTTTTGTCCTTACTCATTACCACGCCACCTCAGCCGAAGCGGCACGGTTTATCATTAGCGAACCAGACAAGGACGCTTGTTATCAAACGTCCAGTCAGGAATTAAATACTGCATACCGACGGCATCGTTGCGGGCACCCAACCCCATGTTTTTATACAATTCATGGGCTTTCATAACCTGAGCCATATCCAGCTCGATTCCCAAACCCGGTTTCTTCGGTACTTCAACCATCCCACCCATAATCTGCAACGGTTCCTTGGTCAGGCGCTGGTTACCTTCCTGCCAGATCCAGTGAGTATCAATAGCGGTGATTTTGCCCGGTGCTGCCGCCGCAACGTGGGTAAACATTGCCAACGAAATATCAAAATGATTATTGGAATGAGAACCCCAGGTCAGACCCCATTCATGACACATCTGTGCGACACGGACAGATCCCTGCATAGTCCAGAAGTGAGGATCCGCCAGTGGGATATCCACGGATTGCAGAGAAATGGCGTGCCCCATCTGACGCCAGTCAGTGGCGATCATATTGGTAGCCGTCGGCAACCCGGTAGCACGCCGGAACTCCGCCATCACTTCTCGACCGGAGAAGCCCTGCTCCGCCCCACACGGGTCTTCCGCATACGCCAGCACGCCACGTAATTGCTTGCCCAGGTGGATAGCCTCATTCAATGACCAGGCACCATTCGGATCCAGTGTGATACGCGCCTGCGGGAAACGTTTTGACAGCGCGGTTACCGCCTCCGCTTCTTCACTACCAGCCAGTACACCGCCTTTCAGTTTGAAGTCGTTGAAGCCATATTTTTCGTAAGCCGCCTCAGCCAGACGCACCACGGTTTCCGGCGTCAGCGCCTCTTCATGACGAAGACGATACCAATCGCATGCCTCATTTGGCTGGCTCTGATACGGCAAGTCAGTTTTGTTACGATCGCCGATATAGAACAGGTAACCTAGCATTTCTACCGCATCACGCTGCTGACCATCCCCTAGCAGTGAAGCTACCGATACGTTGAGAAACTGCCCCAGTAAATCCAGCATCGCGGCTTCAATACCGGTAACCACATGAATGGTGGTTCGCAAGTCGAAAGTTTGCGTACCACGACCAGAAGCATCACGATCTGCAAACTGATGACGAACCGCTGTCATTACGTTCTTGTATTCACCCAGCGTTTTATCGATCACCAGCGCGCTGGCATCATCCAGCGTCTGACGAATCTTCTCACCACCGGGCACTTCTCCCACACCGGTATGGCCAGCGTTATCTTTCAGAATGACAATGTTACGGGTGAAATAAGGGGCGTGCGCGCCACTCAAATTGAGCAACATGCTATCGTGCCCCGCTACCGGGATAACCTGCATACTGGCTATCACCGGTGTCATACTTTGCGAAGTCATGATTCTTTCCTTCTGCTTAATGTCGAAATTCAGTGAAAACTAGCGACCAAATACCGGGCGTTTACGGTCAAATTTCCAGCCGGGAACCAGGTATTGCATCGCCATCGCGTCATTGCGTGCGCCACTGGGCAGTTTTTTGTGCAATTCATGCGCTTTCATTACCTGCGTCATATCCAGCTCAATGCCTAACCCCGGTCGTTCCGGCACCTTGATTTTCCCGTTCACAATCTGTAGCGGCTCTTTGGTCAGATGCTGTCCTTCCTGCCAGATCCAATGGGTATCAATCGCGGTAGGATTACCCGGTGCCGCCGCCCCGACGTGAGTGAACATCGCCAGTGAAATATCGAAATGATTGTTGGAATGACAACCCCAGGTCAGCCCCCACTCATCACACAACTGGGCAACACGCACCGCACCGTGCATGGTCCAGAAATGCGGGTCCGCTAACGGGATATCCACTGCCTGTAACATCACTGCATGGTTCATTTCACGCCAGTTGGTGGCAATCATATTGGTGGCGACCGGCAATCCGGTCGCGCGGCGAAATTCCGCCATGACTTCACGACCGGAGAAACCCTGCTCTGCACCACAGGGATCTTCCGCGTAGGTCAATACTCCTTGCATGTCTTTGCACAGACGAATGGCTTCATCCAACAGCCAGGCACCGTTGGGATCGACCGTGATACGGGCATTGGGGAAGCGTTTTTTCAATGCGTTAACCGTATCAATTTCCTGTTCGCCCGGCAGAACACCTCCCTTGAGTTTGAAATCCTTGAATCCATAGCGATCCGCAGTTGCTTCAGCCAACCGAACCACCGCGTCGCTATTCATAGCCTGTTGGTGGCGCAGGTGATACCACTCATGTTTACCCGTTTCCCCTGGCTGATAAGGCAAGTCGGTTTTGGTGCGATCGCCAATATAGAATAGGTAACCCAGTACCGTGACTTCATCACGCTGTTGGCCCGGCCCCAGCAGTTCAGCCACCGGAACACCAAGAAACTGCCCCATCAGATCCAACAAAGCGGCTTCCAGTGCCGCTACCGCGTTGACCCGCAGCTCAAATGTCCAGGCGCCGTTACCAAAGGAATCAAAATCAGATGACTGATTCCCCACATGCACGTCATGAACCAGCCGGTTCATCCGCGCTACCTGTGCACCGACAACCTGAGGGATAGCATCAATCAACGTTTTGTAAATCACTTCACCGCCGGGTGCTTCCCCTACACCAGTATGACCGGCGCTATCGGTAAGAATCACGATGTTACGGGTGAAATAAGCCCCGTGAGCACCCCCGATGTTTAACAACATGCTGTCATGACCAGCGACAGGAATGACCTTCATGTCAGTAATGACAGGCGTATCTTGTGTACTACGCATAACGTATTCCTTTAGTGAAAATAGGCATCAATTTGCTCGGTAAGGTTCCAGTTCGATACGTTTGATATCCTGAACGATGAACAGGAAGCTAAGAATCGCCACTAACGCATGGATACCGACGTAAACCAGACCGCCGCTAAATGACCCCGTTTCGCCGACGATATAACCAATCGCTATCGGCGTAACAATGCCGGAAATATTACCGAACATATTGAACAGTCCACCACTTAACCCGCTGATTTCTTTCGGCGCGGTATCAGCCATCACCGCCCAGCCCAGCGCACCAATGCCTTTACCGAAGAAGGCCATAGCCATTACGGCGATAACCACCCACTCGGTCGACACGTAATTACAAATCACCATCGACATGGAAAGCAGCATGCCCAGTACAATTGGGGTTTTGCGTGCAATATTCAGTGATTGGGTACGACGCATCAAAAAGTCAGAAATCACCCCGCCTAATACCCCACCAGCAAAACCGCAAATAGCAGGCACAGAAGCAACGAACCCGGCTTTCAAAATCGACATTCCACGGGCCTGTACCAGATAAACCGGGAACCAGGTAATAAAGAAGTAGGTTAACGCATTGATACAGTATTGGCCGAGATACACACCAAGCATCATGCGAGACGTCAGCAATTGCTTAATCTGGTGCCACTTCTCACCCTTGACCGTTGCTTTCCTCGCCTTGGCCGCATCCATGTTGATCAACGCACCACCCGCTTCGATGTACTCAAGTTCGGCACTATTGACACCTGGATGATCTTTCGGAGCATGAATCACTTTCAGCCATATAAAACTGATGATGATGCCCAGACCGCCCATGAACCAGAATACATGCGACCACCCCACGGCATGCGTCAACCAGCCCATGATGGGAGCAAAAATCACGGTAGCGAAATACTGGGCCGAGTTGAAAATAGCCACAGCCGTGCCACGTTCTTGTGACGGGAACCAGGCCGCGACGATACGGCTGTTACCGGGGAACGATGGCGCTTCACACAGCCCAACCATAAAGCGCAACATAAACAGCGAAACGACAATGGCAGAACCGTGGAAAAGATCGACGAATCCCTGTAAGAAGGTGAATACCGACCAGGTAAAAATACTGAAGAAATACACCCGCTTCGAACCAAAGCGGTCAAGCAACCAGCCTCCTGGTATTTGCCCGATCACATAGGCCCATGAAAATGCGGAAAAGATATACCCCAGGCCAACAGCATCCAGTCCTATATCTTTCGACATTGCGGAACCCGCAATGGAAATCGTGGCGCGGTCGCCATAGTTAAATGACGTGACAATAAACAACATCACGACAATCCAGTAGCGGGCGTTAGTTCTCTTTGGTATCGCGCCTACCGCTGAGCTTGCTGTATTCATAATGAACTCCTACTTAAATCGCGGTTAGCTCATTCATCCTGGATAACAAAACGGTGTAGGGTTATCAGAATGAAGTCGAGTGTCAGGTAATGATTTTTTAATTTTGAGCAGAGCAAATAGCATGACAGCAACAATAAACACGAATGACGTCTTATGGCTTCGGGGAGAGATTATAAAAGGTTATCAATAGCGACTCATTGTAGGTATGCACAACATTATCCGTTTTAAAAAACTTATGTTGGTGCAAAAGTACGACTTAATGGGAGTTATTTCACGGAAGTGGGTATTGAGAAGAGAAAAGCACACCGATCGGTATAGGCCATATCATAAAGAAAAGAGATAAACGCCCAATAATGTGATTGGCCTCACTGATAATGAGTTCTTTGCCAAAGAAATTAAAAGTAATCAAACATAATGTCAGTCAATTGCATAATGTTTGGTCCATCCCATTCACTTATACTACTTCCTGAGCGAAGTGATAATTGACAGCGACGGATGACGGAAACAGCAAAGCACACGTAGTATGCGAGGATTTCAGGCATGATTTCCGTTTCAACGTAACGGCTTCAACGTAGCAGGTGAAACAGGCATAGTGGAATAGGGTTTACGCATTATCATAAGATAATAAAAGGGTTGCATCATGTCAGATCACACCAGAGAAAACGCAGCTCAAGAGCAGCCACTTTATATAAAAGTTCATGAGTCTGATAATGTTGCCATTGTGGTTAATAATAATGGCTTACGCATCGGTACCCGTTTTAATAACGGATTGGAATTGATTGAACATATTCCACAGGGACATAAAGTCGCGCTGGTAGATATTGCCGCATCAGATCCGATTATCCGTTACGGTGAAATTATTGGCTATGCATTGCGGGATATACTTCAGGGAAGTTGGATCGATGAGTCATTGGTCGCATTGCCAAAGGCTCCGGCGTTGGAAACGCTACCGCTGGCAACCAAAGTTCCCCCTCCATTGCCGCCGCTAGAAGGGTATACCTTTGAAGGTTACCGTAATCCTGATGGCAGTGTCGGTACCAAAAATTTGTTAGGTATCACCACTAGCGTACATTGTGTGGCTGGCGTCGTTGATTATGTGGTGAAGATTATTGAACGCGATCTATTACCCAAATATCCAAACGTAGAGGGTGTAGTCGCACTGAATCATCTATATGGCTGTGGTGTGGCCATCAATGCTCCAGCAGCGATTGTACCGATCCGTACCATCCACAATCTGGCACTTAACCCCAATTTCGGCGGTGAAGTCATGATTATCGGACTGGGTTGTGAAAAACTGCAACCTGAGCGTCTGCTGGAAGGAACGCCGGATGTGCAGCCCATATCACCAGATGATACCAGTATCGTGCGCTTGCAGGATGAATCTCACGTAGGATTCAGATCTATGGTGGATGACATCCTGACCATGGCGGATAAACATTTGCAACGCCTCAATCGGCGCCGTCGGGAAACTGTACCGGCTTCCGAACTGGTGGTTGGCACGCAGTGCGGTGGCAGCGATGCCTTCTCCGGCGTAACCGCCAACCCAGCAGTAGGATTTGCGTCTGATCTGCTGGTCCGTTGTGGTGCCACTGTGATGTTCTCCGAAGTCACCGAAGTACGTGATGCCATCCATTTGCTGACGCCACGCGCTATTAATGTGGACGTTGGCAAACGTCTGCTGGAAGAGATGGCCTGGTACGACAATTACCTGGATAACGGGCAGACAGATCGCAGTGCCAACCCGTCGCCTGGTAATAAAAAAGGGGGGCTGGCAAATGTGGTGGAAAAAGCGCTCGGTTCGATTGCCAAATCAGGCACCAGCCCGATTATGGAAGTGCTGTCACCGGGTCAGCGCCCCACGAAACGAGGCCTGATTTACGCCGCGACACCTGCCAGCGATTTCGTCTGTGGTACACAGCAACTCGCATCCGGAATTACCGTGCAGGTATTTACTACCGGTCGCGGTACGCCTTATGGACTGCTTGCGGTTCCGGTAATCAAAATGGCGACCCGTACAGCACTGGCCAACCGCTGGCATGATCTCATGGATATTGATGCTGGTACTATTGCCACTGGCGAAGCTACTATTGAAGACGTCGGCTGGCAGTTGTTCCACTTTATCCTGGATATCGCCAGTGGTAGAAAGAAAACGTGGTCTGATCAATGGGGGCTGCATAATGCTTTAGCGGTTTTCAACCCGGCGCCAGTAACCTGAACATCCCCCAATAACACCCTCTGGTCAAATGCTGGGCAGAGGGTAACATACTCATAAAATTAACACCGCCGTTATGTGAAATAACATACCTATCTTTCACTTAATCAAATATATCGATCATGAATAACAATAAGTTACTTTTCTGACTCCATGACATGATTATTAAATCAAATTATCATTTATGATTCTGCGTTAAAATAATTATTACAATAAAATCATTATTGAGAATAAAGTAATTATTTCATTGACAAACACATCCCCCTCATCATAATTTCCGTGCTAAAGGAATGAAAATGCTTTAGCAAAGGATTTTTCCAAAAAAATTACTCTATTGTTCAGATACGAGCCATACCATAATAAAAACCAATAAATAGATAGTTACTAATAAATCGAATAGATTTCAAGACATGTGAAGGTGCAAGAGAATAAATTCGATGCGCTTACTCAGGTAAGTAATTCGGGTCAATAAGCATCACCAACACATCTGTAACGTGAAAAATAGTGGATATACATTTTTCGCACCTACTTATTTACCATACAGGTCAAGACTATTGGCCTTCCTATTTGCTTTTACTTGCTTAGCATCAACCCAATAATATGGGCTGACACACACATCGGGGTTTTTCATGAAGGTCAATACACCTATTACACAACAAGAGTATCCGTTGGATGCCGATGCGACACTTATGTCAACCACCAATGTAAAAAGTCATATTACTTACGCCAATTCCACGTTTATCCAGGTCAGCGGTTTCGCAGAAAATGAACTCGTCGGACAACCACATAATATCGTGCGGCATCCCGATATGCCTGTCGAAGCCTTTGCTGACATGTGGTACACCCTGCAACAAGGTGATAGTTGGACCGGGCTGGTAAAAAACCGGCGTAAAAATGGTGATCACTATTGGGTCCGGGCTAATGTGACGCCGGTATACCATGATAATCAGCTGACAGGTTATATCTCTGTTCGTAATACCCCTCATGCAGAAGAGATTACCGCCGCCGTTCATCAGAGCGCAGAAACCGCCACACAAGCAACGCAGATAGCGGAACGAGCCAGCGATACGGCACAACAAGGCGGCGGTATCATGAAGAAAGCAGTGATCATGATGGATTCAATCTCCAGTGCCAGTCATAAAATTGTCGACATCATTGCCGTTATTGACAGTATCGCTTTTCAGACCAACATTCTGGCATTGAATGCTGCGGTGGAAGCCGCCAGAGCCGGCGTCCAGGGGAGTGGTTTTGCTGTGGTGGCAGCGGAAGTGCGCAATTTGGCCCAGCATTCCGCTTCTGCGGCAAAAGAAATCAAGACATTGATCGATACCAACCTGGAAAATGTACTGAATGGCAGCAAGCTGGTAGAAAACGCAGGCAGGCATATCAATGATATCGTAAAAGAAGTATTACAAGTCTCCGCCATGATCAAAGAAATCAGTCATGCCACAAGGGAACAGACCTCCACATTATCAATGATTAATGATTCAGTTGCTCAAATAGGCGATATGACACAACAGAATATGGATATGGTTACCCAGTCAACCTGCGCCGCCGAAAGACTTAACCATCAAGCGATACGGTTAACCAGTGCAGTAAATGTTTACGGCTGTTAGCCCAGCAATGGCATCGAGGGCATCTTGCCATCATCCTGTTATTGTGAATTGGTATTAAAAGGATAAGACCTTTTGCCAATAGTGAATTAGCACAATTTTCGTTCATTTATCCGAAGGGGAAATGAACAGTATCAGTGTGATTTCTTCTGTGGTGCACAACAACCCGCACAGCGTTGACCAACCGCTGGCATGATCTCATGGAGATCAATGCTGGTACTATCGCCAGTGGCAGAAAGAAAATGTGATCCATTAATGAGGACTGCGTAATGCGTTCGCGGTTTTCAGCCCGGTGCCAATCACTTGATCCTCCCGAAAAGATACCTGCGGGACAACCACTGTCTCGCAAGGGAAATAATCACTGCATTAAAAGAAATATTTTGAAGCAATCGAAGGATTAAAACCTAAAAAATCATGACCATGAACGGCCATAGCCGTCGAGCCGATAGACGAAAAATACATATGCTTACCTTCATTGAACATCTACGAATAGATAAATTGCTTTCCTTGGTCAATAATTATTCATATATTTAAATTTCATACCGATAACATATATAGCAGAACAACCGTTCTGCTGAGTGGTAAGTCATCAAGGAGGAAATATGATAAGTTCACTCGCCCCCTCCGCATTCGCTGTGATGCCGATTACGGCTTCATCGAATGTAAAAACCAATACTGATCAGAAAGTCGCTGAGCGTAATCTGCAAAATCAAAAAGTGGCTGAAAGTTCTGTGGATACCACAAATAAACAGCAGACAACCAGTCCCAATGCGCAACAACAGGTTATGCAGGCGCAGATTGTCATGTTACAGGCCCAAATAGCTCAGTTACAGAATCAACCCGTTCAGCCAACTCAGGAAAGCAAACCATTGGTAAAACCAGTGGAAGGGGTTAATCGCCCTTCGGCTGAACATGCTATTGATGTTTATATCTAGATGATATCCATTACGTTTCTATTGGAGTGAAGTACCTGGCCTATCTTCTGGGAAGGAATGTTGTTTAATGCCGCTTTTGTTAGTATTTCAAAAAGAAGATAAAGACATAACACGTTGAGCCGATAGTAGTAACGCAACGCTATTTCATCTTCAGGAGAGAACGATGGCAGGTATAGTCAATGCTGTGCTTTCCAGCGCAGCTGCTTCATCCAGCAGCAGTGGCAGTACGGATCAGCAGATTGCACAGTTGAACAAACAGGTTCAAAAGCTGATGCAAAAGACAAAAGAGTTAGCAGGTCAGGCAGCAGCGGCACAGGATGAAAAACAGAGCGAACTGTTGAGCCAACAGCAACAACTCATTCAGGCGCAAATCCAGCAATTACAAGCTCAAATTGCCCGGTTAGAGCAGCAACAGACTCAAAGTCAGACAGCTCAACAACCACAACCCAGCGATGCCATGCAAATAAAGCCTAAGGAAGGCGTTAACAGCTCTACAGCTGAAAACAGCGTCAACGTGTATATTTGATGGTCAATATCACATAGCGGGTAATTGATTTAATACAACGAAAGCATCACTCCGTGGTGCTTTTTTTACGCCCGGCATCAAGGCTTCTCTGCGCGGCAAACAACAAAATCGTGTCGAATGCCGCCACCATGAGACACATTCAGCCACCAGCGTTTCGTAGTGGCATCACCAGATTTTGCAATCCTTCCGTTTTAATAACTAACGTTATCTGCATGAGGTCACCCAATCGCCCTTTGGGAAATTCATCTTTACGGGCAAACCACAGCAAATACTCTTCCGGCAGATCGATCAACACTCGGCCTTTATATTTACCAAATGGCATTACCGTGGTGGCAATAGCGACCAGATCGTCTTTTTCCATATCGTAGTCACCCTAATAACCGTATCATTTCTGCTTCATCAATCACCGGAATAGCCAACGCTTGCGCTTTAGTCAGCTTGGAACCTGCCGCCTCTCCAGCTATCACCAAATCCGTTTTTTTCGAGACACTGCCGCTGACTTTCGCCCCTAACGCCGTTAACCGATCTTTAGCCTCATCACGGGACAGAATACTGAGTGAACCAGTTAACACGATAGTTTTACCCGCGAACGGATTGTCTAGTTCATTAGCATCAATTACCACGGGAGCGGGCCAGTGAATCCCAATCTCAGAACCGATCAGTTCGCGGATAACCTGCTGATTATGTGCCTCATCCAGGAAATGGCGCACATGTGTGGCAACGACAATTCCCACGTCCTGAACTTGCTGTAACATTTCAATATCGGCGTTGAATAATGTCTCTAGCGAACCGAAATGTGAAGCCAGACTGGCGGCCGTCGTTTCACCAACATCCCGGATACCCAACGCATACAGAAAACGGGCCAACGTGGTGGACTTGGCTTTTTCCAGCGCATTTACCAGATTCTGTGCTGATTTTGGCCCCATACGATCCAGCCCGGTAAGCATACCCGCACCAAGCCGGAATAGATCAGCCGGCGTTTTCACGTATTCTTTTTCTACCAGTTGATCAATGATCTTATCGCCCATACCATCTACATCCAGTGCCCGGCGGGAAACAAAATGCTTCAGTGATTCTTTTCGCTGTGCACCACACACCAACCCTGCCGTGCAACGGGTGACTGCTTCCCCTTCGACGCGTTCCACATCGGAGCCACAGACAGGGCAATGTGTCGGGAACACGACCGGATAGCTATCCTGCGGCCGTTCCGCCATGACGACACCCACAATCTGTGGTATCACATCGCCCGCGCGGCGCACAATCACCCGATCGCCAATCTGTATACCAAGGCGTTCAATTTCATCCGCATTATGTAACGTGGCATTACTGACCATCACGCCGGCCACAGCCACCGGCTCCAGACGAGCCACCGGTGTGATCGCCCCGGTTCTACCAACCTGAAACTCCACATCACGCAGCCAGGTAAGCTGTTCTTGCGCCGGGAACTTGTACGCGACCGCCCAGCGTGGGGCTCGGGCGACAAACCCCAACCGCGCCTGCAAAACCAGATCGTCAACCTTGATCACCACACCATCGATGTCAAAACCCAGCGAGCCCCGTTCCTGCTCAACCCGGTGATAAAACGCCAGTACCGCATCACTGCCAGTGCATAGCGTGACGTGCCCACTGACTGGCAGCCCCCAGGCTTTAAACTGCATCAGACGCTGCCAATGACTATCGGGTAACGTGCCCCCCTCCACCAGCCCAACACCGTAACAAAAAAAGCTCAATGGCCGTTTGGCCGTAATACGTGGGTCCAGTTGACGCAGAGAACCTGCCGCCGCATTACGTGGATTGGCAAACACTTTGCCGCCGGTACGACGCGCTTCCTCATTCAGCGCCTCGAACCCTTTGTGTTTCATAAACACTTCACCACGCACTTCCAGTCGGCGAGGAATATTATCTCCCGTTAGTCGCAGCGGAATTGCACCAATAGTACGAATATTGGTAGTAATATTCTCACCCGTGGTACCGTCACCACGAGTAGCAGCACCGACCAGCACACCCTCTTCATACAGCAAGCTGACGGCCAGACCATCAAGTTTCAGTTCGCAGCAAAATGTCAGCTCATCGTCACTCTTCAGACGATCGCCGATACGTTTGTTGAAGGCCAGATAGCTTTGCTCATCAAATACATTATCCAGCGACAGCATGGGTACTTCATGGCGTACTTGCTCAAATGCCGCCAGTGGCGCAGCACCTACCCGCTGAGTAGGCGAATCCGACGTCACCAGTTCAGGATGCGTCAATTCCAGGCCTTTCAACTCCTGCATCAGCCGATCGTATTCCGCATCGGGAATTTCCGGCGCATCTTCGACGTGATACAAGTATTCGTGATGACGCAGCAGGGCGCGTAATGCGTTAATACGAGACTCAACAGACTGTGAATTCAATAGGTTCATACCTTTTATCTAACATGATGCGGCCAGTTATTTACCGGCCTTGATGATATTGATAATGTTCGTGGTTGAGCAGCCATCTTCAAAATTCAACACCTTGACCTCACCACCGTTGGCCCAGACTTCCTCACTTCCGGCGATATCTTCTGGCTTATAGTCTCCGCCTTTCACCAATACATCCGGCAGGATCTCGGCGATCAGTCGCTGTGGCGTATCCTCATCAAACGGTACAACCCAATCCACTGCCCCCAGAGCCCCCAACACAATCATCCGCTGCATCAGCGGATTTACCGGTCGGGTTGGTCCTTTCAGGCGTTTGGTTGAATCATCGCTGTTTACCGCCACAATCAGACGATCCCCCAGCTTACGGGCATTTGCCAGATAGGAAACATGTCCGGCATGCAGAATGTCAAAGCAACCATTGGTCATGACGATCTTTTCACCACGCTGGCGAGCCATCGCCATCTCCGCTTTGAGTTGCTCTTCCGTCATGATGCCAAAACCGGTGTCAGCACGCCCACGGATGGCATTTTCCAACTCAATGGGTGTGACTGTTGACGTCCCAAGTTTGCCGACAACCACACCGGCGGCGGCATTGGCCAGAAAGCACGCCTCTTCCAGCGGTTTCCCGGCGGCCAGCGCAGCGGCCAGTACGCCGATCACCGTATCACCGGCACCGGTCACGTCGTAAACTTCCTGCGCCTGCGTCGGTAAATGCAGTGGTGCCTTACCCGGTTGCAGCAGCGTCATGCCTTGTTCGGAACGGGTCACCAATAACGCCGACAGATGATAATCAGCCATCAGCTTCATACCCCGCACCACCAGATCGTCTTCATCTTTACAGCGACCGGCAACCGCTTCAAATTCAGACAGGTTAGGCGTCAGAAGCGTCGCGCCACGGTAGCGGGAAAAATCAGCACCTTTCGGGTCGATTAGCACCGGAACACCGGCAGCTTTTGCCGTCTGGATCATTTGTTGTACGTGTACCAGCGCCCCTTTGGCATAATCAGATAGAACCAGGGCGCCAATCTGTGGCAATGCCTGCTGGATACGCTCAATCATTGGCTGCGGATCAACGTTATCGAACCCCTCTTCAAAGTCCAGGCGGATAAGTTGCTGATTGCGGGACAGTACGCGCAGCTTGGTGATTGTCGGATGTGTAGGAACAGAAACGAAATCGCATTTGACGTTAACTTCATTCAATCTGGCGCTCAGGGCGTGGGCTGCATCGTCAATACCGGTGAGACCAACCAGACGTGAACCGCCCCCTAGTGAGGCAATATTCATTGCTACGTTTGCCGCGCCCCCTGGACGCTCTTCAATCGTATCAACCTTCACTACCGGCACCGGTGCTTCCGGTGAAATACGGCTGGTTGGGCCGTACCAGTAGCGATCCAGCATAACGTCTCCCACAACCAATACTCTGGCATGACGAAAATCAGGCAGCGTAACTTTCATTCCCTGGCTCCAAAAATGGGTTCAATTTGACGCGCGCTATACTATCACAGGCACTGACAGAACAATGACAATCCACCGCCACATTGACTATTATGCGAACACACTCTCAACCCAGCCATGTTGCCCAGCTCTGCTGTACCTGTTGACGTTCGGCCATAAACCGGTCGGCCCGGACCCGACCAGACTGTTCCTGCAACGCCAGATGGTGCATCTCATCACGCAGTGTGATGTAAGCCAGCTTCAGGGCCGTGGCTTCACGTTCTTCCATAATGTCATACTGGGCCATCAGCTCCAGAATGCGCACATTATCGGACCAGCGTGTCAATCGTGGCTCTTGAGCGGAATAGCACAGCACTAAATATTGGACGATAAATTCGATATCGGTAATGCCGCCGGCATCCGCCTTCAGATCAAACCAATCCTGAGATTTGCTGGCATGATGGAGGCGCATTTTTTCCCGCATTTCCCGGACATCAATACGCAGTCGGTCACCATCACGGGGACAGCAAAGAATAGCCTGGCGAATAGATTCAAACTGCTGCTGGATCTGTTTTTCCCCATAGACCATGCGTGCACGTACCAGCGCCTGATGTTCCCAAGTCCAGGCTTCAGTACGCTGATAGTCGTCAAAGGCCTCCACGGTACTGACCAACATGCCTGCCGCGCCGGACGGACGCAGACGCGCATCCACTTCATATAAAATGCCAGATGAGGTACGGGTGCTGAACAGATGCATTACCCGCTGGGCCAGCCGCAAGTAAAACTGACGGCCATCAATGCTATGTTCACCCTCGGTCATGACATCAGATGGACAGTCGATCAAAAACACCAGATCGAGATCGGAACTGTAGCCCAGTTCCCAGCCACCCAGTTTGCCATAGCCGATAACGGCAAAACCACGTCCCTCGCGCTGATGCAGATGTGATGGTTGTCCGAACCGGGCCACCATCTGGCTCCATGCCTGCTGAATAACGGCAGAGATAATCGCTTCCGCCAGATAGGTTAAGTGATCGCTGACCTTCATTACCGGCAATGCCCCGGCAATATCCCCGGCAGCGATACGCAATTGTTGGGTCTGCTTAAACTGACGCAATGCTTCCAGTTGCTGTTCTTCATCCTCTTCCGGCACACGCATCATGTATTGCCGCAGTTCATCGGCATAAGCATGTGGCGCGGTGGGTTGATATAAGGTGGCAGGGTCAAGCAGTTCATCCAATAGCAGCGGATAGCGGGCTAATTGGTTGGCAATCATCGGTGACGCGGCACATAACCGAATCAGATGGATTAACGCTGCACGGGATTCCAGCAGCAATTCCAGATATGTGGTGCGGGTTACAATACCCAGTAGCAGCGGCGTAATACGCGCCAGAATGTTATCAGCCTGTTCATGCTGACATACCTGCGCCAACAGCGTCGGCATCAATTGATCGAGCACATCCCGGCCCCGCGGGCCAATAGTCCGTTTTGCCAGATCGCTCCGAAAATCCATGATGTTACGTAACAGCGCCTCGCGGACGCCTTCCGTCAATTGCGGCATCAATGACGCCAAATCCGCTTCATCCAGCAGATCCTGCCACAAACTGCCATAGCGCGTATATTCTGGCGTTTCGCTACCGTCCGGTGCGTCATCCCCAATCAGATCATTAAATACCGCACGTACCGCCTGCATATGCTGCTGCAACACGTCACACAGTTGTGTCCAGCTCGCCACTCCCATTCCCCAGGCCAGGCGCTGCTGATTTAGCTCATCAGCCGGTAGCGTCTGCGTCTGTTCATCAGCAATTGACTGCAACAGATTTTCCAGCCGGCGCAGGAACAGGTAAGCGGCACGCAGTTGGGAAACCAGCGGCGGAGCCAGCAATCCCAGCGTCCCTATTTGATCTAACGTGGGCAACAACGAGCGCGATTGCAGCACCGGTTCCCGGCCACCACGAATTAACTGAAATACCTGAGTGATAAATTCAATTTCGCGAATACCGCCAGCGCCCAGCTTAATATTATTACGTAAATCACGACGGCGAACCTCCCGCGCGATCATGCTCTTCATATTACGTAATGATTGAATCACGCTGAAATCAATGTAACGACGATACACAAAAGGCCGCAGCATGCTCATCAGTTCCTGACTGTAGCGGTCCTCCGTTCCGCCCATCAGACGCGCTTTCACCATCGCATACCGTTCCCAGTCTCGTCCCTGTTCTTGATAATAATCCTCCAGCGCCGCAAAACTCAGCACCAGTGGGCCGCTGTCGCCAAACGGCCGCAATCGCATATCGACACGGTAGACAAAACCATCAACAGTCGGCTGATCCAGTACCTTGATCAGCCGTTGCCCCAGACGGGTAAAAAACGAGGCATTATCCAACTCACGACGTCCACCGCGGGTTTGACCATTTTCCGGATAGGCAAAAATCAGGTCGATATCCGACGAAAAGTTCAACTCTCCGCCGCCCAGTTTTCCCATGCCGAGGATCAATAGCGGTTGTGCATCGCCCGCCACATTGCACGGCGTTCCCCATTCGCGACAACATGCTTCATACAGCCAGTTGCGCGCCGCCATAATCAGCAACTCCGCCAAGGTACTGAGCTGAAGCAACGTTTGTTCCGTGGTGCTGGTTTGCAGGATTTGTGACCACGCAATACGCACCAGCATATGGCGACGGAACAACCGTAGTATCTTCATCAACCCGTTGTCATCTGTCGCCTCACCCACCGCTGCGTCCAGCCATTGAGCATAACTCCTCCACTCGTCTGGCTGTGGCGGCTGCTGATGCATTTCTTGCCACCAGTCAGCGTGGAGCGCCAGTGCATCACTGACAAAATCACTGAGCGCCAGTACGGACTGTTCCTGTTCAGAAAATGTAGTGGAGACGTCCTGCTCTCGTAGTCGCGCCATGATGCATTGGGCCTGAGCAACCAGCGGTTCGGATAAGGGGAAAACCTGCGTAGGACTACTGGACATGGCAATATCCTTGCACGACCGCCTGACAGCATGCAGGCGGCTTCAGTTATCAATTATTGGCGCTACTCAGCCAGAATGGGGGTTGCGATATGGCCTGCTTACGGCTGAGTTCCAATTGATGCGGAAGATCATCTCCTGGTGAAAGATGGGCAATAATATCTTCTATGTCTCGCCAGAAACGCAGATAACTTGTCGCTTCATGAACAGGATAAAAACCGGAAAGCAGCAGAAATGCACAAACTCCACGCCTCAGACGCGGCAGCTGTTGTGAATATTGCAGGGTGTCCAGCGAGTGGCTGAATACCTGCTTGAGCTCGGATAGCGTTCGGCTCAGCATAATATCTGCAAAGCGTTTGTAGGAGCCTTGCAATCGCATACGTTCCTTGTTATCCATGTATTGATGCCAACCGGCTTCCACCAACCAGGAAGTAAGTACCAGCTTACTTTTCAGATAATCCTTGGCATAACAGACGGCTTCAGCATCCTGATTCGCGTCAACCAGTGCTTCCAGTTGACTTAATGCCGCCCGGAATAACGTCGTGACTTTACGTGGCACCACGCCGCCTACCAACACCAGCATTTCCCGGAGCATGGTGCCTGCCTCTGGCAATGCTTCACGAGCTGCCGCATTACCTCGAACCCACAATTCTTCATGATATTGCCAGTGGCTTAACGCATATTCCAATCCGGCACGAATGGCCTGATCGAGAGTCATCTTGGGTTCTACAGGCATGAACGCCAGCGGCCGCCGTTCACGATGTGGATTGCCTTTTGCCAGATGATACCCGCGAGCAGCCTTGCTTAAACTGCCTTGACGCAGTCCCCCGACATCGGACAGCTCATTGGCAAATGACAGTAGATCTTCGATTCTGCCAACCTTCAGTTCAAGTTCCAATTCGCAAATAGGCTCACGGTGGTGACCCGCAACAACTTCGCCGCTATCGAATACCATTTCAATCACGCTTTGCGCGTAAGTCACCGCCCACTTTTCACGACGAAAATTCGTACTGAACAACGGCTGAAGCGCTTGTGTCAATGCGGCCACGTCACACCCTTCCGGCCAGATATCTTCCGGCAATAGACTGATATCCAACTGCGGGCTGGTCAAATCGACATTATATTCCGGGTGCTGGTGCAAACTGCCAACAACTTTGCCCGCCGTTTTGGCGGTCATTTCATAATGGCCATTTTCGCCACGCACACGCAAGCCGATACCATGCTGTCGCAGGTAGCCATCTTTGGTTTCATAGTAAGTATTTGCTAACTGCTGCGCCTGAAGATGCTCGCTATGACTGTATTCACTCTGCCAGTCATTCAGTTGCTGCCGTAAAGAACTAACGGTATCTGGATGGACAATAAACTTTAGCTCGATCTCTTCACTCATAATCTACAACACCGGGTTCAGTAATAATGACGCCAGTAAATAACATTTTACGTCACCTTGCCACTTTTAGGCACATCAGATACCGAGGTTCGCTGCATTGCTGTTATTCTTCTGCGAGACGAATCACAGGTTATAATTCAGGAATGCACCTTTACCAGAGTAAGACAGTTCTCATTCAGGTTTTCCGCCTGCATAGTCAGACTTATTCTCCGACTCTTCGCTAACTACTCACATAACATAATGATCTTATGCATAAATCACGTTCTATTTTTATCTGCCTTATCGCTCTCGTTTGCAGTTTTTCTACCCATGCAGAAGAAAAGCGCTATATCTCCGATGAATTAATCACCTACACTCATAGCGGTCCGGGTAATCAATACCGTATCGTTGGCGCACTGAAAGCTGGCGCAGAAGTCACGCTATTAAGCGTGAATGACAGCGCGGGTTATGCTCAGATCCGCGATGACAAAAATCACACCAGTTGGATTCCTCTCGATCAACTGAGTCAGACACCCAGTTTGAGTACCCGAGTGCCCGAACTGGAAAATCAAGTCAAGGTATTGACGGACAAGCTGAATAATATCGATCAGACTTGGAAACAGCGCACCACCGCCATGCAACAGAAGGTGGATGCCAGCGACAGCATCATCAGCGGGCTACAAAAGAATAATCAGGATTTGAAAGCACAACTGCTGTCGGCGCAACAAAAGGTCAGCGCGGTCAGCGTGCAGTTAGATGACAAAAAACGCACGCTCATTTTACAGTGGTTTATGTACGGTGGCGGCGTAGCCGGTGCCGGATTGTTGCTTGGTTTACTGCTGCCGCATCTCATCCCGCGCCGCAAGAAGAACGATCGCTGGATGGGATAGACACACCATCATCAACATCTGATAGTGACGACCCCGATGAGACTAAAAATCACGGCGATACTCAATAGATTTCAACGTGCAGAAAAGCGAGAACCGAATGAATCCCCTGCAACTTACGTCAGTAAGTGACTGGGGCAGGCAACGCACCCGCGACTTGAAAGATGACGGGGAGTCTATAGTATGCGGTAAAACATAAACCGTAATATCGGGTGTAAAGGAGCCGGGCTTGAAGATTTACCTTGTTGGCGGTGCAGTACGTGACGGCTTGTTAAACAGACCGGTGACGGAACGTGACTGGGTTGTGGTCGGCACGACACCAGAACATCTGCTGGCGTTGGGTTATCAGCAGGTGGGAAAAGATTTCCCGGTCTTCCTGCACCCTGTCAGCCGGGAAGAGTACGCACTGGCACGAACCGAGCGAAAAGCCGGTAAAGGCTACACGGGTTTTATCTGCGATGCCGCACCGAATGTCACACTGGAAGAAGATTTACAACGTCGGGATTTAACCATTAATGCCATCGCTCAGGATGAAAACGGCAATCTTATTGATCCTTATGAAGGTCGGCGCGATCTGCAAAACCGTATTTTACGCCATGTTTCCGACGCCTTCGGCGAGGATCCGTTACGGGTGTTACGTGTCGCCCGTTTTGCCGCTCGCTATGCTCATCTGGGGTTTCATATTGCTGAAGAAACCATGGCATTAATGCAACGGATGACCCAAGAAGATGAGTTGGCATATCTGACACCAGAACGCGTCTGGAAAGAAACGGAAAAAGCATTGGGAACGCAGGATCCGCAAATCTATTTTCAGGTTTTGCGTGATTGCGGCGCGCTGGCAGTATTGTTCCCCGAAATTGACCACCTGTATGGTGTTCCGGCATCGGCCAAATGGCATCCGGAAATCGATACGGGTATCCACACGATGATGGCACTGGAGATGGCCGCCCGCCTGAGCCCGAGCCTTGACGTGCGCTTCGCCACATTGTGTCACGATCTGGGTAAAGGGTTGACCCCGCCCGAACAGTGGCCACATCATCACGGACATGGGCGGGCAGGTGTCAAGCTGGTGGATACATTGTGTCATCGCTTGCGTATTCCCAATGCACTAAGAGATCTGGCCAGAATTGTGGCCGAATATCACGACCTGATGCATAACGTACAGATCCTGAAACCCAAGACGTTACTGAAACTGCTTAGTGCGATTGACGTCTGGCGCAAACCACAACGGCTGGAACAGCTGATTATTACCGGAGAAGCGGACGCCCGGGGCCGTACCGGTTTTGAACACGCGGCATATCCCCAAAGTGACTACCTGCGGCAGGCTTTTCAGGTCGCCAGCCAGGTTACCAATGCAGAAGTGATTGCCGCAGGATTTCAGAATGCCGAAATCGGAGAAGAATTACAGCGTCGGCGCCTTAGTGCATTGGAAAGCTGGAAAGCACAGCAGTCTGATGTTTCCGACCGCTCATAATCTGGCTGCAATAAAAACCACATCCGAAGGCAATATTGCGTCATTATCACGTCATGCTTTCATGTGCGAGCCGGGGATAAGAATTTTCTGAAATTTTATCCCCGGGAACCTTACAGATATCACATTATAGCGATCGAACGGAGGGATCCGGCCGGCGGGCTACTGATTTACATAAAGACCAGATACACTACTGCCGCGATAATGAATCGATAGATGGCAAACGGGATAAACGACATCCGTTTAATCAGTTGCAGGAAAGTTTTAATCGCAATCATCGCCACGACAAATGCCGTCAGGAATCCCACGATAAAGAGCGGCAAATCAGCCTTTGTCAGAAAGTGCCAGCTTTCGTACAGATCCAGCGCACTGGCACCAAGCATCATCGGCACCGCCAGAATGAACGAAAATTCAGACGCCGCATAACGGCTAACACCCGTCAGCATCCCACCTGAGATGGTTGATCCAGAACGAGAGAAACCCGGCCACAACGCCAGACACTGGAAACAGCCAATCATAAATGCCTGGCGGTAAGTGATATCATCCAGTCCCACGGAACGTGGATGTTTTGGCTTTAACCACTCGGCGGCCAACAGTAAAAAACCACCGACAACCAGGGCATATGCAACCGTACGTGGATTAAACAACGATTTGATGAAATCATGGAACAGCAGACCCAGTATCACAGCAGGTATCATCGCCAGCAGGATATGTCCCAGCGTTAAATGACCATTATGCTGCCCCTCGTGGGGAACCTCGCCAAAATGAATCCCAATCAGACCAAACATCCGGCGCCAGAACACCGCTACCACCGCCAGAATGGATCCCAGTTGAATGATAATCTCGAATGTTTTAGCTGTTGCGCCCTCAAAACCCAACCACTGGCCCACAATGATCAGATGTCCGGTAGATGATACCGGCAAAAATTCGGTGAGCCCTTCGACTATACCAAGAATGAATGCCACCAGTAACGAATGCATATCCGCCATCACACGCTTACCTTTTCCGTAGCCCGTAAAAAAGCGGCATCGCTACCAGCGAGCCGCTACTAAAAAACACATATTACGTTATACAGGTTACCTTTAGGTTACCTTAATATCCCTGTTTCCAATAAATCAGAATTAATCCCGGTTTTTGATAGACCAAAGACCAAAGTTAATCCCAGTTTCCAATAAATCAGCGTTATCGCACATCCCGCTCAATTATTACCCCTACGCTGCGTGCCTGGGCCACTGCGCCGGGTTTACTAACCTTAATTCGCAACCAGGGAATACCAAACCGTTGCATCAGTAATTGCGCCACCTCTTCCGCCACTCTTTCCACTAGCGCAAAACGTTGCCCGGCCACCAGCGAGATGACTGCGTCACTGACGTCGGCATAACTCAGACAATCGTTCACATCATCACTGGCCGCCGCATGACGGTTATCCCATCCCATTTCGATATCGAACACCAGCTTCTGTTGAATAGTCTGTTCCCAGTCATAAACACCAATAGTGGTGATCACACCAAGTTCTTCAATAAATACGATATCCATCACGTCACACTCTGTTTTTACTGTTGCCGGATACCACTTCCGACAGAATATGCGTATTATCCATTGATGCTGAGATTAAAACGACCTTTATTAAACGGAACCGTATTATGAGTGCTATCGCGCTTGGCATGATTATCCTCGCGTATTTGTGCGGCTCGATCTCCAGTGCAATTCTGGTCTGCAGGATCGCCGGCCTGCCAGACCCACGCGAGCATGGATCAGGCAATCCTGGTGCTACCAACGTACTGCGTATCGGAGGAAAAGCCGCCGCTGCCACTGTCTTGATCTTCGATATTCTGAAAGGGATGTTGCCCGTGTGGGGAGCCTATGCGCTGGGCATCCCCCCTCTTTATCTCGGGCTGACTGCCATTGCCGCCTGCCTTGGGCATATTTATCCGGCCTTTTTCCGCTTTCACGGTGGCAAAGGTGTAGCCACGGCGTTAGGTGCCATTGCGCCGATCGGTTGGGATCTTACCGGCCTGATGATCGGCACCTGGTTACTGACCGTGCTGCTGAGCGGCTACTCCTCGTTAGGCGCTATTGTCAGTGCGTTAATCGCCCCGTTCTATGTCTGGTGGTTCAAACCACAGCTTACTTTCCCGGTCGCGATGCTTTCCTGCCTGATTCTGATGCGCCATCACGATAATATCCAACGCTTGTGGCGTGGTCAGGAACATAAAATCTGGAAAAAGCGGCGAAAAAACAAGCCCGCGCAGAAAAAATAAGCGTCTGCTGTTTTCCATGATCTTCAGGTGGACGGAAATAATGGGGCTGCCAGCCAGTCCTATCAGTACACCCATCGTTTCACACCGATTCCTTCCCGATTGTACGCCCTAAAAATCGCGAACTTTTCTGATGAGTTGGCTATAATGGCCACCACTCTATTTCTGGTTTGAAGAGAAGGAAACCGACATGAGTTTGAATACAGTCCCGGCGGGTAAAGATCTTCCGGAAGATATTTACGTGGTTATTGAAATCCCTGCGAATGCCGATCCCATCAAATATGAAGTTGATAAGGAAACCGGTGAGCTGTTTGTAGACCGCTTTATGTCTACCGCCATGTTCTATCCGTGTAACTATGGTTACATCAACCACACGTTGTCACTGGATGGCGATCCGGTTGACGTGTTGGTGCCAACCCCGTATCCGTTACAGCCAGGTTCAGTGATCCGTTGCCGTCCGGTTGGTGTACTGAAAATGACCGATGAGTCTGGTGAAGATGCCAAAGTGGTTGCCGTTCCCCACAGCAAACTCAGCAAAGACTACGATCATGTTAAAGACGTGACCGACCTGCCGGAACAGCTTCGTGCGCAAATTAGCCATTTCTTCGAGCACTATAAGGATCTGGAAAAAGGCAAGTGGGTGAAAGTTGAAGGTTGGGCTGACGTTGACGCTGCCAAAGCAGAGATTCTGGCTTCTTTCAACCGCGCAAAAAATAAGCAAGGCCGCACCGATCCCAACAGAAATAGTGGGAGCCGTTTCAGCCAATAGTCAAAAACACCGCGTAATGCGTAATACAATTCACTTAAGTCTCGTGTATTCGGCTTCTTAACTGAACAAATATTACCGTGCAGTACGCGGTGTTTTTATTTCTCACTTTATTTCGCTGTATCTCGCTTCAACCAATCACCACTGGTAATTCTACGCAACCCCGTAACAGGACGTTGATAGAGATAAATCCAGGCACTACCGTAAGGTGTTGAGATTAACGCACGCTTATACTCTCCCCCTCCCCGTTTCAACTCATCCAACTCTGATAAAATGGACGAACTAACCCGGTAGACTTCGCAATAAATCTCCCCTTCGCCTGCCACTGCTGCCGGATAGTGACCTAAGTCATACAGCTCATACCCTTCAAGCCGATGGTCACCCAACCATTGCGCATTGGTCATCCAATGACTGTTTCCCTGTTTGCGTCGTAAACTGCCGTAGACAATAATTCGCATCGCTAAAACTCAAACTGATAGAGCACATCTAATGCCTGATTGATACCAGACACCGCCTCCAAGTATAGTTTCGGCATTAAACGGTAACGTAATGTTAACGTTGCCAGTGAATCAAATATACCAACACCATATTTGACCTGCAGGCCCGGCAGGACATAACCGCTGACCACTACCTGTGAGCTGTCGCCAGCGCCCTGTGTATCCAGGGCTAAATTGCTTACGCCAAAGGCCTCGCCGATTTTACCCACAACTTGACCACTTTGTGCAACCCCTAAACCAATCAGTGCGGATGTCATCATTGCACTGTCGGTGCCACTGCTCTCCAATCCCTGACCACGCAGAAGGTAAGAGAGCGCTTCCTGTTGCGACATAGTCGGCTCGGAAAATATTGCCAGCCGAGGTGACGTCGCCAACCCCGTAATACGAACACCGGCAATCACATCACCTTCAGTATTGTCCGGATTACGGATAGCCTCAATGTCCAGCATCGGCTGTGCCGGTGGTCCAGAGAAAAGAAGTTGCCCTTTACGTATCTGCAAATCCTGCCCATAGGCTTTAAAACGGCCGGAAGGTATATTGATGTGGCCGTTCAGACCCAGTCCGCGCTCATTCTGCGCTACCTTCAAATCACCGTTCAACTGAGCATGCAGGCCATAGGCATCCAGCCAAACATCATCCCCGATCCGCACGATCAGGTTGCTGTTAATCAGTATTCCACTTGATGCCTTCGTAATCGGCTGATGTTTCTCATTCAGCATGACTTCATCTTTGGACACATCCACCGCACTCGGTGGCATATCATGGACGACAATCCTCGCCCAGGGAATAGTGACCATACCATTTAACGCAAGTATCCTCGGCGATGCATCAAAGGTGATATCGGGGGAAATATCCAGACGGGCCATCGGCGGCAGGGTAATCCGCACACGTTCCCCTTTGACGGCAATATGTGCTCGCCAGTCATTTACTTGTGACCAGTCTGCATTCCCTGCCAGATTGACCTGACCATTAGTGGTTTTCAGGAAACCCTGTAACGTCGAATTAACCCCGTTGAAATAGACAGCCAGGCGGCCATTAGTCAAATCCACCGGCATCCAGTTACCATTGATGTCCAACTGCTCCAGCACCATTTGCCCAAACAGTTCAGGACGCTGCACATTACCACCCAGCCGCAGACTGGCATTCAACAATCCCGCTGCTTTTTCACCTTCCTGCAACACCGGATTCAGCATATCCAATGAGAAATGGCTGATGGACACATTCCCGCTCAGGTCACGTCGATTTTGCGGATCAGCAATCTGCACATCCCCCGCAAAACGCCCATTTCCGCGCAATGCTACCTCCCAGGCAAGTTGCGCCTGATCATGCGTGATCCCCGCATTCAATGTCAGGGTTTCAACAGCAATCGGCAGCGTTTTCCCCTGCACTTGTTGCTGCACAGTAACGCCGTGTCCAGTTAGCGTAATTTTCGCCTGAGGTAACCCTGCTCCGGTTTGCCAGCTGACATCTGCATTGCCGGTGACATTACCGCCCAGTTCAGTGCCATTTCCCATCAGCGGTTTCAGCATTGCCAAATCAAACCGCTTCAAGACCAGACTTGCCTGACCAGATGGCCCGACCTCAATCGGACGCGGCACACACAGCTCAGCATCAGGGTTATGCCAACAGTGATGACCAATCGTCATTTTCTGCTGAGCCACCTGATAATCCAGTGACATCGCCTGCATCAACCGCCACTCGCCAACCGGGGTGTCAAAATGAGTGCTCGTTATTTCACCACGCCAATGTTGCTGTGCCCGATCAAAACTGCCGGCCAGCGACAGTTGACCCGACACCGGCTCCCCATTCATGGTCAGGCGCATCTGGTGCTGGGTTTCATTGCCCTCCACCCGCAGTGCCAGTGTATTCATACGTAGGCTATCCCGGTGTAGCTGCTGCAAATGTACCGTTATCGCCCCGTGGATCTGCTTGTCGGATTGCACGTCAGCCGCGATATCAAGCTGCTTGATAGTCATGTTTTGCCAGCGTAATTCCGACACCGCCAGATCGGTTTTCAGATGCGGCGCATCGCGGTTGCCATCCAGTTTGAGATTACCCACAATCCTCCCGGCCAGACCGGGCAGTGTACCGTCCAATGCCGGTGCATTAATATCACCCGTGATATTCCATTGCTCACCCAACGTTCCCTTCACCATCAGCCGATTACGGCCCAGCGTCAGGGCAAGATCAGAGATGCTCCATTGCCCGGCGGCATTGCCGCTCAATTTACCTTGTACTGTCAGCCGATTCTGACGGACATTGCCCTCTAACTGTAATTGTGGAATCTTCAGTTGCCAGTCGCTTCCTTCAATGCTCCCTTGGGTAACGAGTTTACCGTTCAGGCGGGCGGGCCATTGCGGCCATTGTTGCTCGGTATTGATACCACTCAGCATGAGTTCACTGTTCCAACTGATAGCGTTGTTCCAGTCCATCTGCCCTGTCATTTCCACATTCCCCTGCAATGCATCCAGACGCAGGCGGGTCAGAGAGAATTGTCGTACATTTCCCTTACCTTCCAGTAACAGTGAACCGGGAGGTAACTCGCTGCCCTGCAGAGCGCCATGCAGTGAGAGTGCATAGTCTGTGGCCTTACCGTTAATATTCAGATGGATATCGTTCAATTCGTAACGCGCATCTCCGATAATAGGCCAGCGGACCTGCGGACTTTGCAGGCTAAGCGACAGTGGTAATCCCACTACAGCCGGTTTTGCTTGCAATGTCAGCTGTGCACGTTGTGGCCCGGACAAATTCAGCGCGACGTTCAGTTGCTCATGCAGAGCACCGTTTACCGTCAGTTTGAGGCGTTCACCTTTCAACGGATCGATATTCAGCACACCGTTGGCATTTAGCTCTAGCGGCCACTGCCCATCAAGTGTCGCTTCTCCATGAGCAAACAACGCGCCTTGTGGCGATTGAAGGTCCAACCGTTGCAGTGTCAACTTCTGTTGTTGATTGCTGGCCTGTAAAAAAAACCGGGTGATCATCAGGTCCTGACTGCCGGTAATCCGTAGCTGCTTACCTTGTATTTCAGTGATCGTGACATCCATCGGCAGAGTCATGTCAGGAATTTTTGACAACAACGGTTTGGCAAACAGCGACTGCAAACGTTCTCCCAAAGGCTGCTCTGACAGCGCAGATAATTCAGAGGATGACAGCTTACTGTTTGCCACGGAGGGCGGTGTTTCAGGATGCGTCGAGGGCGTTTTGGGTAGAGATACCAGTAACGATCCAATATACGTTGGCAACAGCGTTAACTTTCGACCCTGCCAGTGCAGCCCAGAGCGGAATTCCGCCAGTGACAGTGTCATATCATCAACGGTGACCAGGCTGTTAGACAGACTGACATGCTGGAGATCGAGAGTAAAAGGTATGCTGATTTCTGTTGACGGCACCGTGGACGCGGCTTGCGTCTCAGATACTGGCATTTGTTGTGTTTTCACTACGACGTCCAGACCCTGGACGGATAGTGCATCGATACACAATTGCCCCCGCCACAGGCAAGCGGGTGATAGCGACAGCGATAAGTGTAATGCACTCACATTAGCCGAAACACCGGGCATATGGTAATGCAGATCTTTTAGTGTTAAATCTCGCCAGCCACCGCTGGCACTGCCAATATTCAATCCCGGCACCCAGCGCGAAGCGCTGTTCAACACCAGATGCAGGCCCGGGGTCGTACCGATTAGCAAGGCGACAGTGAGGACAAGCATCAACAAAAACACGGTGAAACCAATTATGGTTTTTTTTAGCCAACTCATAATTCAGGCCCCAGACCGATATAAAACTGCAATCCATGTTTTTCAGCATCACCAATCGGTCTGGCCAGATCAAACTTGACTGGTCCCACTGGTGATTCCCAGCGCACACCAATCCCGGCACCGGTTTTGAAATTACTCTTTCTGATATCGTTAACCGCTTCACCACTGTCGATAAACACCGCCCCCCACCACTTGCCAGTGACGTTGTATTGATATTCGATCGATCCGGTCGCTAACTTTGAGGCACCGGTCAGCTTATCGTCATCATCACGGGGCGAGATTGACTTGTATTTATAGCCACGGATACTGCGGTCGCCTCCGGCAAAGAAACGCAGGGATGGCGGCACGCGGGAAAAGTCACTGGTTTCTATCCACCCCAGATTGCCGCGGGCCACAAAGCGATGTTTATCCGCCAACGTACGGATCCACACGTTCTGCGCCTGGAAAATAGCAAAATCGATATCCGAACCCCACGCCGTATTGGAGACATCTACCGAGTAACGTTGGGTGTCTCCCCAGAAAGGCATCAGACCACCGCGTTGGCGCGTACGATTGATGCTGACACCGGGATAAATCAGCGTGGTGGTATCGGTTATGCTACCTTGCGTAAAGTGGTCCAGACTCCAGCGCAGGTTGACTGCCCGCTGCCAACCACTGGGATAACTCCAATAACGCGCCACATTCAGTGTAGTGGCATCCGAACGGGTATCATTCAGGTCTTCTCGTTTAAATCCGCCCTGTAACAGGTAATATTGCTCCAGCGGATTCTTGAGCAGCGGTACTTTATAGCTGAAATCCAACACCTGTTCCGGTGCCGACAGGCTGAGGTTACTTTCCAGACTGTGTCCACGCGAATTAATCCATGGCTTTTTCCAGGTGGTTTTCAGCCGGGGCCCCACATCCGTGGCATACCCGCCCCCGACTTCTACCGTATTGCGGCTGCGTGGCGTCAGCACCGCATCCAACGGCAGTTTTTTGCTCTGTGTGGCCTGACTGAAATCCGGCGACACCACGGCGGCGTTGAACCAGCCTGTCGCTGATAAGCGGCGGTTAAATTCACCTAATGCTTGTGTGGTGTATTCATCGCCTTCATGGAACGGCAACAGATTTTGCAGATAATCTTCACGGATCTGCGACCCCTGGAAGTGCACTTTGCCAAAGCGGTAACGCTCACCACTAGCGTAATCAATATCCCAGTACGCTTGACGAGTGCTTTGTATCACTCCCAATTGGCTTTTAGTGAAACGGGCATCGAAATAACCCTTATTGACGGCAAGGTCGCTAAGTGAGCGTTTAAAACCATCATAATCGCCATGGTTCAGAATGCTTCCCAGGGGCGGTTTACTCGTCTGAATCAGTTGCTGAAAATCTTTATCATCTCGCGCCTGACCAGTAATAATGATATTCACACCGGCGATCCTGACTGGTTTTCCCGGCGTGACATTAACCAAGAGTACCGGACGACCACCGTTCACCGCCGGTTCGAATTTGAACAGAATTTCAGGATCGTAATACCCCAATGCCCGCAACCCTTGTCGGATCGCCTCATCAACACGGGCCTGGAAACGACCATCGGCACTGACTTCGTCTGGCGCAATTGTCGATAACCGCGCCCGGACATTTTTTTGTAATTCACCCTTAAGCCCGACAAGTTGCAACCGAACATTGGACGCTGCCCTGGCTGAAGGCAACACCAACAACATGCACAATACACATATTTTCAAATCACAGCCACGCTGCATATTGTGGTGAAAGAATGGCTTCTTTTTTCCTGTAAAAATTACCACGTTACCCCTTGGTAATATCAATCAGATAAACTGGTTTTTCTTTCTAAATATAGAGTTAAATTTGTAAATCTAAAAATGGCGTAGGGTAATTACTGCCATACTGCTTACTTAAGCGGTTTTCCCCGTGAATACTGGTTTCTTAACTGATTCATTACTGCCATTTTTAACCATGATACCGTAAAGACAGGCGAAAGCTTCTCGGTTATGCTCTGAAAACACAATGATATTACTACAATATCGGGAGCCAAAAGTGATCGATAGTTTCGATAAAACCCAATGCATCAGTCAATCTGACGCACTTTCCGGTCGGATAACACCAATGCCCGTTGCCCGACTTCATGCAGTTAGCCAACACTCCATGACATACGTGCCAGAAAATATGCAGGTGGCCATCTTTGCCATGGGTTGTTTCTGGGGGGCAGAACGTTTGTTCTGGCAACAGCCGGGAATATACAGTACAGCAGCAGGCTACTGTGGCGGCTATACGCCCAACCCTACCTACCGGGAAATCTGTACCGGTAAAACCGGCCATGCTGAAGTAGTACGGGTTGTCTTTGACCCAACGGTCATCAGCTACAAACAACTGTTACAGTTGTTCTGGGAAAATCATGACCCAGCGCAAGGCATGCGTCAGGGCGGCGATATTGGCACTCAGTATCGTTCCGCTATTTACCCCGTCACACCTGAACAGGAGTCGGCCGCCAAGGAAAGCGCACACGGTTTCCAGCTGGCGATGAAAGACAGCGGAGATGATCGTACCATCAGCACGGAAATCAAACCTGCCGGGCCGTTCTACTATGCTGAAGACGAGCACCAGCAATATCTGTACAAAAACCCGGATGGTTACTGCGGGTTAGGTGGCATTGGTGTCTGCTTGCCGCCGCAACGCTAAATATGGCGGTTATTTCGTCACACCTGTTATAATGCGCACCGCGTCAGGGCCACCCACGGTGATAGGTTCCTGACCGGATAGATTCAAGGAATACAGGGCTGGAAACCAGCCCTTGCCAGCGGGTACCACATTCGCTGCCTTATAATGATTTTCCTTCCCGAGGATCGCCTATGTCTGCTGAGACAAAGCGAAAAAACTATGTTAAACAGCTTATTACTAATAATACTTCTTATTGCCATCAGCGCGTTTTTTTCTCTTTCTGAAATATCCCTTGCCGCTTCACGTAAAATCAAACTGAAGCAGATGGCCGATGAGGGCAACCTGAATGCTGACCTGGTGTTAAAACTTCAGGAGACACCAGGTATCTTTTTTACTGTGATTCAAATTGGTGTTAATGCCGTCGCCATTCTGGCCGGTATTATTGGTGACGCAGCCTTTTCCCCCTATCTCAATATGTTGTTTGAAAACGTCATGTCTCCAGAGTTAGCGGGAAAAGTCAGCTTTATCTGCTCTTTTGTTCTTGTCACCAGTCTGTTTATCTTGTTCGGTGATTTGACCCCCAAACGTATTGGCATGATTGCCCCAGAGACGGTGGCTGTCCAGATTATCAATCCTATGCGCTTTTGCCTGTTCATATTCCGCCCACTGGTCTGGTTTTTTAACGGTCTGGCTAACGTAATTTTCCGGTTGCTGAAATTACCCATGGTGCGCAAGGACGATATCACTTCCGATGACATCTATGCGGTGGTGGAAGCCGGCGCACTGGCTGGGGTGTTGCGCAAGCAAGAACATGAACTGATTGAGAATGTGTTTGAGCTGGAGTCCCGTACCGTTCCCTCGTCCATGACATCCAGGGAAAGCGTGGTGTACTTTGACCTGCATGAGGACGAAGAGCAGATTAAAGAGAAGATTGCCCAGCAGCCGCACTCCAAGTTTCTGGTTTGTAATGCCCACATTGACCAGATCGTCGGTTATGTCGACTCGAAAGATTTACTGAATCGCGTACTGGGGAATCAAAGTCTGGAACTGAACAGTGGCGTGCAGATTCGTCCGGCGCTGATTGTGCCAGATACCCTTACCCTGTCAGAAGCACTGGAAAGTTTTAAAGCTGCCGGAGAAGATTTTGCCGTTATCCTCAATGAATATGCACTGGTCGTGGGGATTATTACGCTCAATGATGTGATGACCACCCTAATGGGAGATCTGGTTGGGCAAGGTCTGGAAGAGCAGATTGTCGCTCGTGATGAAAACTCGTGGCTGATTGAAGGCGGGACGCCTATCGACGATGTGATGCGAGCGCTGAGTATTGATGAATTCCCGCATTCCGGTAACTACGAAACCATCGGGGGTTTTATGATGTATACGCTGCGTAAAATACCAAAACGCACTGATTTTGTACGCTTTTACGGTTATAAATTTGAAGTGGTGGATATCGACAGTTACAAAATTGATCAGTTACTGGTCACCCGACTGGAAGACAAACCAACAGTAGCATCATCCGCCGCCAATACCTCCGAGTCATAAACCATTATCGACTTAAACCACAACGGCCCGTATATGGGCCGTTTATTTTTCAGCACTGCTGGTACGCACGCACCGTCATCCCATTTCGGCCTGCAATTTCAACACTTGGCGGTTAACTTCAGACATCACCACCAAGTGTTGTTTATCCTGTTTTTTCGGCAATAAAATCTTGCCATAATCAAACTCAAAAGCACCGACTCCTTTAATATACAACCGTCCGCGAAACAACGTTTTCACGTACTTTGCGACTTTCATCGGGTTGTAACGTTCGAAGATCCTCATGTTTTATTCTCCTCCCGCTTTTTCTTCTGACACGCCGTCCGTTTCAAAAAAGTAACGGAGCTGATGGAGTGTCAATGACATACACAATATTTAGTGCTGTGATTCCCTCAATAGTTCCTCACATCTCAGCATTCCTTACTGAATTTACATAATTTTACGGAGTAGATTAACGTTATCCCTCACAAATCAGTATAAACCTTCAAGTCGCTGTAAATTGTGCGAACTGGCACAAACTCAGCGATAAACGCTCAGGACAGACTAACACTCAGTATCTACGCTTATGAGTAATACACGACTCGCCACCGGCTTGATACAAGAGGGAAATATCAATGACCAGAATGACCTGTCTGTTTGTTGCCCTGATTTTTATTCCGTTCCTGACATCCGCACACTCCTTTGCCATTAACCAGCCTGTGCCATCCGTTGGTGTGGTAGAAAAGGGGGAGCTGAAGTATCAGAATGAAAAATTCAGCTACCAGAACTGGAGTAGTGCCCAGCTCAATGGAAAAGTCCGTGTCATCCTGCATGTCGCCGGGCGTATATCTGCCCGGAACATGAATAATCCGCTGATCACCACGCTCAGGGAGGCTAATCTACCGCGTGAATATTACCAAACAACGACAATCGTCAATGTCGACGATGCCGTGATAGGCACGGGCATGTTTGTACGTGGACGCGTCAAGGACAGTAAGCAGGCAAATCCCTGGTCACAGTTTGTTATCGACAGTAATGGTGATGCATGTCGAGCATGGGAATTGACGCCTAAAAGCTCGGCTATCGTCGTGCTGGATGCACAGGGAAAAGTTCGTTTTGTAAAGGATGGCGCCCTGAACCGACAAGAAATACAGCAGGTCGTCAGCCTGCTGCATACCCTATTAAACCAGGAGGAATCTCATCATGACACAGGCACGCTGCCTGTCATCAAAACAGTGAAACACGAAATCCGGGATTAATAAACGATTCCCGTGGGGCATAAGATAACGGTTTTCCCTGCCAATCATGTATCTGTGCTCCCGCCGCTAACGCGATTGCATGCCCGGCACCGGTATCCCAAATACAGGTGGGCCCAAAACGGGGATAAAGCTGGGCTTTCCCTTCCGCCACCAGACAAAATTTTAACGATGACCCAATAGCAACAGTCTCATGCTCACCCAACTGACCAAGGTAATCCTGTAACTCCTTATCTGAGTGTGAACGGCTTACCACCACCAATGGAGGCCGGGCATCATTCACCTGTATCGGCTGTCGGTGCCCCCCCTCTTCTTTCCAGGCTTTGCCGTTTGCCGCCGCATACATCACCCCGGTCACCGGAACGTAGATCACGCCCAGTACCGGTAGATCATTCTCAATCAGCGCAATATTTACCGTGAATTCACCATTGCGGTTCAAAAACTCTTTCGTACCGTCCAGCGGGTCCACTAACCAGTAACGCTGCCAGTGCTGGCGCTCCGACCACAGCGGAGGATCTTCCTCAGACAGTAACGGGATATCGGGGTACTGTGCCGCCAACCCTTGTTTGATGACACGATGTGCCGCCATATCGGCAGCGGTTACTGGGGAATCATCTTTCTTGTGCGCTACCTCAACCGGCTGATGTCCCTCATAAACCTGCATAATGGCATCGCCTGCCTCACGCGCCAATTGGCAAATATGTTCTAACATTTTTCACCTCTCTACCGGTTGTCAGGGCGCATCATCCGCCCGTTCAGATTTGTCTTTGTGACTGATAACTGTGGCATTCTTTATGTTTATTGTGGTTATTCTATGCCACATTCCGTGTTTTGCAGTGATAATTAACACTGTATTCAGCATTACATGAGATACCGGCCTCATTAACACATCGAGAAAACGATGTAATAAAGCACATGCTGACGCCAAGTTTGCGCGTCGCACTGATTACGATTACCGCCAATTACTGCCGTGCTTACAGCGAGAAATACAATGCCGTTGCATCACCAGATGAAAATCAGGCGATATTGAGAACCTACATCGGTGGTGAAATGAACGGAGCCAACACGATGATAGTGAGGAAGAAAAGCAAAGCATCCGCGCCAGGGATGGCGCGGTTTCGCTAGTGCCAGTTTACCAACGAGGGTCACCTCTATAGTGGTGACCCCAACCAGGCCCTGGCGGCGGCGCAATAAACACTGGCCGAGGCGGTTGCATTACAACAACCCGTGGTGGTGGCGCTTCATAATATCTCGGTGGTGCTTCATAGTAATAAACGGGTCGTGGCCTGTGGTATCTGTGTTCACGCCGCCACTCATGCGGAGCACACCACCGATGTCCATCCCAGTAATAGCCACGCTGGTCACGATCGCCAATATGGAAATAGACCCCCGGCAGCGCAATGCTCAGGCTATCGGCCTGTACCGTAGGCACAGCGAACAACAGCATTCCAGTCATCATGACACCGAATAAAAGCGGCTTGATCATAAAACAACCCCTACGTCACCGCGATGCGGCAGATAGCACAGATATATGGCAAATCAAACCTTGTCACCATCAGAAAAGGGCTAATTTTCGATAAGCCATCACCCATGTTTATCCGTAAACCACGATAAATACCGTCACTCATTCTGTTCGCCAGCCTGATGATTCATCATGGTATTCGGCCGCTTCTGAACTATTGCAAGTAGCGTTCAGATTGACCTCAGGCAGAAACCTGAATCACTTACTCAGGTATGCTTACCGCTGCATATTGCCGTTTATTAGATATGTAATGAATGACTTTCATAGGAATGGAATAGCTATATTTAGGCGTCCAAGAATGACTTTTCATATAACCTTTCATAAAATGGAAGGATTAAAATAAACTCTCGCTTTATTCTGGTGCAAATAATTAACGGAATTCGCTCCACTTGTGTTCTATATTGTTTTACGCCAAGTTCATCATTTGTTTTTTATCGTAAAAATGTTGTTTGTTTCTTATCTATCTTCTCTTCATCTTGTGATATTTTGTGCATCACGGCGCTATTTAAGTGCAATCATTAATACTGAAATAGAGAATACTTATAATACAAGTTAACCGTTGACAATCCATTAACCCGCTTCTTATAGTGATACCCACTCCCCCGCAAGACCGCCAACGCTGTCGGCTTGTGGTGAAGGCATCAGAGCCCCTGAGAAAGTCATCTGACTTTACGGGGCTTTTTTTTTGCTTTTTTTTTAATACCAACACCAGGGGTAATTATGTCCAGAATACAATGTCATTACGCCACGTTGACACTTGCGCTGGCATCCATATTAGTAGCAGGCACTGCACACATGGCTGTTGCGGCCGACAAGCCCATTAAAATAGGTTTATTAGAAGACGCATCCGGCAATTTTGCCTTGCCCGTTATTCCCAAGATCCACGCTACGGAATTAGCTGTTGACGAAATCAATGCGAAAGGCGGTATTCTTGGTCGTCCGATTGAACTAATTAAATATGATACCCAATCCGATAATACCCGTTTTCAGCAAATGGCTCGTCGTTTAATTAAAAACGATAAAGTAGATGTTATTTTCGGCGCTTTCTCTAGCGCTTCCCGTGAGGCCATTCGCCCTATTATGGATAAAGCAAAACAGCTTTACTGGTATAACAACCAGTATGAGGGCGGTGTCTGCGACACCAATGTCTTTGTCACCGGCGCGGTGCCTGAACAGCAATTTTCCACACTGATTCCCTGGATGATGAAGAAATATGGCAAACGGGTTTATACCATTGCTGCCGATTACAACTTTGGTCAGATCTCGGCGGAATGGGTGCGAAAAATTGTCGCAGAAAACGGTGGCACCATGGTCGGGGAAGAGTTTATCCCGCTGAGTGTTTCTCAGTTTAGCCAAACCATTCAGAATATTCAGAAAGCCAAACCAGACTTTGTCATGACACTTCTGGTCGGCACCAACCAGTCTTCCTACTATGAGCAGCAAGCTGCCGCCAGACTGAATCTACCCATGGCAAGCTCAGTTAGCGTGGCACAAGCTTATGAACACAAACGCTTTAAGCCACCAGCACTGAAAGACATGTACATCACCGCCAACTATATGGAAGAGGTGGACACACCTGCCAGTAATGACTTCAAAAAACGGTTCCACGCCAAATTCCCTGATGAGCCGTATATCAATCAGGAGGCGGCCAACGCCTATGATGCGGTTTACCTCTACAAACTGGCAGTGGAAAAAGCCAATAGCACCAATCAAGTTGCTGTACGCAAGGCATTAGAAAGTGGTGGTATCTGTACCGATGGCCCTTCCGGAAAGGTCTGTATCGATCCCAAAAGCCACCATCTGAGCCACACCATTTATCTGGCGCACGTCAAGGCTGACCATTCTGTCGAAATACCCAAGGTATGGCCGGATATCCAACCTTACTGGCTGGATCAGGCAGGTTGCAACCTCCCGGTCAAACCAGATACCAGCCAGTATACGCCGTCCAATCCGCCCAAAGCCTGAGTCTGAAATGACCATCAGGGAAGTCGTTGTCCTACATGCGCTTCCCTGAGTTATCTATCTCAACCGGTGTCAGTCGGGACACCAAGGATTGTACTTTCATGTTATTGCTGTCCTTTGTTTATTCAGCGATCTACCAGTTTGGCGATAACTTTGCCTTTCTGGTTCTGTCAGCTCTTGGGCTGGCGGTGATCTTCGGCATGATGGGCGTTATTAATCTGGCCCATGGTGAATTCATCATGTGCGGAGCTTACGTGACCATCACGCTGAACAAATCCGGGCTACCACTCCCGCTCGCCATGCTGGTCGGCGCCCTGGTATCGGCTTTTGCCGGTGGTGTCATCGAACGGCTAGTGGTTCGTCATCTGTATGATCGCCTGTATGACTCTGTGGTAGCCACCTGGGCGATTAGCCTGATTGTGCAGCAAAGCATGTTGCTGTTGGCGGGGCCCTCACTGGAAGGACTTTCCACGCCGTTTGGTTCATTCACACTGGGTGACTACTCGTTTTCCACCTACCGGGCCTTACTGCCGCTGTTTGCCATCGCGGTGCTCCTGCTGCTGTACTGGCTGTTTTTCCATACCAATTACGGCGTCTGCGCCAGAGCCACAATACAAAATGCCCGCATGGCCTCTTGTCTTGGACTGGAAACCGACCGTATCTATACCCAGACATTCGCACTGGGTGCCGGGATGGCCGGGTTGGCGGGGGCTATTTATGCCCCGACGATGACGGCTGTTCCCACGATGGGCAATGCGTTCATCATACAAGCTTTCGTTTCAGTCGTCGTAGGCGGTGCCAATGTGCTGATTGGCACCATTCCTGCTGCCATGACGCTTAGCACTATCCAGACCGGTCTGAATGCCTGGTATGGACAACTGGCCGGTCAAATCGGCCTGCTGATTACGGCCATGTTGGTTATCCGCCTGTTGCCAAACGGTGTCGGTAGCCTGTTTACCCGCAATCGTTAGGAGCTGCCTGTGACCATAAACTCTCTCAACCTCACCATGACAGAACGACAGAAACACCCGCGTATACCATGGAATGGTCTGATATTTCTGGTATCGGCAGTACTGTTGCCACTGATTCTAGACAGCGGATTCATTAACAACCTGGCCTACTTTCTGCTCTGGGCTTTCTGCGCTATAGGATTGGCCGCCATGTGGGGGCAGGCCGGGATTCTCTCATTTGGCCAGACAGCCTTTTTCGGGCTGGCCGGATATACCTATGGTGTTCTAACACTGAACTTCGGTGATGGCGTTTTTTCTACCTGGTCCGGCTTCGTACTGGCATTAGTGATGGCTGGCGCAGTCGCTGCCGCCCTCGGTTACATGATGTTCTATGGTGGTGTGACTGGCATCTTCGTAGGGATTGTCACGCTGTCGTTCACACTGGTGCTGGAAATGTTTATGTCGCAAACCGCCGGTCCACAATGGGCTATCGGCAGCGCACGCCTGAACGGCTTCAATGGTATGTCTGGCATGCCGCCGCTGGAGCTGCCGGGAGGGATTACGCTGGAGGACAACGCTTTCTATTACCTGATTGTGTTGCTGCTGACAGTGGTTTACTTCGGCATGCAGCGTCTGTTACGCAGCGATGCCGGCCTGACGCTCGCCGCTATCCGGGAAAATCCACGTCGAGCCGAAATGTTGGGTATTGATATTCGTCGCTATCAATTGCTGATATTCACTATCGGCGGGGTACTGTCCGGCCTGTCTGGTGTGCTGTACACCCTATGGGGCTCCTACATCACCCCGTCTTCAATGGGATTATCTGCGGCGGCCATGCCAGTGATCTGGGTGGCTACCGCTGGACGAAAAAGCCTCCTCAGCACTGTCATCATAACCGCACTACTGGTGTGGCTGTCGCAGTGGCTGGCGGTTTATGGCAGTGAATACGCCATGATTCTGCTCGGCGTCATTCTGCTGTTCGTCATTCTTATCGCACCTGAAGGTATTTTGGCCTGGTTGATGCATCGTATACGACGACTATTTGCCGCCTCTCGTCACAAGAGGACTTCATCATGAATAACACACCGGTACTAGAGACGCAGGGACTGGGTAAACGTTTCGGCGGCATTCAGGTGATCCATCAGGTGGACATCCGCATCCGCCAGGGAGAAGTACGTTGTGTGATCGGGCCGAACGGCGCGGGCAAAAGCACCTTCTTCAAGTTGTTGACCGGTGAACACGCCCCCAGTAGCGGCGAGATCCGTTTTCAGGGAGAACGCCTCAATGCTTTACCCCCTTTTCAGCGCATTCGTCGGGGCATGAGCATCAAATTTCAGATCCCCGGCATCTTTGCGGATCTCAGCGTAGCGCAGCATCTGCAACTGTCGTTGAGTCATCGGCGTGCAAAGCGCCGCCAGTCCGATAACGTTGATGACCTGTTGCAGCGTTTCAATCTCACCAGCGAATACCATCAACGGGCGGGCAACCTCTCTCATGGTAAAAAACAGTGGCTCGAAATGGCTATGGCGGTGTCGCTTCAACCCTCTCTGCTGATGTTGGATGAGCCTGTAGCAGGGCTCTCGGTGGAAGAAACCTATTTAACCGGTGAACTTATCAAACAAATGCAGCGCGATGGCCTGACACTGATGGTGGTGGAACACGACATGACGTTCGTTCGACAAATCGCCTCTCAGGTCACCGTACTACACGGTGGTCACGTGTTTGCCGACGGTAACGCACAAGAGGTACTGATGCGGGATGACGTGGCAGATATCTACCTGGGGAAAAATGGATGAAAGACGTACTACTGCAAATCGATAATGTCACTAGTGGCTACGACGGCGGACTGGTGCTCAATGGCGCCTCATTGCAACTCAATACGGCGGAAATCCTGGGATTGATTGGCCGAAATGGTGTGGGTAAAACCACACTGATGCGTTCCCTGATCGGCACCATACCTATACGACAAGGCAAGATACTGCTGGGCGAAACCGAAATCACCCACACCTCCCCCCAACGACGGGCTCGGCTGGGCATCGGCTATGTGCCACAAGGACGGGAGATCTTCTCCGGATTGACCGTCGCGGAAAACCTACAGGTTGGCATGCAGTTTGTCCGGGAACACCGGGAACTGGCACAGGATCTGCTGGAGCGGGTGCTCAACTATTTTCCGATTCTACGCCAGCGGCTGAAACAAAAGGCCGGCACCATGAGTGGTGGTGAACAACAACAACTGGCCATCGCCCGCGCACTGGTCGGTTCCCCCAAAGTATTGTTGCTAGATGAACCCTCCGAAGGCATTCAGCCCTCTATCGTCACCATCATCGCCGATACGCTGGTGCGCATCGCCCACGAACTGCGAGTCGCCGTGATCTTGGTAGAACAGGATATCGCCATGATTCAACGGGCTGCTCACCGATGCTGTGTCATGGATAAAGGCCGGGTCATCGACACGCTGGATCAGCGGCAGCTCTCAGATGACGACGGCATACGCCGACATCTGATGTTGTAACCGTCATGCCAATAATTACTGGCGTCATCAGCACACGTTTACGTTGATGGCCCGATACCCATACCTGCGGTTGGTAACCCATTTACGGAGAAATGAACAATGAAAAATGATTGGTTGAAAGAATCTATCATGTTCAAACGTGGAGTAGGCGCACAGCGAGAATCCATTACTCACCATTTGACCGAAGAGATGCAGAAAGCATTTCACTACACTATCGGTCCTTACTCCACGCCAGTGCTAACCATCGAGCCAGGTGATCGTGTCATCGTCGATACCCGGGATGCGTTTGAAGGTGCTATTCAGTCCGAGCAGGATATCCCCAGCCAGTTGCTGAAGATGCCATTTCTCAATCCGCAAAATGGTCCGATTATGGTCAGTGGCGCGGAAAAAGGTGATGTGCTGGCGGTACATATTGAATCCATGCTACCACGTGGGGAAAATCCCTATGGCATCTGTGCCATGATCCCGCATTTTGGCGGGCTGACCGGTACTGATCTGACCGCCATGCTTAACGATCCACTGCCGGAGAAGGTCAGGATCATCAAGCTGGACAGCGAAAAAGTCTACTGGAGCAAACGCCATACTCTGCCTTATAAACCCCATATCGGCACACTGAGCGTGTCGCCGGAGATCGACTCTATCAACTCACTGACGCCAGATAATCACGGCGGCAATATGGATGTTCCTGACATCGGCCCAGGCAGCATTACTTATTTGCCGGTACGTTCTCCCGGCGGCAGGTTGTTCATCGGCGACGCGCACGCTTGTCAGGGAGATGGTGAAATCTGCGGTACGGCGGTGGAATACCCATCCGTTACTACCATTAAAGTCGATCTAATCAAACATTGGGCACTCTCCTGGCCGCGGATGGAAAACCAGGAAACCATTATGAGCATTGGCAGCGCCCGTCCGCTGGAAGATGCCACCCGTATTGCCTACCGTGACTTGATTTACTGGCTGGTGGAGGATTTTGGCTTTGAACAGTGGGATGCCTACATGCTGCTAAGCCAGTGCGGTAAGGTCCGGCTGGGCAATATGGTCGATCCTAAATATACCGTTGGTGCCATGCTGAACAAACATCTGCTGGCCCGGTAATGTTACGAAATAGATGACGTTCGGCGTCTCGTTACCCTTTTACCAACCTAAAGCGAGTCATTATGGGGCTTTCAACACCAATCAACATCGGCTTGCTGTACTCGTCCAGTGGTGTCACCGCGCTGCTGGAACAGTCTCAGCTACGGGGAGCACTGCAAGCCATTGACGAGATCAATCAGGCCGGGGGGCTCCACGGACGTCCCCTGCAAGCGATTCACCTTGATCCATTATCAGACAATGCCCGCTTTCGAACATTGGCAGAACAGCTGATTGTGGAACATCAGGTGAATGTCATTTTCGGCGGCTACACGTCCAGCAGCCGCAAAGCCATGTCACCTGTGGTGGAAAAATATCAGCGCCTGCTGTTCTATTCTCAGTTATATGAAGGTTTTGAATTTTCGGAAAACATTTTCTATGGCGGGGCGGCACCAAACCAGAATTGCCTGCAACTGGAAGATTACCTTTCCAGCCATTTTGGCGCCCGGGTATTCATGATCGGCTCACGTTACATCTATCCCTATGAATGCAACCGGAATATGCAAGAGTTGCTGTTACAACGAGATGATGGCGCGGTGATAGGTGAACGCTATTTGGACCTGAATGCCTCTTATGACGCGTTTCTACCCATCATGGAAGAAGTACGCAAAAAACAACCAGACTTTATTTTCAGTACGGTCATCGGCCAAACCGTTCCCTATCTATACCGGGCTTACTATGAGGCAGGGCTCGATCCGGAGAAAATGCCTATCGGTAGTCTGAACACGTCCGAGACGGAAATTGCAGTGATGGGAGCAGACATGGCGGCGGGGCATATCACCTCGTCCCCGTATTTTCAAAGCATTGCCACACCAGCCAACCAAATGGCATTGACCACATTTCGGCAAATGTTCGGCTCGACACTGACCACGGACATGAACTGGGAAGCCACTTACAGCCAGGTACATCTGTTCGCTAACGCTATGGGCGCTTGCGGCAGTGATGCCCTGCCGAAATTGCTGCCCGCACTGTGCGGTAGTGAATTTAACGCTCCCCAGGGACGGATATGCATCGACCCGCTTAACCACCATACCGGATTGTATCCACGTATCGGAAAAGCCAACCCAACCGGCCAGTTCACTATCTTGCGGGAATCACGACGGATTGTCCCTCCCGATCCTTACATGACCAATCAGGTACAGGGAGACTGGGTCACCAAACTGTCAAAAGTGGAGTATCCCCATGCGCCATAACCCACTTAATAACAATACCACCACCCTATTGCTCAGCCGGGAAGTCCGTTGTGTCGTTCTTCATCCCAATGACGAGGACGGTGAAACGCTAACCAAACATCTGCGCCGCATGGGGTTCAAGGTTCGGGCCTTCTGGCCGATTCCGGAACGATTACCAACGGACACTGACGTCATTTTTTTCACGCCGCAATCGGATCAACCGGAATTGGACACCCCCTGGATGGATCACCGCCGCCATGCACTGATTTCGGTGATTACCTATGAAAACCCGACGTTTATCGATCAAGCGTTAAACATGGGGGCCGGTGCCATCATCACCACGCCTATCCGCGCATCAGGTCTGCTCTCCTCCATGGTGATGGCACTACATCATACCCAGCGACACCGATGCATGGCGGAACGTTTCGAAAGACTGGAAAAGAAAATGCAAGGGATTCGCTACGTCAGCGAAGCCAAAGCGATTCTGATGCGTATGCATGGCATCAGTGAGGTGCGTGCTTATGAAATTTTACGCCATCAGGCCATGGACAAACGTATCACTGTGGAAGAGATGGCTTGCGCACTGATGCAAGCCAATGATGTGTTTTCCATGACAACCCCTAATGCGCTTGCTACCAAAAAAGGCTGACAGCAAACCGCATCCCTGAATCCTATTTTAAGAGGAAACATAATGCCTACTCCCTCTTTTCTTGCCGCTGCCGTGCAGTTCGAACCCAGGTTATTCGACAAGAAAGCCAATATTGACAGTCTGTTTTCACTGGTGGAACAAGCCGCGCAACAAGGCGCCAGACTCATCACTACCCCAGAAATGGCCACTACCGGTTACTGTTGGTACGACCGGGAGGAAATTGCCGATCAAGTGGAAACCGTGCCCGGACGCACGACAGAACGGTTTACCGAACTGGCGAAACACTATCAATGTTACATCGTGCTGGGTATGCCAGAGCTTGAAGCGGCAACAGGGCTTTACTACAACAGCGCTGTATTAATTGGTCCTGATGGCGTCATGGGTTGCCACCGCAAAAGTCATCCCTATATTTCGAACCCAAATGGGCCGCCACAGGCGAGGAACACCGGGTGTTTGATACCCCGTTGGGCCGCATTGGTATGCTGATCTGCATGGATATTCATTATGTGGAAACTGCACGACTGCTGGCATTGGCCGGGGCAGATATTATCTGCCATATCAGCAACTGGTTAGCGGAACGAACTCCTGCGCCATATTGGATCAGCCGAGCCATGGAAAACAGCTGTTACCTGCTGGAAAGTAACCGCTGGGGACAGGAACGAGGCGTGCAGTTCAGCGGTGGGAGTTGCATCATTGCGCCGGACGGCCATATTCTGGATGTGGTAGATCAGGGTAATGGCATCGCCTACGCCATGCTGGATATTATCAACCGCCCACGACAGGTGCTGGGGGAAGCTGTTTTTCAGCAACGCCGCCCCGCGCTCTATCATCAGTTGCTAAGTGATAGTTTCTTATGGAATCCAACTGACTTCTTCAAACTCTACGATCACCGTCCGCTACCACCCGGCAAACAAAGCCACCTCTCGGTGGTTCAGTTCTCTCCTGATAACGACATTGAACACAACAGTAAACGTATGGTAACGCTGGCTCGACAAGCCATCGAACAGCAGCACAGTGACCTGATCGTCTTTCCCGAACTGGCGCTCACCGGTTATGACAACCCGGAAAATCGGGCCATCACGCTAGCGTCGCCGTATCTCCAACCCTTGTTGCATCTGGCCATGACCCAGCGTGTCTGGCTGGTATTCGGCATGGCCGAAAAGATCGGTGAAAACCGCTATAACGCTCAGGTGTTGCTCGGCCCGGAAGGCGTGGTCGGTTGTTATCGCCAACTGCACATTCCCACGACTTATCAACAGTGGGCCAGTGCAGGTGAACAATGGGGTGTTTTTGATACTGCTGTCGGTCGTATTGGGCTACTACTGGGACATGATGCACTATTTCCCGAATCGGCCCGCATTCTGGCCTTGATGGGATGCGATATCGTAGCCTGCTCAGCTGCGTTGGATGGCGGATTTACCGATAAGCATACCGGCAGCCGGGTGGCACAAAACTACCCGATCCCCACAGGGGCTGACCCGCTTCACTGGCACTTATTCCGTACACGGGCTGGAGAAAACAACCTCTATCTGGCCCTGGCAAACCGAGTAGAACCCAAGTCAGGAATCGGCGGGTACAGTGGTCTGTTCGGACCGGAAACCTTTCATTATCCCAGAGATGAGCAAGTGTTATGGCAGGAGGAAGGCGTTACGACAACACTACAGGTGGATACCACGTCACTGGCCGGAAGCGCTTATCCCACCAATGTGGTCAGGCGCAAAGATCTGGTAGCCATGCGACAGGTTCATCACTATCGTCCCATGCTGACCAGATGACGAGCAGCCGGACATCAGTCTGGATGTCCGGCATGACTATTTACAGAATTTCCAGCAATTCAACTTCAAAAATCAACGCACTGAATGGCGGAATAGAGGCACCTGCGCCACGTTCGCCATACGCTAGATTATGCGGGATATAGAGTTCCCATTTAGAACCGGCTGGCATCAGGGTCAGCGCTTCAATCCAGCCGGGGATCACACCATTTACCGGAAACTCGGCAGGCTGACCGCGCTCTACCGAACTGTCAAATACCGTTCCGTCAATCAAACGCCCAGTATAATGTACCCGGACACGATCCTGGCGCGACGGAATCTCACCTTCGCCCTGGGTCAGGACCCGGAACTGTAGACCAGACTCTGTACTGCTTACGCCTTCCTGCTGTGCGTTTGCTTCCAGAAAATGTTGTCCTTCAACAGCCAACGCCTGCTGACGGTCACGTCGCACGGCATCTGCACGCTCATGAACCTCACGCAGCGCACGATGTACTACGTCTACAGGCACTGCTGGCACTTTTCCTTCTATCGCGTCACGCAAGCCAGCAACCAGCGCTTCGGGAATTAATCCCTCCAAACCTGATTCCTGCAACTGTTGACCAACCTGTAAACCTATACCATAACTTGCCTGCGCTTCTACACTTTCATAAGAAGGGGTTGTCATTGATGTTCCTTTAATCTGTAAAATACTGAGAGCGAAGCATAACAGCGCGGCGTTTAGGGGTAAAATCCTCTGTGCAGACGGTTATAGTTTATTTCACAAACCAGAATGATACTGGCATCCGACAGCTATCAAAGAATAGACTGACCAAAGTACATCTTATGCTGTGCATCAAATGGTTAACTGGTCATCATTCATCAATTACCGATATACTTAATCTGTTATTACTTTTATACGGTTTTAAGAGAGGTCACCATGGGCAGAATCGCGCCCAGGAGAGAAAAAGCCACCCGGAATCGCCACATCTTGTGGCAATCTCGCCTGTGTTTTTTCCGGCAGAGACGGATACAAACTGGCACGACAGGTGAGCATAAAGAAACGGATACCGCTTCTGCTGCACTTCTCATTATTCGGCAAATAAAAATGTCACTGAATCATATCTGGCATCTTTCTGATGGTTACCATTGGATGGATCCACTGCCTCACTTCCATCGTCGCTGGATTTTAATCGCCACCGGCTTTCTGCTGTTGGTTCTGCTATGGCCTTATTCATCCCCACAATCACCCCTACAATCACATCAGGAGTCCGGATCCATACCACTGACGATGGGAAACATACCAATGCAGGCAAAACTGGTCGATAACATGCCTGCACCTGAGGCATCGACTACAAACAATCAGTGGAAGAACTACCAGATTGTTGCCGGGCAAACGCTGGCGCAATTATTTCGGGATAATAATCTGCCGGTAAATGATGTATTTGCCATGGCGCAGGTAGAAGGGCGCAATAAACCACTCAACAATCTCCACGCTGGGCAGAAGATAAAGCTGCAACTTAACGCACAAGGCATGGTAAGTGAGTTGGAAATTGAAACACCGGAAAATCAGGTTATCCAGTTTGTCCGGCAGCAGGATGGCTCATTCATCCGTACCCGTTAATGGTGATGGCAATAGTGCGAGGCCATTAATGTAATGGTGTGGGTATGTATCCCAAAATGCAAAACGCTGGCCTAAGCCAGCGTTTCACTCGTTATCTTCAGCGCTAATTACACTTCAGCAACGACAACAACATTCAGCGTAGCAAATACATCGCTGTGTACCTGGAAGCTCACTTCGTGATCGCCCAGAGTACGCAGAACGCCGTTCGGTAAACGAACTTCGCTCTTGGCAATGTCAACACCCGCCGCAGTTACCGCATCAGCGATATCACGGGTACCGATAGAACCAAACAATTTACCTTCATCGCCTGCTTTAGACGCGATGGTAACGGTGCCCAGCTCGGTGATTTTAGCAGCGCGTGCTTCGGCAGCCGTCAGAACTTCTGTCAGCTTGGCTTCCAGTTCAGCGCGGCGAGTTTCAAAGAACTCTACGTTTTTCTTGGTTGCCGGCACAGCTTTACCCTGCGGAACCAGAAAGTTACGAGCATAACCCGATTTAACATTTACCTGGTCACCCAGGCTGCCCAGGTTTGCTACTTTATCAAGCAGAATAACTTGCATTACCTTATCCTCTCAAAGTCTCGTTAATGGACAGTGGCCGATTACTGATGACGATCAGTGTACGGCAACAAAGACAGGTAGCGCGCGCGCTTGATCGCACGAGCCAGTTGACGCTGGTATTTTGCACGGGTACCGGTAATACGGCTTGGTACAATTTTACCACTTTCAGTGATGTAGTTTTTCAGCGTAGCGATGTCTTTATAGTCGATCTCTACAACGCCTTCCGCGGTGAAACGGCAGAACTTGCGACGACGGAAATAACGTGCCATTTGGCTAGTCTCCAGAATCTATCAATTCAATCTGCTCGGCATGTAACACAACTTTACTCAGCCCATTACGCCCTTGGTGGCAACTAATGAAACCGTAGACAGTAAGTTGCATGCCGACCGTTATACTGTGGGTAAATGCTTGTGACTCGCGTCCACTGACAATCACGGGCATACGACACCATGCTTGTCGGTTGAATCCGGCTTCCTTCTGCATTGAGCGGTGCTCAAGCACAAACTGACAGTGAGGAATACCCGAAGGACTGACTTTTCGAATAGGTGTCTTGCACACCGTGCCTGACAGCACCAGACGATTAGTCGTCACCACAACAATTACTCTTCAGAATCCCCAGCTTCGGCACCTTCGCCAGCTTCAGCGAAATCATCACGACGCTCACGGCGTTCGTCTTTCGCTTTCACCATTGGAGATGCTTCAGTTACCGCGTGTTTAACGCGCATAATCATGCTACGGATAACGGCGTCGTTGAAGCGGAAGTTAGTTTCCAGCTCGTCGATCACTTCCTGCGGAGCCTCAACGTTCATCAGAACATAATGAGCCTTGTGCAGTTTGTTGATCGGATAAGCCAGTTGACGGCGGCCCCAGTCTTCCAGACGGTGAATCTGACCTTGTACATTGGTGATAGCACCAGTGTAACGTTCGATCATGCCTGGAACCTGTTCGCTTTGGTCAGGATGAACCATAAAAACGATTTCGTAATGACGCATCAAATTGCTCCTTACGGATTATTCAGCCTCCTGTCAGGGTCAGCCGCGGCCCATGGAAGCAAGGAACGTGTTATATGATCGGCTGAAAAAATGACGCGTAATTATAGGTGCCAGCGATAGGGAACACAAGGAACATTACAGATTAATCAGCCAATGGAGGTAATTTTCCTGATGATATTCTTGAACCCTGCTCCGCTATGGTATCGACCATCCGCCAGAACAGATACACTGTGAATTACCCTCGGGAAAATAGGAGCCTATGATGAAGATACACACTCTTGCTATTCCTATCCTGCTGATTATGTTACTGGCCGGATGTAGCGTGTTTGAGGGAAAACCCGTTCCACCGCCACCGCCAGGCAAGCACGCCATTGAAGTTAGCCGGGCACAAACTTACTCGCTGAAAAAATTCGGAACAGTTTCCGTTACTGTACGTGGCGGCCCGGATGATGCTGATCGGGAAATTCAGCGTCAGGCCGATGCCCGTGGTGCGGATTACTATCTGATCGTCATGAAAACCGATGGTGATGGCATAATCTCGGAGCTTTGGCATGCCTATGCCGTGCTGTACCACTCCGCGTCGAGTTCATCCGTGAAACCCGCTTCCACATCGTCGTTTTAACAGGGCGTGAGAGTAAGTAATGAAACAAGCGATTACCATTTTTGTTCTGTTGAGATCAACATCGAAGAAAGAGACATGGCCGACCAAGAACTCGGTACTGTGGTGCATTATGGTACAGAAGAAACTCGCTGCTCAATAAAGGTAAATTACGGCGATTCGCCCCATGGAGGCAACCAGAGAAACGGGCAATAAAACACGCCAGTGATTAATTGCCCGCCACAGAAAAATCCGCTTCAGCTACGCTGACGCACCACCTCAAACAGGCAGATCCCCGTCGCCACAGAGACGTTCAAGGAAGAAACGCTACCCGCCATCGGGATGCTGATCAACTCGTCGCAATGCTCTCTGGTCAACCGGCGCATGCCCTCACCCTCGGCACCCATGACCAGCGCCAACGGGCCATTCAGTTTACTTTGGTACAACGTATGGTCAGCTTCCCCAGCCGTGCCCACAATCCAGATATTCTGTTCCTGCAGAAAACGCAGTGTACGCGCCAGATTAGTGACGCGGATCAGCGGTACATTTTCCGCTGCACCACAAGCTACTTTCTTCACTGTAGCGTTTAATTGGGCAGAACGATCACGTGGGACAATAACCGCATGGATGCCGGCAGCATCGGCGCTACGCAAGCAGGCACCGAGATTGTACGGATCCGTCACACCATCCAACACCAGTAGAAACGGTGTATCCAGTGACGACAACAAGTCGGGCAGATCATTTTCCTGATATTGCCGACCCTCCTTCACTCTGGCGACAATCCCCTGATGTACAGCGCCCTCGACTTTGGTATCCAGCCACTGACGGTTGGCAACCTGTATCGCGATACCGCTGGATTCCAGTTCCGCAATCAGCGGCTGCAAACGACGATCTTCACGTCCTTTTAGGATGAATACTTCCAGAAAGCGCTGAGGATCGCGCTCCAACAGGGCTTTAACCGCATGGATACCGTAAATAATTTCGCTCATTGATGCTCTTCAATAGTGGTAAACGGGCGGCAACCGCCCGCTATCATTTCAATCAATCATCGGCATATCACCGATACCACAGAGATCACTCTGCGGTTTTTTTGTTTGCCCGCTTTGCTTTGGTCGCGGCCGCAATTTTACGTGTTTTTTCCACGTTCTTTTTGGCTTTGTCCGTTTTCTTTTTCGGCTTGTCTGTCGACTTGGCCACGGTTTTGCCCTTCCGTTCTCCTTCATTACGGAACGCCTTATCCGGCTCAAAATTGGTACGCGGGCTTACCCGACGACGACGGGTAGGTTTTTCTTCCCGATCATTGCTTTTCCTGGTGCGCTCACGGGCGGTTTTCCCTTCTCCCCGCACTTTCCGGGTACTGGAAACCAGTGCAAAATCGATATTGCGTTCATCCATATGTACCGCTTCCACACGGATTTCCACTTCATCGCCCAGCCGATAAACCTGGCCACGGGATTCACCGATCAAACGCTGACCAACGTTATCATAACGATAGTAATCGTTATCCAGCGTGGAGACATGCACCAGGCCGTCGATGAAAAGATCGTTCAGGCGAACAAAGAAACCAAAACCCGTCACACTGGCAATAATACCGGTAAAGACGCTACCTACATGATCCTGCATGAAATCACATTTCAGCCAGTCCGATACATAACGAGTGGCTTCATCCGCACGGCGTTCAGTCATCGAACAGTGTTGGCCCAGTTGTAGCATTTCCTGGAAGTCACTGTGCCAGCCTCCGGTTGGAGTCCAACGTTCCTTACGTGCACCAAGCAGATATTTAATTGCACGATGCAGTGAAAGATCAGGATAACGACGAATCGGCGAAGTGAAATGCGCATACGACGTCAACGCCAGACCAAAGTGTCCGCGGTTTTCCGGATCGTACACCGCCTGCTTCATTGAGCGCAGCAGCATGGTTTGCAACATTTCATGATCGGGGCGTTCGGCGACCTCGTTCATCAACTCGGCGTAATCTTTCGGCTGCGGTTTCATGCCGCCTTTTAATGTCAGCCCCAGCTCTCCCAGCACACTGCGCAACGCCAGGACATGATCTTCACTCGGCTGATCATGCACACGAAATAATGCCGGCTCTTCGTTTTTCTCCACAAATCTGGCTGCCGAGATATTCGCCAGAATCATGCACTCTTCAATCAGTTTATGCGCATCGTTACGCACCACTGCCTCGACCCGCTCAATCCGGCGTTCGGCGTTAAAAATAAACTTGGCTTCTTCCGTTTCGAACGCAATACCGCCGCGGACATCCCGGGCATGTTCCAACACCTTATATAAACGGTGCAGTTCTTCCAGCGGCGTCACCAGTGAATGATACTGGGCGCGCAACTCTTCATCGCCCTGCAAAATATGCCACACCTTGGTATAGGTGAGACGGGCGTGGGAACTCATCACCGCTTCGTAGAATTTGTAAGACGTGAGTTTACCTTGCTCTGAGACCGTCATTTCGCACACCATACACAGACGATCTACCTGTGGATTCAGCGAGCACAGTCCATTGGAGAGCACTTCCGGCAGCATGGGAACAACTTGGGAAGGAAAGTAAACCGACGTGCCGCGGGCGTGAGCCTCGTTATCCAACGGGGTATTAGGCCGGACATAATAACTGACATCAGCAATAGCGACCCACAAACGCCAACCGCCACCACGTTTTTTCTCGCAGAAAACGGCGTCATCAAAATCACGGGCATCTTCACCATCAATTGTTACCAGTGGTAGTTCACGGAGATCCACCCGACCTTTCTTGGCATTTTCCGGCACCTCTTCAGCAAGATCACGTACTTGCTCTTCTACTTTAGGTGGCCAGGTATGCGGTATTTCGTTGGTGCGCAGGGCAATGTCTACCGCCAGCCCGGTGCCCATGTTGTCTCCGAGGATCTCGACGATTTTCCCTACCGCCTTGGTGCGGCGTGTAGCACGCTGAGTCAGCTCTACAACCACCACGAACCCCATCCGCGCACCGCCAATAAATTCCGGCGGGATCAGGATATCGAAACACAGGCGACTGTCGTCCGGCACGACAAAACCAGTACCAGCGTCAACAAAATAGCGGCCAACAATCTGCCCGGTACGAGGTTCAAGAATACGGACAATACGCCCTTCTCGGCGCCCCTTACGGTCTTCACCCAACGGTTGGGCTAATACGACATCGCCATGAATGGCAATTTTCATTTGCTCTGCCGATAAGTAGAGATCGTCCTTGCGACCTTCCACCCGCAGAAAACCATAACCATCGCGGTGACCAATAACCTTACCGCGCAGCAGATCCAGTTTTTCCGGCAGCGCATAGCACTGGCGACGGGTAAAGACCAACTGCCCATCACGTTCCATGGCCCGCAAGCGGCGGCGTAACGCTTCAAGCTGTTCATCGGTAGTTAATGCCAGATCAGTTGCCAACTCCTCACGGCTGATTGGCGTATCCCGCTTGGCAATGTGCGCCAGAATATATTCACGACTGGGAATTGGGGATTCGTATTTCTCTGCTTCTCGTTCCAAAAATGGATCTTTTGACATAGCGGTTCCTCCGTTGTCATCAGCAGGAGGCTGAACAAATTTATTCAACCAAAAGCAATTTGTAGAGCGGTGGGTTCTCTTTAACCATATCGGCGAGGGTATATTTATCCAGTTCCACCAAAAAGTTTTGCACCGCCTGTTGAAGCACCTGCTTTAACCGGCAGGCTGAAGTGATATGGCAAAATTCATGGCTACAGTTAACCAGTGCCAAAGGCTCCAGTTCACGAACCACATCACCGATGCGGATAGTGGCAGGATCTTTGCCCAGCCGTATGCCTCCGTTTTTACCTCGTATCGCGGTTACCAATCCGGCTCGGCTTAACTGATTGATGATTTTGACCATATGGTTACGTGAGACGCCATACACTTCAGTGACTTCTGAAATGCTGGTCATTCGCCCTTCTGGCAGTGACGCCATGTAAATCAGCGCCCGTAAACCATAATCCGTAAAGCTTGTTAACTGCACATAAACCTCTGGAACCTCAGGGTATCAATCGCTGGTATGTCAAGAGTACATGGTGATTTTCACCATAAACTATTAACAAGAACCAGGTATTACGCAATGGCACACATAAACACACTCTCGAAACACATGCTCATTTTTTATCGGTAGATGATAAACCAGCCGTAAACATCAGGGCTAATCATTTAATGCAAAGTAGAAACATCTTCTGCTTTTTAAAACAGAATTCACGTTAACGAGGCCAGCAATGTCGTAAAAGATAAGTGAAATGTTTTTCCATACACGATAATTATTTTGTTATGTTCTGAACGTATTATTACTGCAGAACATAGCGCCCAGCGATACCTTGCCACGTTCTGTCAATTATTCTTTATCTTCATTACCTGTACACCTTAGGAAAGGGACATCATGCGTCTGAGAAATATCTCCATCCGTGCCAGCTTATTGGTATTACTGTTACTCATCACACTTCTTCTGCTGATTGTCAGCGGCATGGGCATTCAGTCCATCAACAAAAGCCGGGAATCTCTCACCGCATTAAACCGGATTCAAGGCACACAATTAGGCGGGTTGATGGATGGCTATAACCTGACATTACGATCCAGAGCTTCGGCCACGCTGGCTGTGCGTAAAATCGAGATAGGCCTGCTGGACGTCGGCGCCAAAGAAACCGAACGACTGGGGAACTATATCCAGCAATCCGAGAAGGTCCTCAAGCAGTTTAGCGAGGCAAAAAGCGAAAACAAACAAGAACAATTGCTTGCACAAAAAGTACTGAAAAGCTATCAGGCCTATCTTGCACAAGGGCTGAAACCCATGTACGAGGCGCTGGAAAAACAGTATACCGATGAATATTACACCCTGCTGGAAAATAGCCTCACGCCGCTGAATGATACGTTTGAACAATCCATTCAGGATTTCCACACCTATGCCCAACAGCTCTCCGATGCCCGGATTCAGGAAGCCGCACATGACGAAAAGCTCATGCTGCTATTGATTGGCATTGCCTGCGCACTCTCTGTGGTGATGGTGTTGCTTGCCTGGGTCGCACTGCGCCACATGCTGTTAAAACCATTGGATCGCGCCATTGAACAATTGGAGCTGGTCGCTGCCGGTGATCTGACACACCGGATCTCACAAGGAGGAACCAATGAGCTGGGACGGCTCAGCGATGCAATTGATCGTATGCAAATGGCGCTACTGGGTTCGGTCAGCCAAGTGCGCGATGCCAGCGTTCAGATCGATAATGGCAGCCGGGAGCTGTTCGCCGGGAATAGCCATCTGGCTGAACGCACGGAGGAATCCGTGGCCGCACTGGAACAAACGGCAGCCAGCCTGGAAGAGCTGAGTGCCACTGTGAAGCGCAATGCCGACAATGCCGAGCTGGCGCATCAGTTAACCAATAAAGCCTCTGACACGACCGATCGCGGCAATGAATCGGTCTGTTATGTGATCGAAAAAATGCAGGAAATCTCCAATAGCGCCAAACGTATCAGTGACATTCTGGGCGTCATTGATGGTATCGCGTTCCAGACCAATATTCTGGCGCTAAATGCGGCGGTAGAAGCGGCCCGTGCCGGCGAACAGGGTAAAGGCTTTGCGGTGGTAGCAGGCGAAGTGCGTAATCTGGCGCAGCACAGTGCCCAGGCGGCCAAAGAGATTCGAACGCTGATTATGGATTCCCAGTCACGCGTGTCGGAAGGGTTGGATCTGGCATCAACTGCGGGTGAAACCATGGATGATGTCTCTCAGGAAATTAGCCGTGTTACCAGTCTGATGAAGGAAATTTCGTATGCTTCGCAGGAACAGCATCTCGGCATTGAACAGGTGAATGTGGCGTTTACGCAAATCGACAAGGTCGCGCAACAGAACGCCTCGTTGGTAAAAGCCTCCGCCACCACGACACAGTTACTGGAAGAACAATCACGTCAGCTGATCCAGGCGATGGGGATGTTTCACATTGAAGAGAACACACCGTTGCTGAGTCAGGCCAATTGATCAACACACATCACTACCACTCATGACGAAACTGCCCTATGTAAAAGGGCCGTATGGAAATGTAAATCAGGACTATTATTGAATTGGAGTGATTATCCTCATCGTTCTTCAAGATGAGGGATATATACAACATCAACCGGTCTCTTTTTTTGCGGCCCACCTTCAGTGCATTGCTCAGCATAATGCACAGAAAGTGGGCAATAATTAGCAAAAAAAACCATTAAACAATGCGTTTTGCACAATAGTCATTGTGCTGATTGCCCTCTTCCTGTACATACAAAAATAGGCACGCTTATTGCTCTATTCCCTCTGATTGTTATTGCTTTCATCTCTGTCAGAGAGAGTGAACCAGAGGAAAAATCATGTCTGAACAAACCGAATTTCCCTTAAGCGAAACCCCGAAAGAGGGCCGCAGAGGGCTATTATCCATTTCCATGGTGTTGTTCAGCTTCACCTTTTTTACCGGTACCATGTTTGCTGGGGGGAAGCTGGGCGTCGCGTTTCCGCTTGTAGATATGCTGTGGATCGCCATTATCGGCAACCTGCTACTGGCCTTATATGCTGCGTCATTGGCACTGGTTGCCGCGCGCAGCGGGCTGAACGCTGTCCTGATGGGACGATTCTGCTTTGGCGAAATAGGCAGCAAGCTTTCCGATTTTCTGCTGGGCTTTGCCGAATTGGGTTGGTATGCCTGGGGCACCGCGACAGTCGCCATCACGCTGGTCAGACTGCTGGCGTTGCCAGCCGAATTCACACAACCACTGATGGTGCTGTTCGGACTCGGTTTTTCCATTACGGCATTGGTGGGTTATAAAGGATTGGATATATTGTCACGCATCTCTGTACCACTGATGTTCATCATGCTGGTGGTATCGATGTGGATCGCCACGGGAGACGCCGGTGGCTGGCAAGGTTTGACAGGTAAGATGCCGGCGAAAACCATGACCTGGTCGGTGGCCATTACCATGGTTTTCGGCACATTTGCCAGCGGTGCCACGCAGGCCACCAACTGGACCCGACTGGCGCGCAGTGGCAAGGTTGCCGTTACCGCCAGTATGATCAGCTTTCTCGGCGGCAACGGCCTGATGATTATTTCTGGTGCCTACTGCGCGATTGTCTATCAACAGGCGGATATCGTGGCAGTCATGATGTTACAAGGGCTTTCTATCGCTGCCGTCATCATGCTATGCCTGAATCTGTGGACTATTCAGGGCCCGACCATTTACAACGTTTCCGCGGCGGCCTGCCATCTGCTACGTACCGAACGTCGCCGCACATTGACGCTGATCAGCGCGGGAGTCGGCATTCTGCTGGCACTTGGCGGTATGTATGAAATGCTGATCCCTTTCCTGGTACTACTGGGGTCAATCATTCCCCCGATCGGCGGTGTCATCATGGCTGACTACTGGTTTCGTTATCGCGGACAGTACCCCGCCATTCGGCAAACAGTCTTGCCACGCTTTAATGTAACCGGGTTGAGCGCCTACGCTATCGGCGCACTGCTGGCCTATTTCTCACCGTGGATTGCGCCGTTGGTAGGAATTGCCGCCTCCGCAACCAGCTATCTGCTCCTTACGATGATCATCAGGCGCGCCACACCTTCTGTGGCGGCGCAGGGAGAATAGCGCATGAGTCTGTCCGTCAGTGAGATTATGGTACTACCAGGACTTGAGGAATTAACGCTGCGTGCCGGCCAAAGCAAAATTCACCGGCCGGTACGTTGGTATTATGTGGCAGAAAACGAAGGAATTGCTGAGTGGGTTATGGGCGGGGAACTGGTATTCGTGACCGGTATAAACCATCCTCGTGACGAGGCGAACCTGCAACAGTTAGTGCGTGAAGGATACCAGTGCGGTATTGCCGGGATGGTGATCCTCACTGGCGAACCCTTCATTCACGCTATTCCCGATTCGGTGATTATGTTGGCGAATCAGTTGGGTATCCCATTGATTGAGCAACCTTACCTGCTCAAGATGGTGATCGTGACGCAACTTATTGGTACTGCCTTGGTACAGCGGGAAACCTTGTTGCGTTCACAGCGCGACATTCTGGTCCAGTTGCTCACCGGCGACTACCCCAGTATTGATATAGCCAGTCTGCGGGCTAATAACTTGCAACTGATGCTTGATCGCCCGCATCGTGTCATCTCACTACGGCTTTCCGGCATTCAGACCTTGTTTGCTACCCAAACACCCGCTATTGCCGAAAGCAGACTTCAACTGATACGCCAGCGAGTACAACAGCGGTTGGAAGAGTACCTGGCCGATGTTGAAGGCGCTTTACCGTTAATTGTGCTGGGAGATTTATACATTCTGCTGTTACCCAGTAATAGTGTACTGTTTCAGCCAGACAAACTGTGGTTACAGCAGGTGCAGCAAACTCTCGGCACCGATATTCAGCCATTGATGCTGTTAGGCGGTCTTTCATCAGTAGTGGCTTCGGCTCATCAATATCGACGGGGATTAACGGAGGCTCGCCAGGCGCTCGACGTTGCTGAAAGCATGCAACCGGAAAAAGGCTGGTGTGATTACAATGAACTTGGCGTACTCAAACTACTGACAGCGGTAAGTGAACCAGCGCTGGTCACTCAGTTTGTGAAAGAGACGCTCGGCATGCTATTCGAAAGCAACCGAAAACATCCCGATCTGCTAATTGAAACACTGGATGCAGTTCTGCAGGAAAACGGTAATCTGATCAAAGCGGCGGAACGGCTGGCTATCCACCGTAATACGCTGCATCAGCGACTACAGCGTATCGAACAGCGATCCGGGCAATCACTCAATGACCCACAATTTCGGTTAAATGCGTCAGTAGCCTTACTGGTCTGGCGCATGTCTAATGCGCAACAGCAGGAGCTATTATGAAATTGATTAACGCCAGCCTACGGCATCAACAGGGTTTCCATACCCTCCGGTTACAGAACGGGTTGATTGCTGCCATCGAACCGCAAACCGGACGACTAGCGCCAGAAAGCGACGCCATTGATGCTAACGGCCAGTTGGTCATTCCACCACTGGTGGAGCCACATATTCACCTGGACGCCACATTAACTGCCGGGGAACCGGAATGGAACATGAGCGGTACGCTGTTTGAAGGTATAGAGCGTTGGAGCCAACGTAAGGCGACCATGACCCACAATGATATCAAACAGCGGGCGCATACCACGATCGGCATGCTGCGGGATCACGGCATTCAACATGTACGTACCCACGTGGACGTTACTGATCCGTCGTTGGCCGCTTTGCGGGCCATGCTGGAGGTAAAGGAAGAAGCCCGCGGCCTGATCGATCTGCAAATCGTGGCGTTTCCGCAAGAGGGCATTGAGTCGTTTGCCAATGGTCGCCGCTTAATGGAGCAAGCGATTGAAATGGGTGCTGATGTCGTCGGTGGCATTCCACATTTTGAAAATACCCGTGAGCAGGGTGTCAGTTCGGTAAAATTTCTGATGGACCTGGCTGAACGCACCGGTTGTCTGGTTGACGTTCACTGCGACGAAACCGACGACCCCCAATCCCGCTTTCTTGAAGTATTGGCGGAGGAGGCCCGGGTTCGCGGTATGGGACAACGCGTTACCGCCAGTCATACCGTTGCGATGGGTTCCTATGACAATGCCTACTGCTCCAAACTGTTTCGGCTACTGCGTTTATCAGACATCAACTTTATTTCTTGCCCGACGGAAAGCATTCACCTGCAAGGACGTTTCGATACCTTCCCCAAACGACGCGGCGTCACCCGAGTGGCAGAACTCGACCGCGCGGGCCTGAACGTGTGTTTTGGGCAGGATTCCATCAAAGATCCCTGGTATCCGCTGGGCAACGGAAACATCCTGCGCATACTGGATGCCGGATTGCACATTTGCCATATGATGGGATATCAGGATTTGCAACGTTGTCTGGACTTCGTAACCGATAACAGCGCCGTTGCCATGCATCTGGGTGAACGCTATGGCATTGTCGTTGGACGTCCGGCAAATCTGCTGATTCTTGATGCGGAAAATGATTACGAAGCGGTACGACATCAAGCCAAAGCACGGCTTTCCATCCGCCACGGTAAAGTGATTATGCGGCGCATTCCAGAGCAAATTGGTTATGGTCAATAGCATCTTCTGACATCGCAGGCATGATGTTTATATTACCGTAGCGTCATCATCAGATGTCCGCTGCTCGCGGACATCTGATGATGGGATGATACCTGTTTCCAATAGTGAAATAAGAAAGATACAAGATAGGCGCAAATAGCCATAGCGTATGTTGAATTGACACTCATCATCGTTATCTATAATTCGCCTTCCCGACAACGCTGCTGACGGCTTTGCTCAAAGGTTTGCATGCCCAATTGCCCACCGGTTTGCAACAAACTGGGGAGTTGATGGGTTTTGCCTTCCCGGATCAGATTACTAACGGCAGGCGTTACCATCAATATTTCAAACAGCGCAATACGCCCGCCTCCGACTCCCGGCATCAGTTTTTGTGCTACCACCGCTTGTAAACTCGCTGCCAGTTGGGTACGCACAAACGCTTTTTCATCGACGGGAAACACATCCACCAATCGTTCTACCGCCTGCACAGCGCTACGGGTGTGTAGTGTGGCCAGCACCAGATGTCCGGTTTCTGCAGCCGTCAATGCCAGCCGGATAGTCTCGGCATCCCGTAATTCCCCCAGTAACAGCACATCTGGGTCTTCTCGCAGTGCTGCCCGCAATGCCGCGTTAAATGACTCACTGTGCCGACCTATTTCACGCTGCTGAATCAGACATTGCTGGCTGGTATGAAGAAACTCGATGGGATCTTCCAGTGTGATGATATGCCGTGAACACCGCTGGTTCAGTGCATCGATCATCGCCGCCAATGTGGTGGACTTGCCACTGCCGGTGGCGCCGGTCACCAGAACCAGTCCATCTGGACGCTCAGCCAACTCCGCGACAATCGGTGGCGTTTTCAGCGCGGAAAGCGAAGGATGGGAGGCAGGGATCAACCGCAGTGCAATAGAAAGGCCGTGCCGTTGCATAAACAGATTCACCCGCAAACGCTGCCCCTCCGGCAAGGTGAGTGCGCAATCAACCTGCCCGCACTGTTGTAATTGCTGCTGATGAACAGGTTCCAGCCAGCGTTCACACCAACATTCCAGTTGATCTGATTTCAAGTTCGGCATGCTATTGTCCATTCTCAGCACACCATCAATACGCTGTACCGGCGGATGTCCGCTACACAGGTGCAGATCAGAGGCATTCTGTTTTACACTACACCTCACCCATTCATGCACATCCATAGATAAGCCTCCTGAATAACTATGAGTACGAACCTCACTATGAGCACTATCCAGCAGAATCTACAGGACGTCAGGCTGCGAATCTCAGCGGCAGTTGAACATTGCGCGCGGGTACCAGAAGAAGTGACGTTGCTTGCTGTCAGCAAAACCAAACCTGTGACAGCCATCGAAGAAGCCATCCTTGCCGGGCAGCGTGCGTTTGGTGAAAACTACGTTCAGGAAGGGGTGAATAAAATCCATTACTTCCGGGAACACCAACCACAGACACAACTGGAATGGCACTTTATCGGTCCGTTGCAGTCGAATAAAAGTCGTCTGGTCGCGGAGAACTTTGACTGGTGCCACACCATTGACCGCCTGCGTATCGCCCAACGGTTGAGCGAACAGCGCCCGGCTTCACTGCCGTCGCTCAATGTTCTGTTACAGATTAATATCAGCCATGAACAGAGCAAATCCGGCATTATGGTCGACGAACTGCCTGAACTGGCCGCTAAAGTTGCGGCTTTGCCCCATATGTGTCTGCGTGGTTTGATGGCTATTCCGGCACCGGAAACCGATCACCAGCACCAGTTGGCCGTATTCCAGCAGATGTCGGTACTTTTTCAACAGCTCAAGGCTACCTATCCCCATATCGACACGCTGTCCATGGGAATGACGGATGATATGGCGGCGGCAATTGAGGCAGGCAGTACGCTGGTTCGGATCGGCACCGCTATTTTTGGCGCGCGTGATTATTCGTCACCAGCCGCTTAACTATTTGAAAAAAAGAGAATCTGTATGGAGTACCGTAAAATAGCGTTCATTGGAGCGGGGAATATGGCACAGGCCATTATTGCCGGCTTGGTTGATAGCGGGTATCCCGCGCAATATATCAGCGTATGTGCGCCTTCAACCCTACACCGCGATGCGTTGGCGGCACGCTATGGCGTCATCAGTAGCGATGATAATATCAGTTGCGCGCAGCAGGCCGAGGTCGTCGTACTGGCGGTAAAACCGCAACTGATGGCAACCGTATGCGAACCACTATCACAGCAGGTGGATTTCAGTCACAAGCTGGTATTGTCGATTGCGGCAGGCATTAGTGTCGCCCGTTTTCAATCCATACTGGATGAAAAATTAAATATCGTGCGGATTATGCCCAATACGCCATCACTGGTAGGGAAAGGCATGAGCGGCCTTTACGCCCCGACAACGGTCAGCGATGCCGATCGGACGTTTACCGCCAGCCTGATGAGCAGTGTTGGTAAAGTGTGCTGGGTGGAGGAAGAAACCCAGATTAACGGTATTATTGCAGCGGCGGGCAGCGCTCCAGCCTATTTTTTCCTGTTGATGGAAGCCATGCAGGAAGAGGCGATACGTCAAGGGTTCGATCCGGATACCGCACGCCTGCTCGTGCAGCAGTCAGCTTGCGGCGCAGCGGCGCTGGTCGAAGCCAACCCTGGAACGTCTCTGGCTACCCTGCGTGAGAATATCACCTCCAAAGGCGGCACGACGGCTGAGGCCTTACGGGTATTTAATGAACGGCAGTTAACACAAACGGTTGCCGATGCCATGCAGGCAGCGGTAATTCGTGCAAAAGAAATGGAAAAGCTGTTTTAATGACGGTAATTTCATCGGAATTATCCCTGTTAATTAAGGAATTATTGCCTCTATGCTTACCTTGACTTTTCTGGTCAAAACGTTGGTTGACCTCTATGTAATGGTACTGCTGCTACGTATCTGGATGCAGTGGTCTCGCAGCGATTTTTATAACCCGCTCTCTCAGCTCGTGGTGAAGCTGACCCAACCGATAGTGGGACCACTACGTCGGATTATTCCGTCACTGGGCCCGATTGACAGTTCATCGCTACTGGTGGCTTTCCTGCTGACGACCCTGAAATATCCGCTACTGTTACTGATTCAGGTAGGGGCATTTTCGTTGAGCCCGGTGAATCTGCTGGTTGGTCTGCTGTCACTGCTGAAATCAGCGGGATATCTGGTGTTCTGGATGATCATCATTCGTTCACTGATGAGCTGGGTAAGTCAGGGCCGTAGCCCGGTGGACTATCTGCTGTATCAACTGACGGAACCGATGATGTCGCCGATCCGCCGTATTCTGCCGGTGATGGGCGGGCTGGATTTCTCAGCCATGGTGGTTATCCTGATTCTGTACATGCTGAATTATCTGGGCATGGATCTGTTTCCGGGGCTGTGGTTCCTGCTGTGAGTGCCGTTACTCGCTGCGACAATGGGCTGGTAATTCAACTGTATATCCAGCCGAAAGCCAGCCGCGACCTCATTGTCGGTTTACATGGCGACGAACTGAAAGTCGCCATTACCGCCTCGCCGGTTGACGGCCAGGCCAATGCGCATCTGATCAAATTTCTCGCCAAGCAGTTTCGCGTCGCCAAAGGGTTGGTAACGATCGAAAAAGGTGAACTTGGGCGTCATAAGCAGATTAAAATCGTTAATCCGCAAACTATCCCGGCGACTGTCGCGGAACTTATTCAATAACATCGCAGGAATAACACATGCAAAAAGTGGTTTTGGCTACGGGTAATACCGGTAAGGTGCGTGAACTCGCCAGTCTACTGACAGCTTTTGGTCTGGATATCGTGGCGCAAACCGAACTGGGTGTCGATTCTGCCGAAGAAACCGGCCTGACTTTCATTGAGAACGCGATTCTGAAGGCACGCCATGCCGCAAAAATCACGGGTTTACCCGCCATTGCCGATGACTCTGGTCTGGCAGTTGACGCATTGGGTGGCGCACCGGGGATCTACTCTGCCCGCTACGCCGGAGATGCAGCCAGTGACCGGCAAAATCTGGAGAAACTGTTAGTCACGCTGAAAGACGTGCCAGATGAACAGCGATCCGCCAGTTTCCACTGTGTACTGGTCTATTTGCGTCACGCGGAAGATCCAACACCACTGGTGTGTCATGGACGCTGGCCCGGCATCATCACCCATGCTGCTGCTGGAGAAGGCGGATTCGGTTACGATCCAATCTTTTATGTTCCTGAACTGGGAAAAACTTCCGCCGAACTGAGCCGCGCCGAAAAGAACCTCCATTCACACCGTGGACAGGCATTACGCCTGCTGCTGGACGCATTGCGCCATGCTTAAGCTACCGCCACTCAGCTTGTACATTCATATTCCCTGGTGTGTACAGAAGTGCCCGTACTGCGACTTCAATTCTCACGCGTTGAAAGGTGATGTACCACATCAGGAATACGTGGAACATCTGCTAGCGGATCTGGATGCCGATTTACCGCTTGCCAGCGGTCGGCCTCTGCATTCCATTTTTATTGGCGGCGGCACCCCCAGTCTACTCAGCGCCGACGCCATGCAACATTTGCTGGACGGTGTACGGGCGCGCTTACCACTGGAGGAAAACGCCGAAGTTACCATGGAGGCCAATCCCGGAACAGTAGAAGCCGAACGCTTCAGTGGCTACCAGCGCGCGGGCATTAATCGCATTTCCATCGGTGTGCAGAGTTTCAGTGCGGAAAAACTGACCCGACTAGGGCGCATTCACGGCCCACAAGAGGCCAAACGTGCGGCACAATTAGCATCAGAACTTGGTTTACGCAGTTTCAATCTTGATCTGATGCACGGCTTGCCGGATCAATCGCTGGAAGATGCACTGGACGATCTACACCAGGCGATAGCACTTAATCCACCGCATCTGTCGTGGTATCAGCTCACAATCGAGCCCAACACGCTATTTGGCTCGCGCCCCCCGCCTTGCCGGACGATGACGCCTTGTGGGAAATTTTCGAACGTGGTCACCAGTTACTGAGTCATGCAGGCTATCAACAATACGAAACCTCCGCCTATGCCAAACCGGGCTACCAGTGCCAACATAACCTCAACTACTGGCGTTTCGGCGACTATTTGGGTATTGGCTGCGGTGCGCATGGCAAACTGACATTTATGGATGGGCGGATTATGCGTACCGTTAAAACCCGGCATCCACGCGGCTATATGCAAGGGAATTACCTGCACCAGACGAATGATGTTGCTGCCAAGGAGCGCCCGTTTGAGTTTTTCATGAACCGTTTTCGTCTGCTGGAACCTGCGCCACGTGCGGATTTCATTGCCTATACCGGGTTAACGGAAGATACCATCCGGCCACAGATCGAGATGGCGATCACACAGGGATATGTGATCGAAACAGACAGCCACTGGCAGATTACCGAACACGGAAAACTGTTTCTTAATTCATTGCTGGAACTGTTTCTGGACGATGAATGACGATAACCTCAGTGATATCAGGCGGTATCCTTGGTTTATCGGAAATAGCTGAAACACACGAGTACCTTGAGTAGCTCACCACACCATATTGAATTTCCTTGCTGAAATATGACAAAGTGGGCACAGAATTCAAACCGAGATAACAGGTAACAATTATGAAAATAATGAAATTACTGGCGGTAGTGCTGTTGATGACCACAACGTTAAGCGGCTGTAATACCACACGCGGCTTTGGTCAGGATGTGGAGAAACTGGGCAGTAAGATTTCCCATTCAGCCAGCTAATTGCGTCATTGCTGATATCCCGCTATTAACCCTCGGCACCCACGCCGGGGGCTATTTTTTCGCTAAGATGCGGTAATAACATCACATCAGAGAGACCAGACAGATCGTTAAAGCGTCGTCCGCATATCAATATGGGGAATACCGTCTTCATCATAGACGTCGCCAGTGGTCATAAAACCGAACTGACTGTAAAAGCGCTGCAAATGGACCTGTGCGGAGAGAAACAGCGGCTTCTTCGGCCAGTGACGAGCGCTGACGATCAAAACGTGTTCCATCAATTGATGTCCAACATGTTCCCCTCTTGCCGGTGATGCGACAATTACTCTGCCGATTTTCACTGCATCATGGTCTGAATGAGGAGCCAGTATGCGGGCATAGGCCACCAATTTACCGTTTTGGTAGGCCGTTACATGACGGTTACCGACCGTTAGATCTCTGCCGTCGATATCCTGATATGGACAGTGTTGCTCGACCACAAACACCTGATTACGCAGCAATAGAATGTCATGTAACGAATAGAGATTGAGATCATCAATACCCCAGTCATGCCATATAAGATTCATATCAACTCTTCCGGTAATATATTCAGCACGATGTGATTTGCCCCGTTGTTGTTAATTATTACGCCGTTTGGTCACGATTAACCAGGCCCAAAGTGCAACCATCGCCAGCGCGAACAATATACCGAAACCGATTCCGATAACGATAATAGATACGCCTAATTTAACCACGAGTGAATACAGTGCCAGCATCAGTAACATGGCGCTGTTTTCCCCCAGATTTTGCACCGCAATAGCGTGCCCCGCACCAACACTCGCCTGACCCCGCTCTTGCAGTAGTGCATTGAGCGGCACAATGAAAAATCCTCCCAGCGCCCCCAGAATAATCAGACAAACATAAGCATTCAGCAGACTGTGTTGCAGGATAAAAATCACCACCATCACGCCAATCAACAAACCCGCTGGCAGACAACGCCAAACCGTATTCAGCGTCACCAGACGCCCGGCAGCGGCGGCGCCGAGCACAATCCCGACGGCGACTATCGCGTTCAGCAGCGTCGGTGTCGAGTTATCACTGATACCGAGCGCCAGCGGCACCCACAGCACCAGTAAAAAACGTAGTGTAACACCCGCCCCCCAAAACATACTGGTCCCGACCAGCGTAAACCGCGTCTCACCATTGCGCCATAACACCCTACTGGCAGAAAAAACGCCAGTGTCATCCGCCACGGATGCCACGATGCACCGGGGCGTGCCGCAGGCAAACGGGGAATCAGCAGGTTAGCCACCAGCGCAATGCCATACACCAGCACACAGAGCGCCAGTGCGCCATAAATATTCCAGTCAGCCAGTACACCACCTGCCACCGAGCCGATCAGAATAGCAGCGATGGTCGATGCTTCCATCAGTCCATTGGCTTTTACCAGTTGGTTGCCACAGGTGATTTCTCCCAAGATACCGTACTTTGCCGGAGAATAGCCCGCCGCCCCCAACCCCACCAACGTATAGCCCAAAAAAGGGCTCCCTCCGAAACAGATCACTAACGCGCCCGCCAGTTTCAGTCCGTTCGACAACATCATGACCCGACCTTTGGCAATACTGTCAGCAAACTGGCCAACAAACGGAGCCAGAATGATGTAAGCCGCCACAAATCCCATTTGCAGAAAAGGCTGGCTCCAGTTGGGATAATGTAGGAATTTCACCAACGCCAACGTGGCGAACAACAAGGCATTGTCGCCAAAAGCGGAGAAAAACTGCGCTACCATAACCGCCTTCATACTACGGGAAAATAGCGATGTGGCGTTCTCTGGAACGCTACTCATAGCGTCTGCTCCGATTGCTCTGCCATTTGCCGCAGCGTCACGAAATCCGGTTTACCGCTACCCAACAGCGGCAACGCCTTCATATGCCGGATATCTCGCGGCACAACCAGCTCTGGTATACCGCTATGGCGTGCCTGCGCCAGTAAACGTTCGCGCGTCAGTTCGGCATCCGTCGTAAACAACACCACGGCTTCTCCTTTGCTGCTGTCATTTTTGGCGCTGGCGGCATGTTGCCCATCGGGTGAGACCTGCAAAGCCAGAAGTTCTACACTTTCCAACGACACCATTTCCCCCGCCAGTTTGGCGAAACGTTTAACCCGGCCGACGATGCTACAGAAGCCTTGATCGTCCAGGTTGGCAATATCACCCGTGTCATACCAGCCCTCCGCCTGATGACCTGCGGCATTTTCAGCCATTGGTATTTCCAGTTCGCCAGGATGTTCGACCCGCAGATAACCCTTCATCATATTCGGGCCACGCAGTTGCAAACGGCCGCCATGAGCGATGCCGTCCACATCAATCAGACGCGCTTCCATCCCCGGCAACAAGCGGCCAACAGTATGAATTTTCGCCGCCATCGGGACATTAATCGCCACCACGGGTGCACACTCTGTCACCCCGTAGCCTTCCAGAATGCGAATACCAAACTTATCCTGCCAAAGGTGGCGTGTGCTTTCTGACAATTTCTCCGCTCCCGCCACCACATAGCGCAAGCGGGCAAAATCATACGGATGCGCAAAACGGGCATAATGCCCCAGAAAGGTGGATGTGCCGAACAGGACGGTACAATTGCGATCATAAACCAGCTCTGGAACTACACGATAATGCAGAGGGCTGGGGTAGAGAAATACCCGTGCACCAGTCATCAGCGGTGTCAAAAGTCCGACCGTCAGCCCGAAAGCATGAAACAACGGTAATGCCGACATAAAGCGATCGTGGGGCGTAAAGTCGGCAATGGTGCGAATCTGCTCAACATTAGCCAGCAGACTGTCATGAGAATGCACCACACCTTTCGGGTTGCCTTCCGAACCGGAGGTAAACAGAATCATCGCCACATCGTCCGGTTGCTGGAAGCTCATGGCTCGCACCGGAAACAACAGATGAAACAGGATCCACAGTTTGTCGCTCAGCGTGACGGCCCCTTTCAAATCTTCCAGATACACCCAGTTGGCTTCAGAAACCTGTGATGGCAAGTTGGTCAGCTTACCCTTTTCCAGAAACTGGCGGGACGTAACAATGGTTTTGATAGAAGCCGCAGTTACCGCACTTCGCAACCCTTTGGCACCGGTGGTGTAATTCAGCATTGCCGGCACGCGACCACTCAGCGACGCGCCCAGGATCACCGCCGCCGTGATGGTGGTATTCGGCAATAGCAAACCGACATGCTCTTTTTCGGTGGTAAACCGCCGCAGAATGCGCGATACGCCCAGCGATTTTTTCAGCAGCGACTGATAGCTGTCTTCTTTGAATGCAATATCCTCAATACTGGCCGAACTGTAGCCATAGCGGGAGCAGGCGGCAAGAAACGCCTGATACAACGTATGCGGCGGGCGGATCGCCATGCGGGCCTCCATCATAATCCGGTGCAGATGCTGTCCGGCCAGTTCACGGCGGGCTCTGGCGGTCTCTGCTGTCGGCATCGGTAATGGTACTGGAGGCAGGAAATGAATGGAGATCGGCGGAAACATCCGGTATTTGACCACGCCAGCCAAGCGGCTCAACGGGGTAAACTCCGGCCCTTCCAGTCGTACCGGAACCACCACGGCACCGGCGCGTGCTGCCACAAACGCGGCACCACTGTATATTTTCATCAATGAACCGGTGACAGTAATGCGCCCTTCCGGAAACACCACCACCGGACGCCCCTGTTCCACAATACGGATTAGCCGTTTGAGCGCCAACGGCTTGGTGGGGTCCAGCGGCACAAAGTCAATATAGTGCTGAAGCCAGCGCATAAACCAGCGCTCAGAAATGTGAGAATAGATGGCAAATACCGGTTTGACGTTTACCGGCAGAAACAGCACCAACAATACGCCATCAAGAAACGAAACATGGTTCGGGGTAATTAATAACCTCGAATGTTGGGAAAAAACCTCGTCACCGGTAATACGAATACGGTACAGGTGCCGTAATAACCAACGTAAAAAGGTAAAAATCATCCCACCCCCTTATGTAATAAACGACATGACCTGAATTGGCGTTGCCGTATACGTGATGGTTCAAAATGGATTAGGTAAATAACGAGCGGCTCAAAATACTACAGCTACTTGATAGTCACCATAATAAACAGAGAAAAGGCGCTGAATAATGTGCCCAACCCGGCGCAACCCAATTTGCGTTTGTCCTTATTTTGGCGCGTCCATTTGCCTGTATTAATGGTCTATGTTTGCTTGCCGTTATCATGTAAATAAGTACCGGCAAAAAAAAACCTACGCATCTGCGTAGGTTGGTGCAATTTGAATGGTCCAATGTGATGAACACATCGATTTGTCACCCATCAATACCTCTGGGACTTATTACTCTAGAGAGAGTCATCGTAATTCACTAGCGCATAATCGAAAGATAACTGCTCGAAGTGCAACCAACTGTAAAATTATACTGAATCATGTAATAACCAACCTGTAACGTCGGATAATCTACGGCCTGATTTACCACGACAGTGGCAGGATACCTGCTGAAGTTGCGATCCCAACCCCTTGCAGTAACGCATTTTTTTCGTGACACTGCACAGAGCGGCACAACGTTATAAACGCTTTATTCAGGTTCGTTCAATCCTCAACACAGAGATAACCCGGGAAGACATAATGGCTACGATTAAGGATGTTGCCAAACTGGCAGGCGTATCAGTAGCTACGGTGTCACGTGTCATTAATCACTCGCCGAAAGCCAGTGAGCAGGCTCGTAGCGCGGTATTCGATGCCATGCAACAGTTGCAATACCATCCGAATGCCAACGCCCGGGCGCTGGCCCAGCAATCCACGGAAACACTAGGGCTGGTCGTGTCTGACGTTTCCGACCCCTTCTTCGGCAGCATGGTGAAAGCCGTAGAACAGGAAGCCTACCGTACTGGAAACTTTCTGCTGATTGGTAACGGCTATCATATTGCCCAGAAAGAGCGTCAAGCCATTGAGCAACTGATTCGTCACCGCTGTGCGGCGTTGGTGGTCCATGCCAAAATGCTGCCGGATGAAGAACTGGTGCAATTGATGCAGCAAATTCCCGGAATGGTGTTGATTAACCGCATTCTGCCCGGATTTGAATCCCGTTGCGTGGCGCTGGATGACCGCTACGGTGCCTGGCTCGCTACTCGCCATCTGATTCAGCAAGGACACCGCCAGATTGGCCTGCTTTGTTCCAATCACCCGATTTCCGACGCGGCTGACCGTTTACTGGGGTATAAAGACGCGCTGGCAGAAAGCAGTATTCCGTTTGATGAGCAGTTGGTTGCCTACGGAGAACCTGATGAAACCGGTGGTGAACAGACGATGACGGAACTGCTGGTACGTGGTAAACCCATCACTGCCGTGACCTGCTATAACGACCCGATGGCGGCTGGCGCACTATCAGTGCTGAGCGATAATAGCATTGACGTACCCCAGGATATTTCGCTGATAGGCTTTGATGATGTCCTGCTGTCGCGTTATTTACGTCCCCGGCTTACCACCATCCGTTACCCGATTGTCACCATGGCGACGCAGGCGGCCCAAATGGCATTAGCGTTGGCCAATAACACGCCGTTACCCAACGTAATCAACCTGTTCCACCCTACGCTTATCCGTCGTCATTCGGTAAACAACCTGACGGTGGCTAAAAAAATATCAACCCCCAAATGAAGTCATAGCCTGATGGTGTAAACCGTACTGATCTATTTGGATCATCTGCGAAAAAACAATCTGCGCCATGCCATATCTGACGATCTGCTGAAAGCATCGGCGGAAGCCAACCATTAAGGAAAACCTGGGATACCATTTCCAGCCACACAGATAACGCGGCGAATTCAGGCGGTTTAACTTACCAGTACGGCTGCAAATCTGGGGATGGTCACGGCTATCCGACACCGCTTGTGTTAAAATAAAGGATCTTAGCGATAAACCTAAACAGGTGAATTTCCATGATTACCATGCTTGATGTGGCCAATCACGCGGGGGTTTCCAAAGCCACGGTCTCACGGGTGCTCAACGGCACTGGACAGGTCAGGCAAAGCACGCGGGATATTGTGTTCAAATCAATGAAAGAATTGGGTTATCGCCCCAACTTTCTGGCCCGTTCGCTGGCAAACCGCCGTTCCAACAGTATTGGGCTGGTAGTATCCAATTTCGATGGTCCTTACTTTGGCCGCCTATTGCGCCGTGCCGCAGAATTGACAGAAGCCAGTGGCAAGCATTTGATCGTCACCGATGGGCATGACACGCCGGACGATGAATTACAGGCGATTCAACTACTGACCGATCGCCGCTGTGACGCCATTATTCTCTACACGCGTCATATGTCTGACGAAGAATTGATGACATTACTGAAGAACGCTACCGTACCGCTGGTGGTGATCAACCGTGACCTCCCGCTGATGCGCGAACGCTGTGTATCCTTTGAACAGCAACAGGCAGTATTTCAGGTGGTGGATTACCTGGTAAAACAGGGTCATCGGGAAATTGCCTGTATCACCGGGCCGATGCAAACCCCTACGGCACAGACGCGCCTGGCGGGCTATCGACAGGCGCTGGCATTCCACCAGATCAAGTTCAATCCACAATGGATCGCCAATGGCGACAGTACCGTATCCAGCGGCTATCGCGCCGCCCAAGAACTACTGGCCCGCAATATCAACTTCACTGCACTGTTTGCCAGCAATGACGACATGATTGTCGGGGCGATGAAGGCCTTTATCGAAGTGGGCAAACAGCTGCCGCAGGATCTGTCTCTGTTTGGATTTGATGATGAACCTAACGCGGCTTACCTGCATCCCTCCTTGTCTACTGTTTATCTACCGATAGAAGAGATGATCAGCGCGGCCATCACACAAGCGCTGAAGCTGATTGCCGAAGAGGCTGTCAAACCGCTTTCCCCATTCACCGGGGAACTGAAAATCAGGGAATCTGTGCTACCGGGTCCCTACGCTTCAGACCCCCGACAATCAATGACAAACCACCATCGGCGTTAATCCGCATTCAGGTATAGCGACAAATCATCGCTATACCTGTTTATTAGCCCGATACGCTCTTCATCATTTGACCATAATCCACACCAGAACCAATGTGCAGATGAATATCCACCAGCCGGAACGAGTAACGTTCAATGCCTGCCAAAACCAGTGGCAGAGAAATAACCGGCATACCATACAGAGTGGACAGCAGCTATATTGTCTTGAAATTAAGGAATGGCGATCGGTGGTGATGAATATCCGTCGTTAATGGGTGAAGTTCTGCGGGAACAGAGCACGCAGAGCGACCTCATCGCGTTCACTCTTGAATTGCACATCTTTACCCACTGCGCGGGCGCGCCCAACAGCAGGGCGGCTATCAATATGTTTAAACCAGCGAGACAGATTAGGAAACCTTTGCAGCGCTTTGTCGTCAAGAACCATTGCAACGCGATCTATCCAACCCCATGCCGCCATATCAACAATGGTATAGCTGTTACCTACCATGAACTCACGATTTTTCAGATGCTCATCGAGGATCGCGTAATGACGTTCTGCTTCACGACGGTAGCGATTAATCGCATAAGGAATCGGTTCTGGTGCCATGCGCTGGAAATGTACAGATTGCCCCGAAAAAGGGCCTAATCCAGTGGCAATAAACATCAGCCAGGATAACAACGCGCCCCGATCCTCAGGCTGGCCAAGGAAACTCGTCGTCTTTTCGGCAAGATACAGCAGAATCGCATTAGAATCGAAAACGACAGTGCCATTGTCGTCAATGGCGGGCAATTTTCCATTCGGATTGATTTGGCGAAAAGCAGGCAAATGCTGTTCACCTTTAAGGGTATCGACCGGGATGAGCTCGTAAGGTAGACCACTTTCTTCCAGAAAAAGAGCCACTTTCATTGGATTCGGCGTGGGATGAAAGTAAAATTTTAACATTTTGTTTTCCTTGAATCATAACAGCATCTGACTGACAAAAAGTGCGGGTTAACTGACTTCTCGCGGTGGATTTTCCCGGTGTTATTATCCGATGGATAGACCGTCAAAATCCGAGGCATCATGGCGTTCAGCAAGCTGCTTGCCAGGTTCTCCCCCGGTTTTATTGACGATACGCCCACGCTTAACCGCAGGACGTTCAGCAATTTCCAGCGTCCAGCGCAGCAGATGTGGGTAAGACTTCACATCCAGAAATTCGCCAGCCTCATATTGCAGCCCTTGAACCAAATTACCGTACCACGGCCAAATGGACATGTCGGCAATCGAATACTCATCGCCTGCGATATAGTGATGATCTTGCAGTTGTCTATTGAGTAGATCGAGCTGACGCTTAACCTCCATGGTGAAACGGTTAATAGCATATTCAATTTTGACAGGAGCATAGTGATAAAAGTGACCAAAACCGCCCCCCAGGTAGGGTGCTGCGCCTTGTAGCCAGAACAACCAGTTTAGTGCTTCGGTACGGGCGGCAAGGGATTGCGGCAGAAAATGGCCGAACTTCTCGGCAAGATAAAGCAGGATGGCACCTGACTCAAACACCCGTATGGACGGCGTTGCTGAATAATCCATCAGCGCCGGTATTTTAGAATTGGGATTCACCGCGACAAAGCCACTTGAGAACTGCGCCCCCTCACTAATAACAATCAGGTGGGCATCATACTCCGCCCCTTGCTCCCCCAGCGCCAACAATTCTTCAAGCAGTATAGTAACCTTCTGACCATTGGGCGTGCCCAATGAGTATAGCTGCAGCGGATGTTTGCCAATGGGCAAAGTCGCCTCATGCGTAGCACCCGCCGTAGGGCGATTAATGTTCGCCCAGCTACCTCCGCTGCCACTATCCCATGTCCAGACCTTTGGTGGTTGATAATTGTTATCTGCCATTGTGATTTTCCTGTTCAGCGAAAAAATAGATGAGGGTGAGAAGATAATCATACTCGCACGTCATTAGCGTAATGCAAGCAAGCAATAGCGATCTTTTTGAGTGGTTGGGGGTGCGTTGATGCTACCTGGCGTTGACGGGCTGGAGATTTATTGGCAGACGCTACACGCCAATTATCATGAACGGGACGACGATGACTATCTGGAAAAATCTTTCCCCATGCTCGGCAAGGTTTTTTCTTATCTAAGTTTGTTGGAGCAAGTGTGGGGTTATCAGCACAAAGGATATGAACATACTGTAAATACGCGCGTTAAAATCCCACAAGTTGAGTCTGGAAGATCGCCAGCGTTAGGAAAGGTGAATAAATGTAAAATAATCCTTTTTATCTGATAATAATTCTAAATATTATTATGCGAATAATTATCATTAACATAAAAGGATTGTGCTAATGCAATATAGTCGTATTGCCAGCGTTATTGCTTTAATTCTATGCAGTAATACCGCACTGGCAAAAGAAGAAACCATCACCGTTAATGGCAACATACTGGGTGACTCCGGGGCCGACGAAGTGAAAACCTGGCCCGGAAACCGTACGGTGATTACTCAGGAGCAACTGCACAAAGACGCAAACCGGACACTGGATGATGCCTTGCAGCGCGTGCCAGGGGTAAAAATTCAGGATGAAACCGGAACCGGGATTTTACCCCAGATTTCGGTTCGCGGTCTCTATGACAGCCGTAGCGGTCGCACCCAGATTCTGCAGGATGGCATCCCCCTGGCGCTGGCGCCTTACGGCCAAGAGGGAATGTCACTGTTCCCGGTGAGTTTCTCCACTATCGAGCGTATTGATGTGGTGCGTGGCGGTGCCGCCGTCCAATACGGCCCTAACAACGTTGGCGGTGTGATTAACCTCATCAGCAAACCGATCCCGGTGGCGTGGGAAAATGAGATTACTGAACGAGCGACTTTTTACGGACGCGGGAAAAATCTCTGGGATACTTACCTGCGTACCGGTGGAATGGTCAACGACGATTTTGGTTTGCAGGTGGAACTAAACCAGGTCAAGGGGAACTCCTTCCGCGACCATAGCGCCAGTAAAGTCCAAAACTACCACCTGCGCGGCCTGTGGAACATCAACGAAGACACCACCCTTGACCTTTCTTATCAATATTACGATGCACATGCTGATCTGGCTGGCGCACTGACTACCGCAGACTACAACGCCAATCGCCGCCAAAGCACCCGCCCCTGGGATGATTATGATGGGCACACCAAGCTCTACAGCGCGGTCTATAATCAGCAACTCGGTTCGCTGGGCTTTATCGACTCCGCCGAGTTGAACTGGATGTTTTTCGGACATGAGTCTGACCGCGATTTTCATGTGGGCATGAGTCGCGTTTCCGGCCAGACCTGGAATCCGTCTTTGCCAGCCGATATTGTGCAAAACTCGCCGCGTAATTTTAAAGTCTGGGGTACAGAACCCCGCTTGAGCCTGAATATTGATGGTGACAATGTGAACCAGCAATGGATCCTCGGCACCCGTTTCATCCAGGAAAAAATAGACTATCAGGTGAACCAACGCACGCTGGCAACGGGTACCACCACTACCACTCGTGACTGGCATTTTGATGACAAAGCCTGGGCCGGTTACATCAGTAACGCGGTAAAACTCTTTGACGATAGTCTGACCATTACCCCAGGTATACGCTATGAGCACATTAGTGAAAAGTACCGGGATAGTGTTTCCGGCTTAAATACGTCCGCACCCGATGAACAGTGGTTGCCTGGTCTAACCCTAGGCTACCAGATGACGCCAGCGTGGTTCTTGTATGCCAATGCACAGAAAAGCCTGCGCCCGGCACAGGCCACCCAGATAGTTAAAGGCGGCGACGTAACGTCTGAACTTTCCTGGAACTATGAAAGTGGCGTCCGTTACACCCCAGCGACGAATATCAGCCTGAATGCCGGTCTGTATCGTATCGATTACAACGATCAGGTTTCCTATAACAGCACCAATGATACCTATGAAAATATCGGCAAAACGCGCCATCAGGGGATTGAGCTGGAAGGTTATTGGCAGCCACAAGTTGTTCAGGGCCTGAAGCTGCACGCCGGTTATGCTTATCTTGATGCAGAACAGATGAATGGACAGTACAAAAACAACAAAGTGCCTTACGCTTCGCGCCACCAAATTACACTTGATGGTAGCTATGAATGGCGTGAAACCACGTTTACACTGGCCGGTTACTACTTCAGTAAATCCTTCTCGGATACGGCTAACACGGTTAATGAAAATGCCAACGGCTCGGCGGGTGAAATGCCATCCTACTGGGTATGGAATGCACAGATTAGTCGCGACCTGTGGAAATCCGGACGAAACCTGCTCAGTGGTTATGTCAGTGTGAACAACCTGTTTGATGAAGACTACTGGTTTCGAGGCATTGACACCAGCCCATGGGGACAACAGCCTGCGCCAGGCCGTTCGGTGACGGTTGGACTGAGTTATAAGTTCTGACCGCGGTCTCAATACAGCCAGCCCGCTACGGGCTGGCCTTATTACTGGAGCGTTAGAAAGAATAAGCCTGAGTAATCCACGCCGGTAAACTCTCGATAAAAGGCCACCAGATCATTGTGTGGATCAACATCCGCAAAGTGCTGTGGGTGGAAAAACTTCGCCATCGCTTCAAGCGCAATCACGTTAAAAGGGCTATCGTAGAATTGATGATAAATCGCCATCACCTTCTTATCTCGCACCGCTTTGAGAACCGAGAACCCAGTGCGAGTCATCAGGTGCTGAAGTTTCGGTAACGCCGTTTCTCGTGATGCCTCATAACCCAAAGGAACCGCGAGCGATTTACTGCCGCGCTGGCGCCAGTCTGCCCCGCTCAGCAGATAATAGTCTGGATTGTCCGTAATCAATTGCTCGACGTTAATATTCGCCCCTTGCTCGGGGACCTTGTTTTCGACAAGATTACGTCCGCCTGCCGCCGTGACAAACTGTCCAAAACTGTTACGCCCAAAAACGGCGCAGCACATGTCGCCCGTCATACCGGCATGGTTCTCAAATATGACACCTGGCCACTGCGTCTGAGGGATCTGAGCAATACGGTGCTGCACACGCTCAAGCAACTGCTGGTAGCGCGTGATAAAGCGTTGCGCATTTTGCGGCTGCGCAAAAACCTGGCCAAGCAGACGAATACTGGCCAAGGTGTTCGTCAGCGGCTGATGCCTGAAATCAATAAATATCACCGCAATACCACTTTTTGCCAACAGTGACAGTGTCCCGCTATCGCGCAGTCTGGGCAGCAGGCCAGTGTCAAAAATAATCAGATCAGGCCGTAAAAGAAGTGCACGTTCGACGCTAAAGCCGCTGCGATAGGGGTTATCAAAAACGGTAATTTTGCTCAATTGCGGATAACGCTGCTGATAATGGCGTGCCATATCCGGCGCCCGGCGAATAAGTGAGTCATCCCAGGCAACAATGTCGCTCAGAGGTGCATCCGGGTGAATAATGTTCATCGCCAACAACATACGGCTGTCGCCGAGTATTACCCGTGATACCGGCACATTAAGTGTTACTTTTCGCCCCGCCATATCCACTACCGTGAGCGGTGATGCGGTACTTAGCGCCGGTGACAACAACATCACCACTGAAATCAAAAACCAGATTGCTCTGTTCATCGTTATCTCATGTTAAAAAAGTGAATATCAGCACTATATATCTGTCATCCTTCACGTTGCCGGTGCGTTTTGGCCGCGTTCACGCCCCGAATCACTTACTGACGTAAGCTCGGCGGTATTCATTCTCTCGCCGCCCTCCCTCATCCTGAAATCTATTAGACACAGGAAGAAAAAACAGAAAATACGCCACCACAAGCGGGCGAATCAACCTGACCGGCCCATCGTGACATCGTCAGTCAAGCCATATCATCTCGGGTGGGCTGTGCATCAGGAAATTCTGGTGAGAAATATTCCAGGCATAGGCACCAGCAAGACTGAATACCAGCCAGTCACCCGGTGCAAGTGCCGCAACAGGTTGCTGGCGAGCCAGCACATCCTTCGGCGTACACAGTTGCCCCACCATCGTCACCCGCTGGTTTTCGATCACCGCAGGCCGGTGTTCTCGTCTTAACACGGTGACAGGATGATCATGCCCCTGCGCGGCGGGCGTGCGAAAATGATGCGTACCACCATGACCAATGGCAAACCATTCGCCTAGATTTTTCTTCACATCCAGCACTTCCATCACGTAATAACCACACCCTGCGCTAATATAGCGGCCACACTCAAAACGCAGTGTCAGATGTTGTGCATCGCAAGCAGCAATAGTGTGCGGTAAACGCGCACAAAAGGCAGGCCAGTCAAAATGACGCGTCGGATCCTGGTAATTGATGCCGATCCCGCCGCCGACATTAACCAGCTGCACTTCAAGCGCAAACTCGCGACACCACGCCTTTACCTGACGCAGATAGCGCTGCATTAATGCAAGATGGAGCTCAATATCCAACTGATGGGACATTAAATGGAAATGAAACCCCTTGAGCTGTAACCAGGAGGAAGCCTTCACGATATGTAAAGCCTGGGGAAGCTCGTCCACATCCAGCCCGAAAGGCGTGGGCTTGCCGCCCATCATCAAGCGCGTCCCCTCAATGCCCGGCAACGGAATGTTCATTCTGAGTAAAATATTTACCCTCTGCTGCGTTTGTTGCGCCAACGCCTCCAGCCGGTTTAGCTCGGTAAGACTTTCGACATGAATGGCATCAATCTCATGGCGGACGGCCAGCTCCAGCTCTGAAATCAGTTTTCCCGGTCCACCAAAAATCAATGACCGACCCGGAACATGTTGCTTTAACCAGGCTAACTCACCGCCGGAAGCTGCCTCAAATCCATCCACCCACTTATCCAGAGTATTCAGGATCTGCTCGTCAGGATTGGCTTTCGCTGCGTAAAACAACTCACAACCTTCCGGCAGAGCGGAGCGCATAGTTTGAATATGTGATCGTAGTGAGTCCAAATCATACACATAACCGCAAAAAGGAACGGTACGGCGTTGCTGCAATTCACGCAGCGTCTGATAAACACGAGGCGTCATTGCCGGCTCCTTATCGGATGGTCCATCAAGGTATAATCAGCTAACTTATCAGCCCGCTGTAATAGCCGGGTACGCAGATTATTTTTCGAAGGGATAGGCGCGCCCGCCAGCATAGCGGCGATTTCTGGTTCCTGTTGCCAGGTTTCCAGTTGTGCACTGAGCACATTCCAGAGCTGTTGTTCAAGCACACGATCGCCGTCTGACAGATGAAAAATGGCCTCGGAAAGATGATTAATGAACAGGCAATAGGCGACGCGGTTCCAGCCTTTTTCCCGGGAATACCAGACCGACTGACGCGCACGCGCAGACATATCGGCCAGTTGGCTCTCCGGCCAGCATTCACTCACCAGTTTGGTACCCTCCAGATCACGAACCCAAATCTGGGTTGGCAGATGGTTTTCAAATCCAACCAACACATTTTGCAGATGAGGCTCAAAAATAATGCCCTCAGCAAAGAAGGCGTGCAAAACCCCCGGAACTAACCGATCCAGATAGTGCGTCAGCCAGTGCAGACAAGCATCGTGATAAGGCAACCCTGGGGGATATTGCCGTGTGAGGCCAGACACACCTCCCCTTGTGGTTGAGCAAATTCACGAATGTAGCAGTTGAGTAGCGCAGTAAGACCAGCGTAATGCGCGGCATCCTGAGCCGGAGACGTTCTCCCGCAGGCATGCATTGATGATACGCAGTGTGATGTAATCACGTTGATTCATCACGCGATCTCCCAGTGCAGGCTAGCCAGCGCCTTTTGGGTAAGCCTCTGCAA